>DASSHB010000014.1:0-7169 GCA_035693125.1 Candidatus Limnocylindrales bacterium | reverse complement strand
TCGGCGTGACGGGGAAGGGCCTCCTCGGCGGCCGCTGGGATGCGGGCGGCGCCGCCTGGTCGCCGGACGGCGCGCTCATCGCCTATCACACCGTGGACGGCGAGGCGGGGAGCGAACGGCTGCGCGTCCACGTCGTCGGCGCCGATGGAACCCACGATCGGGTGATGTCGACGTCGCCGCCGGTCAACCAGGAGGCGTGGCCGGTCTGGTCCCCCGACGGCCGGTCGATCGCGATCCAACGCTGGACGACGGAGGGCGACAGCCGCATCGCGGTGTTGCCGCTCGACGGAGGCGCGGCCCCACCCAGCATCGGGCCGCGCCATGAGTTTCAGCGCGACGAGGGCTGGTCCACGATCTGGTCGCCGGACGGCACCCATCTCCTCGTCCGCTGGGACGACACTGCCGACAAGGAGCGGAGCGCCTACCTGGTCGATCCGGTGACCGGCGACTTCCAGCGCGTTGAGTGGAGCATCGCCGATCACCCGACCTGGCAGCGGGTGGCCCCGTAGCCTGAGGATCGCTATCGCCGCATGCTCGGATCGCGCGTCGGGTCGGCGAACATCGCCGGACAACCGGCGTCGACGGCTGCCGGTCGCAGCTCGTAGTGCCATGGCTCGTTGCGGTAGATCGGGCAGAGCCCGAAGCGCCTCCCGTTCTTGGCTAGCCACGTCGTTGCCTCCGCCGGGCCGAGATCGACCGCGTCGCCGGACACGTGCGGAGACGTCTCGGGCGTGGCAACCCACCGAGCCGCGGCGGACGCTGAGCCGTACTTCGCGACAGCCTCTTGGAAGAGCTGTTCCTCGTACGCAGCGGATCGCCAGCCACTGTTGACGACGAAGCGGATGCCGTCGTGCGCGGCCGCATCGGCGGCACGCCGGAGGGCACCGAGGAGCGCCGGGTCGAGGCGCACGACCCCGGGGACCGTGTCGTCGAACACCGTCGTCCCGTCCGGGATCAGACCGTCCACCAGGCCAAGCGAACCGCGCGGCCCTGGACCGGCGAGCTCGCCCGGCGCGCCGTCCGGGGCCCGGCTCGACGCTGCCCTCGCCGGTAGCGACGACGTCGGCACGACCGATGGAGACGGCGAGGGCGACACCGAGGCCGAGGACGGCGGCACCTGCGTCGCGATCGCCGCGCCGAGCACCGCGATGAACCCGAGAAGGGCAGAGGCGGGGACCCCGCGACGGACCCGCGGGGCCGTCGGCGTTGATTCGAGAGAGGTCATGCGCCCAGTCAACGCCCCGCCGTGTTCTCGGCGCGTATGACCGTTTCGATACGTCGCCGATAGGGCCGGCCGGGTAGGGTTGCGCCGCGCATGCGTGTGTTGATCGTGGAAGACGAACCGTTGATGGCAGAGGCGGTTCGCGATGGCCTCCGGCTCGAGGCGATCGCGGCGGACATCGCCGGCGACGGCAACAGCGCGCTCGAGCTCCTCGAGGTCAACACCTACGACATCGCGGTCCTGGATCGGGACATCCCCGGGCCCAGCGGCGACGACGTAGCCCATCGGATCGTCGAATCGCGCAGCGGCATCCCGATCCTGATACTCACCGCCGCCGATCGGCTCGACGACAAGGCCTCGGGCTTCGAGCTCGGCGCCGACGACTACCTGACCAAGCCGTTCGAGCTCCGAGAGCTGGTCCTCCGGCTCCGCGCGCTCGATCGGAGGCGCGGCCGTAGCCGGCCGCCCGTTCGCGAGATCGCCGGCGTCAGGCTCGATCCATTCCGGCGCGAGGTCTACCGCGACGGGCGCTACGTCGCGCTGACGCGGAAGCAGTTCGCCGTGCTCGAGGTCCTGATCGCGGCCGGGGGTGGCGTGGTCAGCGCGGAGGAGCTGCTTGAACGCGCCTGGGATGCGAACACCGACCCGTTCACCAATGCCGTGCGGATCACCGTGTCGGGCCTGCGGAAACGACTCGGACAGCCCTGGATCATCGCCACGATGCCAGGCGTCGGGTATCGGATCGAGACACCGCCGATCGCGGATCGGGAGGAAGGCTGACCATGGATCGAAGACCCGGGATGAGCGTCCGGTCGAAGCTCACGCTCAGCTACGCCGGATTCCTCACGCTGGCCGGCGTCCTGCTCCTGGCCGTCGTGTGGCTGTTCCTGCTGAGGTACGTGCCGGACGGGCCGGCTCGAGCACTTGGCCCCTCCGGCCCGGATCGGTCCGACCTCATCGACGCGTTCGCCCCGCGCGCGATGGCCGTGCTGGCGTTCCTCCTGGCCTTCGGGATCGTTGGGGGGTGGTTCCTCGCCGGCCGCATGCTCGCCCCGCTGTCGCGGATCACCGCGGCGACGCGTCGGGCGGCGAGCGGATCGCTTTCCCATCGGATCGAGCTGGACGGCCGCGCCGACGAGTTCCGCGAGCTCGCCGACAGCTTCGATCGGATGCTCGGGCGGCTCGAGGCGCAGGTCGCCGAGCAGGAGCGGTTCGCGGCGAATGCCTCCCACGAGCTGCGCACCCCGCTCTCGATCACGCGCACGTTGCTCGACGTGGCACGCACCGATCCCGATCGCGACGCCACCACGCTCCTCGACCGCCTCCGCGTCGTCAACGACCGCGCGATCGATCTCACCGAGGCGCTGCTCGTGCTCAGCCGCGCCGATCAACGGTCGTTCGCGCGCGAGCCGGTCGACCTGTGCCTGATCGCCGAAGACGCGACGGAGACGCTGCTGCCGCTCGCGGACCAACGGGGGGTCACGATCGAGACGACCGGGGAGCCCGCGGCGGCGGTCGGCTCATCGGCGCTGCTCCTCCAGCTGACCACCAACCTCGTCCACAATGCGATCGTCCACAACGTCCCCGAGCACGGCACGGTGTCGATCGCGACCAGCGCTGACCGGGGGAACGTGGCGCTCACCGTCGAGAACACCGGGCCGCAGCTCGCCCCGGGCATGGTCTCCACCCTGGTCGAGCCGTTCCGTCGCGGGTCCGAACGGGTCCGGTCTGACCACGGCGGCGTCGGCCTCGGCCTGGCGATCGTCCGGAGCATCACCCAGGCGCACGACGGAACGCTCACGCTGACGGCCCTGCCGGCGGGCGGACTCCGCGTCACGGTGCGGCTGCCGGCCGGCTAAGGAGAGGCGTCGCGCCTTCGGATCATGTGCTTGCCGGGGCCGAGGCCTTCCGGATCGACATCATCGGACCGCCGCTCGGCAGCGGCGGGTCGCGTAGGCTGAACGTTCCGCCCGGTTGCGGTGTCTTGTCATCGTGAATCGCTCGTCCGACGTCGTCGATCTCGCCGACCGCGCATCCACGCGCGACCAGAGCCTCGCGCGCCGCGACGCGGCATTCCTGCTGCTGGCGAACGAGCACCTCGATCGGGCCTACCGGCTGGCGCGGGCGATCGTGCGCGACGCGCTCGAAGCCCAGGACGCCACGCACGACGCCTTCGTCCTGGCCTGGCGCAAGTGTCGGCGCCATCATCGCGTGAGAACACAGAATCTCTGACGACACCCGAAACGATCGCTGGCTGTGCGCCATCCGCCCTGGCAGGGTTTTGACCCACCCGCACGTGCCGAAATAGGGCGGCGGCAGCAGGCCACATCGGTCGATCTACCGATGGCGGCCGCTGGGCCCGGCTCGATCCTCCCGACATTCGGAGTCCACAGGGAGGTCCCGCATGGCCAGGTTCAATGGCCGCACGTTCGCCGCAGTGCTGATGAGCTTGGCGACGGTGCTATCGACGGCCGCGGCGCCGGCGGTCGCATTGGCTGCCATCAGTCCCGCCTGCCCCCAGGTCGCGACGACGGTGACCTGCACTTATCTGAGCGGCAGCCATGTCCTCACGATTCCGGCCGGCGTCACGACCGTTCACGTCCTTGCAGTCGGCGGACATGGTGGGCAGAACGGCTGGAACGGCGTCGAGGGCAACACGAATTCGGTCGTCGGACACGGCGCCATGGTCACGGCCGACCTCGCGGTCACCCCCGGTTCCACGTTGCGGGCCGTGGTGGGTGGCAACGGGACGATGTACGGGGCAGGAACGACCGGAGCGGGTGCGAATGGCGGTGGGGCAGGCTCAACCAACTTCAGCCCATGTAGCGCCGGTGGGGGTGGCGGCGCGAGTGACATCCGGCTCGATGCGTCGCTGGCATCGCGGGTCCTCGTGGCCGGCGGCGGTGGGGGAGCAGGCTGCGACGGCCGGCAGATCATCAGCGGCGGGACAGACTTGTCGACCGCAGTCGGCGGAGACGCCGGCGCGGATGGACGACCGCGTCCCCCGAGCGACGTGTCGTACGGTTCAGGCGGCCAGGCCGGCTGCCCAGTTGACGCGACGACCGGTTGCGGGGCGGGAGGAGCGGCGGGATCGGACACCGACCTGTCCGGCGGCGATGTGCTCGCCGGCGGCGACGGCGCGCTCGGCCAAGGCGGCGACGCCGTGTTCGGGTACTCCGCGTCCGGGGGCGGAGGCGGCGGCGGCTACTCCGGCGGGGGAGCTGGCGGCGGCGACGGGTGCGACCTCAATCCGGGCGCCGGCCCGGCGTGCCTCATCCGCCCGGGCGCCGGTGGCGGCGGAGGGTCGAGCCTCGTCCCGGCCGGCGGCAGCCTCGCCCTCGACACCACGGGCATTCCCGAGATCGTGATCACGTTCACCGCCCCGGCCTTGCCGGCCGGGCCGCACGGGACGTTGGCGCCGGCGAGCGTCGACTTCGGCGACGTCGTCGTCGGCCACGCTGCCTCGACACAGTGGATCCAGCTCACGAGCTCTGGCCTCGCCGACCTCGACATCTCATCGATCGGCTTCGACGGGCCATCCGACGGCTTCGTCCTTGGGCCGAACGACTGCGGGGTGCTCCTGCCATCGCAGTGGTCGTGCTCCATCGAGGTCGGGTTCTCGACATTCTCGGTCGGTCCGCATTCGGCGACGCTGTCGGTCGACGATGATGCAGCGGACAGCCCGCAGACGGTCACGCTGACCGCGAACGGCGTCGGCGGAATCGGAGCCCTCGCCAGCATCGCGCCGGTGTCGCTCGACTTCGGCGATCAGACGGTCGGCGTGACGAGCGCGCCCCGGACGGTCACGGTCACGAACGTCGGCACGCTGCCGATCCTCGCGACGGCGGACATTCCGGTCCCATCGCAGGGATTCGACAGGACCACGGCTTGCACCGTCCTCCAGCCCGGCGAGTCGTGTGCCGTCTCAGTGACGTTCACGCCCGCGGCGCTCGGCGCGGCATCCGCCGCGCTGCTGATCTTCGATCCCATGCCGGGCAGCCCGCAGGTCATCGGGCTGACGGGTGCCGGCGTTCCGGCCGTCCCCGGGGCCCACCTCGACAAGACGTCATTGAGCTTCGGGAGCCAGGCCATCGGCGGCACGACCGCGTCGCAGACCGTCACGCTGTCGAACACCGGCACCGGGTCGCTGAGCGTCAACAGCGCCTCGATCGTCGGCTCGAACGCCGGCGACTTCCGGCGAGTCGCGGATTCCTGCACCGGAGCGAGCGTGGCGGCTGGCTCGAGCTGCACGGTCTTGGTGGCGTTCTCGCCGACGGCGCGCGGCGCCCGCTCGGCGACGCTTCGCTTCACCGACGATGCGGCCAACTCGCCGCAGGACGTCGCCCTGGCGGGCAGTGGCGTCGCAGCGGAGGCCCAGCTGAGCGTGACTTCGATCGATTTCGGCAACGTCGAGATCGGCACGACAAGCGCTCATCGCCGGCTGACGATCACCAATACCGGTGACGCCGGGCAGAGCCTGTTCGTGTCCAGCGAGGTGCTCACGGGCACGAACCGGACGGAGTTCGCCTTCGTCGATGACACCTGCATCGCGAACTTCGTCGCCGCCGGCGCGAGCTGCACGATCGATCTCACGTTCGCGCCGACGGCCGCCGGCGTTCGAACGGCAACCTTCACGATCACGGACAACGCGGTGGGCAGCCCGCAGACCGTGTCGCTGGTCGGTACAGGCGCGACGCCGAGCGCCGACCTCGCGGCGAGCATCTCGGCCACGCCCAACCCGGCGAAGACCGGCTCGAAGGTGACCTACACCATCACGATCTTCAACGCCGGCCCCTCGACCGCGAGCTCGATCCTCATCAACGACAGCCTGTCCTCGCAGAGCACGTTCGTCTCCGCGTCGACCAACCGGGGCACCTGCGTGACGCCCGCGAAGGGCGCCTCCGGTGTCGTCAGCTGCAGCCTTAGCTCGCTCGCGAGCGGGGCCACCCAGCCGATCCAGATCCTCGTGACGGTCATCGCGAAGAAGAACTCCATCACGAACACGGTCACCGTGTCGGCCACGACGGCCGATCCGAATCCCGCGAACAACACGGCGTCGATCACGACGCGCGTGAAGTAGCCATGGGCCCACCATCCGCGGGCGGACGGGCCATCTTCGTTGACGGCCAGCCCGCGGCGTCGTCTCTCGCAACTTCGCGGACGAGGGGCAGGTTGGGTTCACGCCGCTCGACGCCGGCCTCGCGGAGCTCGGCCTGACGCTGTGCACCGAACCCGCCTGCGGTCTCACGTCGCCCGCCGGCGGCTCCGTCCCGCCGTGATCGAGGCCGCGCGTGTCAGTCCTGGGCGAGCCCGATCAGGAGGCCTTCGGGCCCGCGGATGTAGCAGAGCCGGATCGACTCGCCGTACTGGACGACTTCGGTGCTGACCAGCTCGGCGCCGTGCTCACGCAACCGCTCGAGCGTCTCGTCGATGTCGTCGACCGCGAACATCACCCGGAGATAGCCGAGGGCGTTCACGGGGGCGGTCCGGTGATCCTCGATCACGGCCGGCTCGATGAAGCGCGAGAGCTCGAGGCGACCGTGCCCGTCGGGCATCCGCATCATCGCGATCTCCACCCGCTGGTCGCCCAACCCCGTGACGCGGCCGGCCCACTCGCCCTCGACCATTCCCGTTCCTTCGAGGTTCATGCCGAGCGCTCGGAAGAACTCGATCGCGACCGCGAGGTCCTCGACGACGATCCCCATGTTGTCCATGCGCTTGAGTGCCATGGGCCGAATCTTGCACCGAGCTCGCGCGTATCGTCCGCCCATCGAGGGGTCAGGAGGAGGACGCACGGGCATGAGGCTCATCAGCACCGAAGAGATGGTGTTCATCGGACCCGGATCGGAGTGGTTCTGGACCGCCGTCAGCGGCGTCGTCCTCGCCGTGACGTTCCTCGCGATCTACCGTCAGCTCGCGCTCGCCCGGTCCGAGAACGCGTTCACGC
>DASSHB010000013.1:0-3961 GCA_035693125.1 Candidatus Limnocylindrales bacterium | reverse complement strand
GCTTCGGTCGGACGTGCCAGAAAAAACGGGATAGTTCACGACGCGACGACGTCGGGCAGCGCGCGTCGTGCCTCTTCGATCGCGTCGAGCACATCGGGATCCAACGGGACCGCGACGTGTTCATGCGGCAGGTTGCGGCCTATCAACTTCAGCTCGGCGATGCAGATCACGATCGCGACGGTCGGGAGCTGGAAGTCCGGCGTTTCGGTGCCGAGCTTGCGAACGTCCATCGTCCGGGACGGCTGAGAGATCGAGACCTCTTTGACCTTCGCGACCCGGCTCGTGATCTGGTCGGTCATTCGATGCCTACCGGCTGGGCCAGCGAGGCGCGCGGGGGGGTCGGCCGCGCGCCCGCTGACAGGTTGCAAGCTCGATGCTCGAGGCGAAGGTTCGCGAGCTCGTCGGATCCACCGTCGACGGCCGGGATGATGTGACCGAGGGTCGGGCCGGCCGGATCCATGCCGCCTCGAGCGAAGTCGATCAGCTCGCCGCATCGACCGCACCGATCGCCGTCGCGCTCGCGGAGGATCAGCCTGGTCAGCGCGACACGCTGTCCGCCACGAGCGAGGCCCGGCCTCGTGCTCACGTGTACGGCTCGGTGGCGTTCCAGGCGTGATTGCGATCGCGGTCGCTTCGCTCCCAGAGGGCATCGCGAGCGAGCACGCGATCGTAGTCGCCGCCGCCAGGCGCGGGCAGGAACATCACGCCGCCGCTGGTCTGGCGCCAGAAGCGAAGCATCGCCCGGCCGCCGGCGCGGGCCTCCTGGGCCAGGTCGCGCTCGGTCGTGACGGTCACGGCTTGCGCCCGAAGCTGTCGACGACGAACAGGATCCGGCGCGCCTGGTCCGGAGTCGGGGCCTGGATGCCGTTCTCGATCTTCGACAGGTCGCCGCGATTGATGCCCGTCAGCTCGGCGAGCTCGCGGATCGACACGCCCATGATCGAGCGCGCATCTGACCACTTCGACCCCGGACCTAGCGTCGCCTGTGGCGGGTTGCAACCCAATTCACTCGGGCGCGCGGTGGCCGCGTGCGTCATTGGACCCCCCCGCTGAAATCAGCCGTCAGCGTCGACGAGAGTCCCGCCGCGATCAGTCGATCGAGGAAGGTCACGCCGCCCGGGCGAGGAGTGGTCGCACCAAACCCGGGCGGCGTGCCATGAATGACGGCTGCCCTGGCATCGTTGCCCGCCAGGGCAGCCGTAGGCGCGTCGACGTTGTGCAGGTGATCGATCGATCGCCGCGCCGTCGCGCCGTATGTGGTGGACCGGATCGCCGCCAGGCGAGCCCGGGCGCGGGACGAACGCGCCCGGGCCCACGCGACAACCCGAGACCATGCCTCGCGATGGCGGATCCCGTCGAGCTGCGAGGCGTCGTGCTCGATCGCGGTCCGCCAGATCTTCCGGCCGCCGCGCGATCCGCCCTGGTCGTCCTGGATCCCGAACAGGCCGAGGATCCGCAGCCGGCGCGTGATCCGGTAGGCCTCGGAGCGCTCGACGTGGGTCGCCTCGATCAGCGTCGCCATCGGGAGCGTGACCAGGCCGCCGCGACACAGGTCGGCCAGGTAGCGCGCGACGCGATGCTCGGTCGGGCCGAGGATCACGGTCCCGCGCCGGCCGTGCCACGAATGGGCGCGGGTCACCCGACGACCGCCACGGCCACGATGCACAGGAAGCCGATCAGGGTGATCAGAGATCCGGCGAGGATCCACCAGGCGACCTGTGCCGCCAGGCGTAGACCTGGGACCCCTCGCCGGTCCACGTCGCGCCCAGGCGCCACAGGGCCGACATCGACTCGTCGGCTGAGCGGCCGGTGCATGTACGCAACAGGTGGGGCCGCTGGCCGCATCCTGGGCAGCGATCCGAGACCAGTCGAACGAGCCACAATCGGGCGGGCACGGCTCACCGGTCGCCCCAGGCGTAGCGGAGCTCGAGCTCGGTTTCGATGTACGGGTCGCGCTCGTCGCGGACGATCGCCTCGGGCGGTGGTGCCGGTGTTCGGTCAACCGGCTGAGCGATCGCCCCTACTGCCGATAAGGCAAGTTCTGGCCTCAGCAACGGATCAGGTACCGCCGGGGCCTTGACGAGCGCGGGGGAGGTCGTCACGCTGCCCGTCCGGGCCGGAGGATGTGCCACGCCGCGCGCAGCCAATCGGCCGGCGGCTTGAGGGTTCCGTGTGCGTACCGGCTCACGGTCGGCTGCGACTTGCCGGTCTTGCGACCGAGCCAGGCGTTCGATCGATCCTGGCGCGCGGCCTCGGCCGACCAGTCCCACGAGCGGAGCTGATCGTCGCTCGGAACCTGATCGAGATCGGCCAGCCATGCAACCTGATCGACTTGCATCGAACTCATGCGCGGACCGTAGCGTCAATCACGTATGACTGTCAATACCCTTTCAGCCGTGACCGACGACGAGGCCCGGCCTGCGGGAGGCCAGGCGCTGAAGACGGCGATCCACATTGCGCGAGAGAGGGTCGAGATCCCGAGCGATCGTCAGCTCGCGCTGCGTGCCGGCGTGAGCTACGACACGCTGATGAACTGGTTCGCCGAGCGGACGATTCCGCGGCCGGCCGAGCTGGGCAAGGTCGCGAAGCTACTCGACGTCCGACTCGTCGAGCTCATGGACGTGTACGAGGGCAGGGATCCGCAGCCGCCGTCCCTCGAGGCCAGGATCGCCGAGCTCGTCGACGAGCTGCGCGTGTTCGTCCACGAGGCTCGTCTGCAGCGAGCGGCCAATGAAGAGTCGACGGCGGCGATCCTGCGAGCGCTCGGAGCGATGGCCCGCGGAGGCCCAGGCCCTCGAGGAACGCCATCCGGAACCGAGCCCGGAGCTCGCGCCGGTAACCGTCGACCGTGAGCGCCGCATCCACCGGATCCTCCCGACTTATCCACATCGCGCGCTCGTGCTCGGCCCCGTTCAGCGACGCCGAGTTGTCCACCGTTTCAACACGGCGTCGGTACCCTGTACGTCAGAGACGGGAGACGGGGACCTAGCGGCCTAGTGGGCCGCGGTCCCCGAATGGTGAAGGGTACCGACACGTGATCACCCGAGGCTTGCTGGCGGCCGCCGCGATCGTCGTCGTCGGCTGTGGATCCGGAGCGCCGGCGCCGACGTCGACGACCCTCGTCGACGGTCAGAGCGGCCTGGTCACCTTCGCCGCCGGCCGCTACCGCTTCGACTGGTCCACGAGCTGCACGACGTGGTACCTCGAGCTCGTCCCGACGGCCGGCGGCCCGCCGATCGAGATCTCGACCGAGCCGACCGGATCCGCGGTCGTCGACGTGCCGGCCGGCCCGGCCTATGTGAACCGCGGCGGGAGCTGCCCGTCCGGGTTCACGGTCACGATCAGCCCGGCTCGGTAGCGTCGGGCGGGGGATCCGCGCGACTGACCACGACGACGTCGCTCGAGCGCTGGACCTGCAGGGCCGACTGAACGGCCGCCTGGATCTTCGCGTCGAGGCCGCCGTTCGTCTGCGTCGCCGCGTGGTCGGCGCGGAGCGCGGCCAGGAGACCGGGCACGATCGAGCCGATCACGGCGACCAAAACGGCGAGACGCTCGAGGGCCTGGTCGCCCGACGTGAACATGACCGCGGCGGTGACCAGGGCGGCGATCGCGACCAGGGCGCCGACGACGACGGCGTTCGACGTCCGGGTGGGGGAGTGGATCACGGCTGCGCTCCCTTCAGGGCGGTGACGGCGGCGATCGCCTCGTCAAGGATGGCGTCCCGGTCGATCGGGGCGGGTGGTGGCGGCATGTCGACGAGGGTCCGGTTCGATCGGACCTGGACGAGGGTCGGTCGCTGTTGCCCGTCGTCGTACGCCCGGCCGGTCGTGATCCGGACCAGGTAGAGGCCGGCGTGCGCGTCGACGAGGCCCAGGGCGGGGACCGTCGTCGACGAGCTGAACGACCCGCCGGGTGACCCGTCGAGGTACGTCCAGGAGTCGCCCTGGGCGACCGGCAGGAG
>DASSHB010000012.1:0-21196 GCA_035693125.1 Candidatus Limnocylindrales bacterium | reverse complement strand
GCGTCCTCCGGCACGATCACCTCCGCGAAGGCGTTCGGCGGGACGTCGATCGCGATCTCGAGGCGGCGATTGGTGGCGTGCCACTCCACCGCGTGCCGGCCGTGAGCTATAGGGTCGAGCCGGCGCTCGGTCCGGAGATCGAGCGCGACCGGTCGGCCGGTCACGGCCGGGAACGAACCGCCGCCCCGTCCGGCGGACGGGGCGGCGGGAGGAGGAGCCTCACGGCGTCCGGTGACGATCGGCGCGCCGGGCTACGGCCCGTTCGCGTCGAGCTTGGACTGGAGGTCGGCGGCCAGGGCATCGAGCTGGGCCTGTGGATCGGCCCCGTTCGTCGTCACCTCGCTGAGGGCGCTGCCCAGGCCGTCCTTGAGCTGGCCGTAGACCGAGATCATCGGCGTGACCCAGGCGTCCTTGTGGTTGACGAGGCTCAGGAACGTCTTCTGATGCGGGATCGCGGTCAACGTCGGGTCCGTCAGGAGCGACGTCAGCTGCGGGACGCTGGCGTTCTGGATGTCCATCGTCTTCGACGGCTCGTCGGTCATGAGGTACATGCCGAACTTCGCCGCGGCCTCGGGGTTCGTGGAACCCGTCGGGATGAACCACGCGTTGCCGTTGATGAACGCGGCGCCGTACTTGTCCGGGTCGATCGCCGGGATCGGCGCGGTGTCGTAATGGAGATCGGGTGCGTTGGCCGAGAGGTACGCCGCGCCGTTCTCCCATTCGCCGTAGATCGCCATCGCCAGCTGCCCGGTCTGCATCAGCCCGGCGTCACCGCCGGTCCGGGTCGAGATCAGGTTCACCATGGCGTTGTTCTTGTTGTAGGTGTCGTACCACTTCTTGTACCAGTTGAACCACGCGACGCAGGCGGGGCTGTTGACCGTGATCTTCTTGCTCGCCTCGTCGTAGAACTGGCAGTTGAAGAGGTTCGAGGTGGACTCGAGGTTGCGGTCGGGGTCGTCGGGGATGAACCCGGCCACCGCGAGCGATCCATCGGGGTTCGTCTTCGTGAGCTTGGCCGCGTAGTCCCAGAGCTCATCCGGGGTCGTCGGCGGCTTCGCCGGATCGAGCCCGGCCGCCGTGAACATGTCGGTGTTGTAGTAGAGCCCCCATGTGTCCTGGCCGAAGGGCAGGCCGTACTGCTTGCCCTGGTACTGGGACCACTTGAGCGACGCCGGGATGATGTCGCTCATGTCGGCGCCGATCGACTTGAGGATGTCGTCGAGCGGCATGATCACCTGGTCGTGGGCGAAGCCCGCGATCGCGCCGTTGTCGCACATGATCACCATGTCCGGCGGGGCGCCGCCCGCCACGGCCGCCGCGATCTCCTCGGTCTTGATGTTCCCGCTGATTCCCTTGACCTGGATCTCGGGATGGGCGGAGTTCCAGGCCTGGATGACCTTCTCCATGGCCTTGACCTCGCCCTCGCCACCCCAGCAGTAGCGCAAGGTCAGCGTGACCGTCTCAGCCGACTGGCTGGCCGGTTGACTGGCGGTCGACCCGGAATCGCCGGGAGCCGTGCTCCCACCTGACGGGGACGGGCTGGCGGTGCTCCCGCACGCGGTGACGAGCAGCACGCTCGCCATCGCCAACCCCCTGAGCCTCCGTGTCATCGATGAACTCCTCCTCGCGTGAACGACCAATTGGGATCCGATGGGATGTCGCGCGGATCGGGCGTCCTCCTCTCAGCCCTTGAAACCGGTGAGGGTGATCCCCTCGATGAACTTGCGTTGGGCAACGAAGTAGAGGGCGACGAGCGGCGCGGCCACGAGGACCGAGGCCGCCATCAGCAGCGGCCAGTCGGTGCCGTGCTGCGTCTGGAAGACCTGGACCGCGAGCGACAGCGGATGGAGCTCGGGCTTCTGCAGGAAGATCAGCGGTCCGTAGAAGTCGTTCCACTTGTCGATGAAGGTCAGGATCCCGACGGTGATCAGGGCCGGCGCCGAGAGCGGGGCGACGATCGTGACGAGGATCCGGAGCTCGCTGGCGCCATCGAGCCGAGCCGCGTCGATCAACTCCTTGGGCATGCCCAGGAAGAACTGGCGCAGCAGGAAGATGAAGAACGGGCTGCCGAGGAACGTCGGGACGAGCAGCGGCAGGTAAGTGTTGATCCAGCCGAGCTTCGCGTAGATCACGTACAGCGGGATCAGGGTCACCTGGGTCGGCAGCATCATCGTTGCGAGGACCACGAGGAACACGAGGTTCCGGCCGCGCCACTGGATGAGCGCGAAGCCATAGGCGACGAGGCTGCACGAGGCGACCGTGCCGATGACCGCCGGGACGGCGTAGATCAGGGTGTTCCGGAACGCCAGCGGGTAGTTCATCTTCGTCAGCGCGTCCGTGAACGGCTTCAGGGTGATCGGGTTCGGGATGATCACCGGCGGCGAGGCGAGCGACTGCGGCAGCGTCTTCAGCGACGTGCTGACCATCCAGATGAACGGGGCCAGGTAGAGGACCGCGAGGATGATCAGCAGAGCCATCGGGGCCCAACGCGTCAGGCGGGCCATCCAGAGCCGCCGGCCGGACCAGGCCGCACGCGGTCGCGGGGCCGCCGTCGCCGTCATCCGGCACTCTCGTAGTAGACCCGGTTGCGCGACGCGCGCAGGAGGACGAGCGTGGCGATCAGGATCAGGACGAGCAGGATCCAGGCCAGGGCCGACGCGTAGCCCATCTGGAAGTAGCGGAAGCCGTTGTTGTAGAGGTTGAGCCCGTAGAACAGGAGCGAGTTCTGGACGCCACCGATCGAGCCGTCGTTGCCGCGGCCGACACCGGCGCTGATGACGAACGCCTGGGTGAACGACTGGAAGGCCGCGATCGCCCCGGTGATCAGGTTGAACAGGATCGCGGGGCTGATCATCGGGACCGTGACGTGGCGGAGCTTCACCCAGGCGCCGGCGCCGTCCACCTCGGCCGCCTCGTACAGCGCCCGCGACACGCCCTGCAGGGCGCCGAGATAGATGATCACCACGTCGCCGGCCGCCCAGACCGTCATCAGGATGATCCCGTTCTTCGCCCAGGCCGGGTCGAAGAACCAGCCCGGACCGGCGATCCCGATCGCGTGCAGCGACTGGTTGACGAGGCCGTTGATCGGACTGAGCAGGAAGATCCACAGGATCGCCGCGGCCACGCCGGGGATCACGACGGGCAGGTAGAAGATCGTCCGGAAGATCCCGATGCCGCGGACTCCGCGCCGGTTGAGGAGCAGCGCGATGCCCAGCGCGACGACCACGGCGAGGGGGACGCCGAAGACCGTCAGGTAGAGGGTGTTGCCGAGCGACTTCCAGAAGATCGGGTCGTTGATGAGGGCCGTGTAGTTGTCGAGCCCGACCCAGCGCGGCTCCTGGAGGATCTTGAAATTCGTGAAGCTGTAGTAGAGGGATGCGAATGCGGGATACAGGTTGAACGCGAAAAAGCCGAGCAGCCAGGGCGAGATGAACAGGAGTCCGGTTCGGAGGTTCTTGCGCTCACCGCGGGTCAGCGCGAATCGGCCCGGCCGGGGCGGATGGGCGGCGCCGGCCGACGTTCGCGACTGGCTGACGGCGGTCACGGCCGGCGCTCCACCGACCGATCGACGCGGCGCGCTCCCTCACGACGTCCTCCGACGACGGCGTGCCGAGGGCTATGCTCGGGTCCAGGAACCACCGGCCTGTGAACCTCCAGGGATCGGCATGCCAGCCGATCGGAGACGTTCCGACGCGAGAGATTGAACCAAAGTTGAACCGTTGGAGTCAACGACCAAATCTGAACCAATCGCGGGACCGCTCGCCCCGACGCGACGGCAGAGCCTCCCAGCGCGCGCCCAAGCCCCGGCTCAGGCCGATCTCCGATATCATACAATAGTATGTATCGACCCAACAGCCCTCCGTCGCCAGCCCGACCGCCGGCCGGCATCCATGCCGGCGTCGTCCATGGCATCGGCCGGCGGATCGTGCGCGGCGAGCTCGCGACCGGCGAGATCCTGCCCGAGCAGGGCGAGCTGAGCCGCCAGCTGGGCGTCAGCCGGACGGTCGTCCGAGAGGCGACGAAGGTGCTGGCGGCCAAGGGCCTCGTCGAATCGCGGTCGAAGCGCGGGACGGTGATCCTGCCGCGGTCGGAGTGGCAGCTCCTCGATCCCGACGTCCTGGGCTGGCTGACCGAGGCCGGCCTCGACCCGGAGTTCCTCCGGAGCATGTTCGAGGTCCGCCGGATCATCGAGCCGGCGGCCGTCCGGCTCGCCGCGGAGCGGGCGACGGGCGACGACCTCAGCGCGATCCAGGCCGCGTTCGACGCGATGGCCCAGGCCCACGACGAGGCGAGCTACCTCGAGGCCGACATCCGATACCACGCGGTCCTCGTCGCGGCGACCCACAACGACCATCTCGTCCATCTGGTGGGGGCGTTCCAGCCCGCGCTCCAGGCCGGCCTCCGTGCGGCGACCCGGCACGGCTGGGAATGGCCCGACTTCCTCGAATACAGCGTCGGGCCGCACCGCGAGGTCCTCGACGCCGTCCTAGCCCGGGACGGGGCGGCCGCGAGCAGCGCGATGGAGCGTCTCGTGATCCAGTCCGAGGTGAGCTTCGACTATCCGCCTGGACCCGATCACGCGCCGGCGCGGCCGCTCAGCCGTGGGTGATCCCGGCTCGGACCGGGGCTGACCGGCCTACCAGGAAGTCCAGGTCGCAGCCGTCGTTGGCCTGGCTGACGGTCCGGAGATACAGGCCGCGATAGCCGCGCGTGTCATGCGCCGGCCGGGGCGTCCACGCTCGCCGGCGGTCCGCCAGCTCCTCGGCGGCCACGAGCACGTCGAGCCGGCGGCCGGCCGTGTCGAGCCGGATCCGGTCGCCCGTCCGGACGAGGGCCAGCGGCCCGCCGATCGCCGACTCCGGCGCGACATGGAGCACCACGGTGCCGAACCCCGTGCCGCTCATCCGGGCATCGCTGATCCGGACCATGTCCGTGACACCGCGCCGCAGGAGCTCGGCGGGCATCGGCAGGTGGCCGGTCTCGGGCATCCCGGGGGCGCCGACCGGACCACCGTTCTGGAGGACGAGGACGTCGTCCGGGGTGATGGCGAGGGAGGGGTCGTCGATCGTCGCGTGGAGCTCGTTGACGTCCGCGAACACGACGGCTCGGCCCTCGTGCTGGAGGAGGCGCGGCGTGGCGGCGGAGACCTTCAGGACGGCGCCGTCCGGGCACAGGCTGCCGCGCAGGATCGCCAGGCTGCCGCCGTCATGGAGCGCCCGGTCTCGCGATCGGATCACGTCGTCATTCACGATCCGGGCACCGACGAGGGCCTCCCCGACCGTCCGCCCGGTCACGGTCCGGGCCTCGAGATGGAGCAGGTCGCCGATCTGAGCGAGGACGGCGGGCAGGCCGCCGGCGTAGAAGAAGTCCTCCATCAGGTACGCCCCGGACGGCTTGAGGTTGGCGAGCAACGGGGTGTCGGTCGCCAGCTCGTCGAAGACGTCCAGTGGCAGCTCGACCCCAAGCCGGCCGGCGATCGCGACCAGGTGGATCACCGCGTTCGTCGAGCCACCGATCGCATGCAGGGTCCGGATCGCGTTCTCGAAGGCCTCGCGGGTCATGATGTCAGAGGGTCGCGTGCCGGCCGCGACGAGATCCAGGATCTGACCGCCGGCCCGCTCGGCGACGTGCCGTCGGCGCGAATCGACGGCGGGAATCGCCGCACTGCCGCTCGGGGCCATCCCGAGCGCCTCGGCCATGCAGGCCATCGTCGATGCCGTGCCCATCGGCGAGCAGTGCCCGTCACTGCGGCACATGCCCGCCTCGAACTCCTCCCAGTCGGCCTGGCTGATCCGGTCGGCCCGGAGCTCGTCGTGGAGACGCCAGCAATCGGTGCAGGCCCCGACGGCCTCGTTCCGGAAGCGGCCGCTGAGCGACGGTCCGCTCGTCACGAGCATCGCGGGAACGTCCACGCTGGCCGCCCCCATCAGGCAGGCCGGCGTGGTCTTGTCGCAGCCGCTCAACAGGACGACGCCGTCGACCGGATTGCCCCGGATCAGCTCCTCGACGGCCATCGCCATCAGGTTCCGGTAGAGCATCGCGGTGGGCTTGATGATCGGCTCGCCGAGGGACGGGATCGGGATCTCGACCGGGAAGCCACCCCCGCGCAGGACGCCGCGCTTGACCCGCTCCGCCAGGTCGCGCAGGTTGTTGTTGCAGCCGGCGACCTCGCTCCAGCTGTTCAGGATCCCGATGATCGGCCGGCCGGCGAACGTCTCTTCGGGGAAGCCCTGCTGGCGGAACTGGGAGCGATGGCCGATGACGTCCAGCGCGCCGCCGTCCCACCACGATTGGCTTCGGAGCGGTTCCTTGTCCCGGGTCACGCCGAGGGCCCTCCTTGGCTGGCGAGCGGTCGCTCTTGGCCGTTAATTCATCGTATGATATGGCATTATGTGCGGCGGATGAAGGAGCTCGCCCCGCTCAGCGGCGTCATCGCGATCCCGCAGACCCCCTTCGACGCGCACGATCGGCTCGATCTTGACAGGCTCCGCCGGAGCGTGGCCGATCGGCTCGCGGCGGGCGCCGAGATCGGCTGGCGAGCAGCGTGAGGGCCGTCCGCTGGCACGCCCGCGACGATGTCCGGCTTGACGACGTCCCGGTTCCGGTGCCCGGCGACGGCGAGGTCCTGGTCCGGGTCGAGGCGGCCGCCGTCTGCGGCACCGACGTCGACGAGGTCCGACTGGGACCGGTCACGGTGCCCATCGAGGTCCACCCGGTGAGCGGCCGGCGCGCTCCGATCACGCTCGGCCACGAGATCGTCGGCGTTGTCGCCGCGACGGAAGCCGGCTCGCCCCTACCCGTCGGCACGCGCGTGGCGCCCTGGCCGTCGCGGCCGTGCGGCCGCTGTCGGGAGTGCCTGGGCGGCGACGAGAACCGCTGCCCGGACACGGTCGCGCTCGGGATGAGTGCCGACGGCGGGATGGCCGACTTCCTGGTCGCCGACTCGGGACGGTGCGTTCCGCTCGACGCGGACGTGGCCGTCGAGCGGGCCGTGCTCGTCGAGCCGTACGCCGTCGCGCTTCGCGCGCTCCGCCGGGTGCCGGTCGCCGGCCGGCGAGTGGCGGTCGTCGGACTGGGGTCCCTCGGCGTGTGCGTCGTCGAATCGGCCGTTCGGGCCGGGGCCGCGGAGGTGGTGGCCGTGAGCCGCACCGCGTCGGCGTTCCAGGTCGCGCGCCAGGCCGGGGCCGCGGGCAGCGTCCGCGCCGAGGATGGCACGGACGTCGATGCCGCGATCGTGTTCGAGACGGCCGGAGCCCCGGAGGCGATCGCGACGTCGATCCGCGCGGCCCGCCGGGGTGGGACCGTCGTCGTCCTCGGCGGGCACGTCCGACCGCTGCCTGTCGACCTCCTCGACGTCACCGTCCGCGAGGTGGCCCTCGTGGGATCGGTCAGCCACACGTTCGCGGACTTCCGCGAGGCCGCCCGGGCGATCGGCGCAGGCGAGCTCGCCCGGGTGGACCGCCCGATCGAGCTCGCGCCGCTGGAAGCGGGTCCGGCGCTCCTCCGCGCCGAGGGCTCGGCCGCCAAGCGGATCCTCGTGCCGAGCCTCGGATGAGCGCCGTCCTGGCACGGCCGGGCGGAATCGTCTGCCCGCTCGCCACGCCCTGGTCGCCCGACGGCCGGCTCGACGAGGCGGTCCTGCGCGACCTGATCGACGTGCTCGTGCCGGATCTCGACGGACTGTTCGTGCTCGGCTCGTCGGGCGAGCTCGCCTGGCTGCCCGACGATGTCGCGGATCGCGTCGCGCGGATCGCCGTCGACCAGGTCGGCGGACGGATCCCGGTCTATGTCGGCGCCGGCGACACCGGCGGGCGGCGCACGCTCGATCGGGTCGCCCGCCTCGCGGATGTCGGGGCGGACTACGTCGTCCTCGCCGCGCCCTTCTACTACGCCGTGGACTCCGAGGCGGCGATCATCGACCACTTTGCGACCGTGGCCGACGCCGCGAGCGCGCCGATCGTGCTCTACAACATCCCGCAGAACACGCATCGTCCGCTGACCCCGGGGGCGGTCCGCGCGCTGGCCGTCCATCCGCGGATCGCAGGGATGAAGGATTCGGCTGGCGACTGGTTCGCGTTCGAGGAGTTCCTGGCGGCACGGAGCGAGGGCTTCAGCGTGATGCAGGGTCGGGAGCAGATGGCGGCGATCTCCCTCTGGTCGGGTGCGGACGGGGTGATCTCAGCGGTGGCCAACCTGGCGCCGCGCCTGCTGCGCGCGCTGGCTGAGGCGCTCCGCGCGGAGCGGCCGCGGGCCGAGGTGCTGGCCCTCCAGGCGACGATCAGCGACCTGGCGGGCGTCTTCGCCCAGGGCGAGTGGCTGGCCGGGCTGAAGGGCACGCTGCAGATCCTGGGCTGGCCGGTCGGCGACCCCGGCCGGCCGATCCCGCCGCTCGATCCGGACGGACGGGCCGCGGTCGGACGGATCCTCGCGACGCCGGCCATCGCCCGATGGCTGATGGGGCCACGAGCGGGCGCGGATGACGGGATGGAGGCGGATCGATGAGCCAGGCGACGGCGGCCGGTGCGGCCCCATTCCTCGTCGCCCTCGAGCTGTGCGGCGTGGAGCTGGGGGCGCCGCACCTGCGGACGCGGACGAAGCGCCGGATCGAGATGGCCGATGTCGACGTCGCGAGCCTGCCGAGCGACAGCCTGCGCTTCGTGGGCTGGGCACCGGACGCGATCGAGGCAGTCTTCCCCGGGCTGGACCCCGCGGCGACCTACGAGCTCGAGGCGACCTATGTCTGTGAGCGCGACGTCCGTCGCGTCCAGCGGATGACGTCCGGCGAGCCTGTGCTCCATCCGCCGGCCGAGCTGGTCCGTGGGTCGGCGACGGTGGTCCGGGCGCCGGTCCCGGCTGAGGCGATCGTCGATGGCGTCCTGCCGGTTCGCATCGAGCGGGTCGAGGGACCGGATGTCGTGATGTCCGAGCTCCGCCTGTTCTCCTCCGCGCCGGTCGCACCGACGATCACCGTCGCCGGCGATTCGCGGGGCGCGCTCGTCGGGACGGTCGGAGGCGCCGATGGGGTGGGGATCGCCGGGGCGACGGTCGAGGTCGATCACGGCCGGCGGGCGAGCACGCTCACCACCGACGCCGCGGGCGTGTTCCGGGTCCCACTCAGGGAGGCTGTCCCGCTCGGTCAGGATGCGTCGCTCACGATCTCGACCGGGAGCGGCGCCACGCGTGCCGAGATCCAGGTCGCGACGCGCGAGATCGCCCGAGGCCTGCGGGAGCTGCCGCCCGCGTCCGAGCGGCTGGACCTGGGCGGCGCCTGGGGCTTCCACGGTGGCCCGTACCGTGGGCACGATCCGGCCGGACACGATCCGGTCACGACGCGCGTCCCCGGCCACGTGATCTACGACGCGCTCGTCCCCGAGGACGGGGTGGCGACGTTCCGGCGGGGCGTCGGCCTGCCGGAGGCGTGGGCGGACCGCGCGGTCTTCCTGCGCTGCGATGGCGCCTACGGTCGGGCGGAGGTCCGGATCAACGGCACGCTCGCCGCCGTCCATGGCGGTGGCGCGACGTCGTTCGATGTCGACCTGAGCCCGTTCCTGCGGCCCGGTCGGAACGACCTCGCGATCACGCTGACCGAGTTCACGCCGCACGCCGTCCTCGACGACATGAGCTGGTACGCCCACATGTCGCTCCTCGGGATCTGGCGGGACGTGTTCCTGTTCGCGGTCCCGCGGCTCCATCTCGGCCAGGTGGCGATCGATGCGGACTGGGATGACGCGACCCGGACCGGGACGCTCGACCTGGCCCTCGATGTCATCAACCAGGATGTTGGCGAGGCGCGTTACGACCTCGCGGTCGCCGTGCGAGACCGGACCGGTGGCGTGGTCCGCGAGATCCGGCGGTCCGGCACGGTGGGCGGGCGGGCCGACGCGCGCGAGACGGTCTCGAGCGGCCCGCTCGCGGTGGAGCCCTGGTCGGCGGAGACCCCCGCGCTGTACGAGCTGGAGGTGACGATCGGACGCCCCGGCGATCCCGGACAGTCGTACCGGCGCCGGATCGGGTTCCGGCGGGTCGAGACGCGTGGCAACCGGCTCCTCGTCAACGGCGCCCCGATCCGGATCCGCGGCGTCAACCGCCACGACTCCCGGATGCTCAAGGGCCGCGCCCTGTCCGCGGATGACATGCGCGAGGACGTCGTGAACCTTCGGCGGGCGAACGTCAACGTGATCCGGACGTCGCACTACCCGCCCAGCCCGCACCTCCTCGAGATCTGCGACGAGGTGGGGATGTTCGTGTTCGAGCAGCCGCCGGTCTGCTTCTCGGGCGGGTTCGACGACCACCACTGGACCCGGACGAACGAGGCGGCGCCGCTGATCCCGGTCCTCCTCGAGGTGACGGCCGAGACCGTGGCCCGCGACGACGGCCGCCCGTCGGTGATCGTCTGGGACCTCGGCAACGAGAGCCGCTGGGGGCCCGGCTTCGACGCCCAGCTCGCGCTCGTCCGGGAGATGGACCCGCACCGGCCCACGATCTTCTCGTTCGATCTCAACGAGCTCGGGCCGGAGAACGTCCTGATCCCCAAGCCCGACGCCGAACGCCCGGACATCCGGAGCTACCACTACCCGGGCTGGGACCGGACGTGGCAGGAGGATCTCGACTGGCTGGGCGCCTACAAGGAGCCCACGGTCCTCGACGAGTACGCGCCCGTGTTCGCGCCGTGCCTCCGCGGCCCCGGCGAGGGCTACGGCCTGGCGATCGACCCAGGGATCCGCGACTACTGGGGGGCCGGCTACCAGCCGTTCATGGCCGCCGCCCTCCAGGACGAGGGCGTGATCGGCGGCCTGATCTGGGGCGGCTTCGGCGAAGTGTTCGCGATCCCGCTCGACCTGACGATCGGCCAGGGTCCATGGGCCCACCTGCCCGTCACCGATTACGTCCGGACCCATGACCACTACCCCGCCGAGCCGGGCGTCTTCCGCCGCGGCGACGGGGACTGGGGCCTCTTCGACGCCTGGAACCGGCCGCGGCCGGAGCTGTGGCACGTCCACGGCATGTACTCACCGATCGAATGGGGGCCGGAGTCGTTCGCCGCGGACGGCGCGAGCTCGCACCTCGACTTGGTCCTGACGAACGGGTTCGCGCATCGTTCGCTGGCCGGGCTGGAGGTCCGCGTCGTGGGCGGCCGCCTCGGGGCGCCGGAGTCACTGGCCGCGGGCCCCGGCGAGACCGCCCGGCTCGTGATCGTCCGGACTCCGGATGCGGAGGCCGTTCGGGTCGAGCTGGTTCACGAGGAGGGCTGGCTCGTCGACGGCCGCGAATGGCGCTGGCCCGGCGCCGGACCGATCGTCCAGGACCGGGTGCGGGATCGTGCGATCGAGCTGGCGCTGGACCTGTCGGTCCCGGGCGAGCTGTCGCTGAGCGGCGACGGCGTGTCGTGGATGCGACGCTGGCCGGAGCTCCACGTCCTCGACGTCGACCAGCCGCACGTCCCCGTCCCCTCCCCACGGACGGACGGTCGCCAGATCGTGCTGACCGGCCCCGGCGCCGCCCGGGCGCCGCTCCTCGGCCATGACTGGGAGGGCTGGATCTCGGCTCGCGTGGACGGCGGGACCGTCATCGTGGAGTACGAGGCGACCTATCGCGGCGGGCGGTCGTTCAACGCCAAGGAGATCGGCCTGACCCTTCACCCGGCACCCGACCTGCGCGACCTGTGGTGGCAGCGCGTCGGCGATTGGACGGTCTATCCCGAGGACCATGTCGGGCGCCCGGCCGGCTACGCACCTGGACGGCCCGGCTCGAACGGCGCCCTAACGCCGGCGCCCACGTGGCCGCAGGATGCGACCCCCGCCGGCAGCAACGACTACCGGAGCACGAAGCGGTCGATCCTGGCCGCGGGCGCCACGGACGGCCGGCGGTCGCTGAGCATCCTGTCCGACGGCACCCAGCACGTCCGGGCCGAGCTCGTCGATGGCTCACCGGCCCTCCATGTCCTCGACTGGTACGGCGGCGTCAGGACGGTCGAAGGCAACCACCGGATCTGGTCGGCGTACTTCGGCGGGGGCCGGCCGGTCGTCGCCGGTATGCGGCTCCAGGGTCGGATCGTCCTCGCCGCCGGGCGGCTTGCCTGATGCCGTCGAACGGTGCCCGCCGTCAACCGCCGATCTCGTCGAGGAAGTCCGCGAGCGGGATGCCCTTGAGCTGATCCGTGGCCCGCTCGAGGGAGAGGGATGCGTAGCGGGTCGCCAGCCGCAACCGCTCCGCGATGGGGCGGCCCGCGAGGTCGGCCCACACATACGCCGAGACGAAGAGGTCGCCAGCGCCCGTCGCGTCGTGGACCGCAGCCGGCGGCGCGGCGACGACTGTCGTCTGCCCGTCGGGCTCGATCGCCACGGCGCCGGCCCCGCCGCGGGTCATCACCACCGTCGTGCCGAGGGCGGCGAGATGGGCCGCGGCCGCCTCGCCGTCGGAGCGGCGTGTGAGGCCCATCGCCTCGCGCTCGTTGAGGACCAGCGCGTGGACGTCGGCGAGCGAGTCGGGCAGACGCCCCTCGAGGGCGGCGACCTCCGGATCGCCGACGACGGCGTAGATCCGCGGGATCGGTGGGAGGAGCGGCACGTTCGGCAGGTCGACGACGACCGCCCGCATCTCGATCCCGCGCAGCGTCTCCGTGTCGACCGTGAGCGCCGGCATCACGCTGACGAGGGCGCGATCGCCATGGACGGGCAACGCGACGGTGACCGGCGTCGCGTCGGCCGTTCGGCCGTGCCATGGAACGCCGACGTCAGCCATCAGCTCCTCCAGCAGCCTTCCGGCGAGATCGCGACCGACGGGTCCGCAGATCACGGCATCGAGCCCGAGCCGGCGCAGCGCGAAGGCCACGTTGCCCATCCCGCCCGGCACGATCTTCAGGCGCTGTGCGAGCCGCTCCTCGCCGAGGGCCGGCATCGCCGGCAGGCCCAGGAAGATCAGGTCGAGGAACGGATCGCCGACGCAGACGACGTCGACCCTCATCCGGGACGCCGGTCCGGACCGAGAAGGCCCGGATTCGGGCCATACAATGCGGGC
This sequence comes from Candidatus Limnocylindrales bacterium, assembly GCA_035693125.1. Lineage (GTDB taxonomy): Bacteria > Chloroflexota > Limnocylindria > Limnocylindrales > CSP1-4 > CF-46. The sequence goes on along the minus strand of DASSHB010000012.1, from coordinate 8,179 downwards.
TCGTCGGGTCGAGCGCCCGGACCGGCCCATGGTGACGACCGGACGAACCCGGTGACGGACGACCGGCGCGCCTCGAGGACGGGGAGGGTCATGTGACGGAGCGTGGGCCAACGGTGAACGGGGGTCAAGACGCGCCCGACGAGGGCGGCACGGGACGCCGCGACGTCCGCGGTGACGACCTGCCGTCCGTGCAGGTCCTGCGCCGGATCGAGGCCGACATCCTCACGGGACGGCTCGAGGTCGGCAGCCGGCTGGCCCCCGAGCGCGAGCTCGGTGCGCGCCTGGGCGTTGCCCGGAACACCCTCCGCCGGGCCCTCTCGACGCTCGGCGCGCGAGGCCTGATCCAGGCTCGGGGCCGGGGCGGCTGGGTCGTCGTCGGCCCGGGCGTCACCGAGCGGATCGAGGGCCCGCCGAGCCTGACCGAATGGGCGGCGCGGCATGGCTACGTCGTCACGTCGAACGTCCTCACGGCCCGGGTCCGGACGGTCAAGTCGGGCGAAGCCGCCGACCTGCGGCTGCCGACGTCCTCGAAGGTCTTCGAGCTGGAGCGGGTCCGGTTCGTCGAAGGCATCCCGCTGTCGCTCGACCGATCGATCCTCCACCCGCGTCTGATTCCCGCCGTGAAGGGCGTCGATTTCGGGAGCCGTTCCCTGTTCGGAACGATCCGGGAGCGGGCGGGACTGCTCGCCAGCCGGGCCGAGGTCGTGGTCCGCGCAGTGCCCGCGACGGAGCGGGTGGCGACGCTCCTCACGATCGCGGTCGGCGAGCCCCTCCTCGAGCTCGACGAGATGACCTTCGACCAGTACGACGAGCCGTTCGAGACCGCCCAGCTCCTGAACCGCGGCGACCGCTACTCGTTCGCGACGACCCTGTCGGCGGGTGTCGGCTCGCCGCGGCTCGCGCTGTAGCGGCGATCAGGCTCAGAAGCCTGGCCCATCCGGGCCTTCGCGCGCCGTGGACGCCGGGTTGCCCGGGGCCCCACGAGTCGATCAGAAATCGACTTGCCCTTACGGTTCAAATTTGGTTCAATCGCCCGCATGAAGTTGACGTTGATCGGTGCGGGCGGCTTCCGGACGCCGGTGATCTACCAGGCGATCGCGGCCGGTGAGGTCACGACCCAGTACGACGAGGTCGCCTTCTACGATATCGACCAGGGCCGGCTCGATCGGATCTCGTGCGTGCTCGACGGGATCTCCCACGAGCTCGGGGCGACCGCCCCGGTCAAGATGACGACCGATCTGGAGGCCGCGGTCGACGGCGCCGACATCGTGTACTGCGCGGTTCGGGCCGGCGGCATGGCCGGACGGATCCTCGACGAGACCGCGGCCCTCGCCCAGGGCGTGATCGGCCAGGAGACGACCGGTCCCGGTGGCATCACCTTCGCCCTGCGGACCGTGCCGATCGTCACCGAGATCGCGCAGGTCGTCGCCCGGCGGGCCCCGAACGCGACGTTCGTGAACTTCACGAACCCGGTCGGGCTGGTCACGGAGGCGATCCGGCGGATCCTCGGCGACCGGGTCATCGGGATCTGCGACGCGCCGCTGGATCTCTGCAAGCGCGTCGCGGGCGCGCTCGATCGCCCGGCCGAGGACCTCTGGTTCGATTACTTCGGGATCAACCACCTCGGCTGGCTCCGCGGCGTCCTCGACGGCGGGCGCGACGTCCTGCCCGGGCTCCTCGCGGACCGCGAGCGGCTCGAGACCTTCGAGGAAGGCCGCCTCTTCGGCGCCGACTGGCTCGGCTCGGTCGGGATGATCCCCAACGAGTACCTCTACTACTACTACTACAACGCCGAGGCGCTCGAGTCGATGCAGGCCGGGCGGGTCCGCTCCGCATTCCTCGCGAAGCAGCAGGCCGCGTTCTACGCCGGCCACGGAACGCCCGCCGAGGCCCTCCGCGACTGGCGGCGGACCCACGCCGAGCGCGAGTCGCACTACATGGAGGAGGCCTGGACCGGCCGCGAGGACGAGATGGAGTCGATCGTCGCCGCGCGCGGTGCCGGCGACTACGGGCGGCTCGCCCTCAATCTCGTCGACGGCCTCCACGGCGACGGCTACAAGGTGATGATCCTGGACGTCCCCAACCGCTCGAGCCTGCCGTTCCTCGACGAGGAGGCAATCGTCGAGGTCCCGTGCGTGATCAGCCGCGGCGGCGTCGTGCCGGCGGCGATCGGGACCGTGCCGCTGGACGCCCAGGGGCTGATCGTCGCCGTCCGCGCCGCCGAGCGGACCGCGATCGAGGCAGCCCTGTCCGGGTCGCGGGCCATGGCGATCAAGGCGCTCGCCCTCCATCCGCTCGTGCCGTCCGTCGAGGTGGCGGGCAGGATCCTCGACGGCTATCTCGCCGGCCAGCCGGTGCTCGCCGAGCGCTTCAGCGCCGCCTGATCGGTGGCCGTCGCGGCGCTCACGCTGCTCGATCTCGCTGGGCAGTGGACCCATCGCGAACGACACCGCCATCACGAGTTCCCGATCGAGGTCCCGGCCGGGACGGTCGAGCTGACCGCCCGCCTGTCGTGGCACCCCCACGACATGGGCGACGCGCACCTCTCGAACTCCCTCGCACTGACGCTCTGGGATCCGGACGGCGGCTTCCGCGGCAGCGCCGTCCGGCGAGGCGATGCGAACGACCTCACGATCGGCCCGGGTTCCGCGTCGCCCGGCGCGCTCGCGGGACCGATCCCGGCGGGTCGCTGGATCCTGAACCTCGACACCGGCCTGATCCTCCCGGACGGCCGGGGGGCGGGATTCCTCGATTGGACGCTGGAGGTCCGCGCTCGGGTGGCCGGCGACCGACCCGTAGCGGCGGGGCGGAGCACGCGGCCAGCGGCCGGGGCCGCCGAGGTGTCGGTGCCGGTCACCGAGCGCCGCGCCGCCGGCTGGTACCGCGGCGATCTCCATTCGCACACGCTCCACAGCGACGGCAGCTTCACGGTCGACGAGCGGCTCGGACGCGCCGTCGAGCGCGGCCTCGACTTCATCGCGATCACCGATCACAACACGATCAGCCACCATCGCGAGCTCGACCCGTGGCGGGACCGGATCATCCCGATCCGAGGCTCCGAGGTCACGACGTTCCACGGCCACATGAACGTCTTCGGGTTGCGCGAGGCGATCGACTGGCGGCCGGAGCGGCGCGGCGGTGGCGCCGCGGGGATCGTCGAGCAGGCCCACCGCCAGGGCGCCCTCGTCTCGATCAACCATCCCAGCAGCTTCGGCGATCCGTGGTGCGTGGGCTGCCACTGGGACTTCGCCCGGGTCGACTACTCCACGTTCGACGCGATGGAGATCTGGAACGGCGGCTGGGCCGACGTCGAGACGGCGAACGAGAGCAACGTGGCCCTCTGGACGGACCTTCTCGACGCGGGAATCCGGCTCACGGCGATCACGGGCACCGACAGCCACGGCCCGGTGGACGACGACGACCCGACCCTCGGCTTCTCGTCCGTCCACGCGACCGAGCCCACCGAGGCCGCGATCCTCGAGGGAATCCGGCGCGGGCGGGTGGTGCTGTCGTCCGGCCCGCGCGTCGCGTTCCGGGCAAGGGGCGCCGACGGGACCGAGATCACGCTGCCCGGCGAGACGATCCGCGGCCCGATCGAACTCGAGGTCGAGGTGACGGCGCTCGAGGAGACGGCAACCATCTGGTTCGTGACCTCGGGCGCCAGCACGGCGATCGGGGCTGGCGGCCCGGGCCTGGTCTCGGCGGCGCGGGACAGGCTCGTGCCGACGAGCTGGTGGCGCCTGGAGGTCCGCGCCGGCTCCGCGCCGAGCGGCGACATCCGGGCGATCACGAACCCCATCTACGTTCGCGCACGCTAGTCGCCTGGACGCGCGGGTGGCCCCGGTCCCCGCCGCAACCCCGGAACCCGATCCACGCCGCAGCGCCGCAAGCCGCCGCAATGGCGCCGAGGACGAGGCGCCACGGGGAGTGCGGCCGGCAAGTACGCCCCCCGCCGTGGCGATCCTCCGAAATCGACGCTCGTCCGGATCGACCACGCGATCCTGCCGGCGCGGACCGCCGAGGAGGTGACGACGATGAGCGGAGCCCGAGCCGTGGGGAGCGGCTTACAGGCACCCGCTCGGCGCCGCCGGAGGAATGAGACCAGGCTGCCCGACCGCGACGGGAAGCGGACCGAGCGTGATCTTGCCGGTGTCAAGCGTCAGCACCCCGTTCCCGTCCACGGTCGAGGCGAATCGATCGAGGCTCCGCGGGGCCGGGCCGTATTGCGGGCCGGCGGCCTTGATCCCCAGTCGGTCGTAGCGCGAGCCGTGACACGGACATTCGAACCAGAAGTTCTTCGGACAGAAGTTGGGTGTACAACCCAGATGCGTGCAGCGTTGATAGAGCGTCCGGACGTTCGTCCTGGCACCGTCGCCGTGTGGATCGTCGCCCGTGACGAACGCGTACCGATGCGGATTCACGAGGATGACGAACGCGCGGGCCTCCAGAAAGTGCGCCGGCGCGCCATCCTGGAAGCTGGCCCCGAGAACGTCCGGGTGACCTGCGGCCGCGGCGATGTCACCGATGGTGACCTTGCCCCCGAATCCGCCGATCAAGTTCGGCCAGAGGAAGCCGATCGTGCCGACCGTCACCTCGGTCAGCCATAGTGCGACGGAGCCGCCGATCGACCAGCGAAGCAACGCACGACGGGAGATGCCGGCGGATGGCCGCCGTCGAAGTGCGCTGATCGCTTCGTGGCTGCTTGTTGTCGCGCGAACCTGAGGCGCGACCTGCGGGTTGCTCATGGCATCTGGTACATAGGATAGGGCATATGATTCTGGAGGGTATCTAATGCGGCCAAGCAATAGGGTGGTAACGGCCATCGAGCGGCTCATGGTCGAGTCGGTCGGGATCACGACGATCGCCCTCGGCCAGGCCAGTCCCGACGTCGAGCTCTCGTTTCCTCAGTGGCGCGCGCTCGTCGTGGTCGGCTCGACGCACGATGGGATCAGAGTTGGCGAGATCGCCGGACGGATCGGGTCTGCCGTCCCGACCACGAGTCGACTCGTTCGCCGGCTCGAGCGACGCGGCCTCGTCACCGCCGAGCGTGACGAGGCGGACCGGCGGGCCACCCGTGTCAGGCTCACGCCGTTGGGCGAAGCGATCCGCGTGGCGCTCGTCGACCGCCGCAGGGAGCTCGTTCGCGCGGCCCTCGCGCGGCGCGCAGGGCCGCTGTCGACCGATCTCCTGACGGGACTTGCCGAGATCAGCGAGGCGCTGCAGCGATTCGAGTGACGAACGCGCACGAATCGGCTCTGGGGATTCTCGATCGGCACCAACGTCGCGTCGAGTGCGGGCCACTGGGGAAGATATTCGGCAGTTGGTAGAGGAGCCCTCGAGAAGATCGACGCGATCGAGCAGCCGGAGTTTCCAGCGTTTTGGGGGCGCGAATGCGGGCAGTCGTCAGACCGCGGCCTTACGGCCACCGACACATGGTCCGGCTCGCGGCGGCCTACCCGATCCGCGGCGCCGCCGGCGTTCGCGCGAACACGAGGCTCACGATGAGGAGAGCGAGGGTACCGACGACCGCGCCGATGAGGGTTGGGCCGCGGAAGTTCATCGCGGAATCCCCGCGCAGGCCCAGGTCGAACACGAAGCCGCCGAGGACGCCACCGAGCAGCGCGAGACCGACATTGGGCGTCCAGCCGTCATGCGGCCGGACCCGAATGAAGAGCCGTGCCAATGCCCACAGCAAGATGGCGGCGAACATCCAGATCAGGAATCCCATCATCAACCTCCTTGAGAATCCGCCGCCCAGCTCGAACTTGGCGATCGGGGTGGCCGAGACACGGTTCTTGCTGTCGAATCAATATGCCCGAGAACGCACCGACCCAAATTCATCACTTGTAATCCTGGAACGCGACCGCGATGACGCGCAGGCCCGCCGCCAGGCCGCGTGGTAGAACGGACGCGCGACTCGCCAGCGCTTCGTCGATCATCGAACGACGACACTGCACAACCTTCTCGCGAAGCACCCGGCCTTCCAGGGACAGTTGGACGAGCGTGGCGCGCCGGTCCGATTCGTCGCGTCCAGTCGTGACCAGGCCGTTCCGCTCCAATCTCCGCACCAAGCGGCTCGTGGACGGAAGCGTCATCCCGATCGTGGCGGCGATGTCTCCCACGCGGAGCGCCCTGGCACGGCCGATGACGACCAGCGCTCGCCATTGGGGGAGGGTCAGCTCCCCCGCAGCGGCCACCGAAAGCGCGATCGTCGTCAAGCCGATCGCCTCGAACATCAGCGTCTCGAGCGGCTCGACGATTTCGGTCGGCATGATCGAACCTCGCCTCTGCGTCTTGATGCATGACCGGCCGACGGTCCGCGGACGTCGGGCAGGACTTCGGACTGGACGCCGGTGGAAGGGGATGACCGGGGGCTGCCGCCTCCCACCGGCTGCGGATGCTTGCCGTCTGCTCGTGGCTTGGGGATTCGGGATCGACCAAGATCACCGAGTTCCCGACGCACGGCCTTCAGGCGTTGGAACGTCGGTACTCGTTCCTGAGTTCAATAGTTGTCACTAGACATGCATCTTACAGGATCGGGCCGCACGGAGTCCAATCGACTCATGCGGCGGCCTTTCAGGGATATGGCAGTCCGGACGGATCGTGCCTCGGCCGCACCGACGTTCGGTGGTTCCGGTGGGTGTCCGCAGAGCCGGTCGCGATGCGCGGCTAGAACGCAAGCCCTTGCGCAATAGTTACCATTGGGCTACTATCGCAGGATGATCGGATTTGCGGCCACCCAGCGCGCCGGTTCAACATCGAGCAGCCCGCTCGAGCTGCGGCATGCGTCGACGGATCGGGCGATCTTCGTGACCGTTCCCGCTCGGAGGTTCATCGCGATCGACGGGATCGGGCACCGATCGTCGTCCGAATTCCTCATGGCCTCGCGAGCGCTCCGCGCGGCACATTCGAGGCTGCTCGACCATCTGCGGCGCCGCCGAGTTCCCGCCTCGCTGGGTCGAACGGTGGCCGAATGTCTCTGGGAGCCTACCGTCCTCGGGTTGGGCCTCGGCCTGCGATCGGCTCTGGCGGATCTCTCCCAGTGGCGGTGGCGGCAGCTCCTCGAAATCCCTGCCGCCGCGACCGACGATGCGGTCCTGATCGCGATCGAGGAGGCCCGGCGCACGGGCACGCCGGCCGGTGGGACGACGCGACCTTGGGCGTTCGTCGAAGGGCCTGTCGCTCAGTGGCTCCACCTGGGTCAACCCGCCCAATGGTCCAGGTCTGTGGTTCGACTCGGGGCGGCCGCGAGGAGAGCGGGCTGGACACCGGTCTGGCCGCTTCACGAGCTGCTCCTCGCGGACCCGCGGGAGGTTCCAAACGGCCACGGCCGGACGATCATCCGTCTGCCGCTCGCCGCGCGCGCAGTCGACGCCGATGGTGCGTCGGGCGATCTCGCCGGGGACCAGGGGAGCGACGGACATCCTTGGCGCAACCACTCGTTGGTCGTGACACCTTCGTCCAGCTCCTGAAGTCCCGTCGGATTGAGACTACGGACGACACTCATCGAAGGATCGCACGGGAGACCCGTCGAGGCCGCCAGCGGGCCGCACAGTCGACCGGACGCGCCCTACGACGAGGTCGTCTGGCGTGATTGCCTGACGCACCGGGATACGTTCGCTCGGTGGTCGGACTGATCCGCGGAGGCCGGGCGGCAACTGGCTCCGGCGGTAGGATTCGAACCTACGACCAACTGGATGCCCTGAACCACGTTAGCCCGCCTCGTGGGACCGGTGCCGCATTAGCTCTAGTAGGTTGCTCTGCGCCTATACGACTCCGTGCAACTCCTGACAACACCATTGGTAAGGTGAATACCAACGGGGTTGACAAGTATCGGATCGCTGCCCCATCATGAGAGGTGACCCGGCGCTCCACCAAGGACCAAGCACGGAGCGTGTCGAGAGGTCAGGGAATGGGACCCGACGAATGTCGGGGCTTCGAGTCTGACCCGGCGACTACGGCCGGGGTCCGAACCGTAACCAATCGGCTAGGGCGGCTCGGATGGGATGTCGGTGGAACCCCGGCGAGCGGGCACCCCCTCCGCGTTGAACCGCCAATGCCCGGCGGTCGACGTAGGAACGCGTCCAGTGTCCGAGGCCCAAACCTACGGCCGGATCGGTGCTTTACAGCGCTGGAGCCGAGCTACCCCTACCGACCGAGCCGCGCAGCGCGCTGTCCT
>DASSHB010000011.1:0-15296 GCA_035693125.1 Candidatus Limnocylindrales bacterium | reverse complement strand
GCCCCGAACGACCCGCCGATCAGGATCGTGAACTTGGGGACCTCCGCGCAGGCGACGGCCGTGACCATCTTCGCGCCGTCCTTGGCGATCCCGCCGTGCTCGTATTCGCGGCCCACCATGAAGCCGGTGATGTTCTGGAGGAACACGAGCGGGACCTTCCGCTGGGCGCACAGCTCGACGAAGTGGGCGCCCTTCAAGGCCGAGGCGCTGAACAGGATCCCGTCGTTCGCGACGATCCCGACCGGCCAGCCGTCGACGTGGGCGAAGCCGGTGACGAGCGTCTCGCCGTAGCGCGGCTTGAAGTCGTGGAATCGGGAGCCGTCGACGAGCCGGGCGATGATCTCGCGGACCTCCACCGGGCGGCGCGGGTCGGCGGAGACCGAGGCATACAGGCTGGCGCTGCCCGGACCGCCGCATGCGTCGACCGCGGGCGGCTCCGGCGGCTGGCGGTCCCAGGGGAGGGGCGGCGCCTTTCGGCTGAGGTTCGCGACGATCGAACGGCCGAGCGCGATCGCGTGCTCGTCGTCGAGGGCGAGGTGATCGGCGACGCCCGAGATCGAGGTGTGGACGTCGCCCCCGCCGAGTTCCTCGGCGCTGACGTCCTCGCCGGTGGCCGCCTTCACGAGCGGCGGGCCGCCGAGGAAGATCGTGCCGGTCCCGCGGACGATCACCGTCTCGTCGCTCATCGCCGGGACGTAGGCGCCGCCGGCCGTGGAGCTGCCCATCACGAGCGCGACTTGCGGGATGCCGAGCCCGGACATCCGGGCCTGGTTGTAGAAGATCCGGCCGAAGTGGTCGCGGTCCGGGAAGACGTCCGCCTGAAGGGGCAGGAACGCGCCGCCGCTGTCGACAAGGTAGACGCACGGGAGCCGATTCTCGAGCGCGATCTCCTGGGCCCGGAGGTGCTTCTTGACCGTCATCGGGTAATAGGTCCCGCCCTTGACGGTCGCGTCATTGGCGACGATCACGCAGGTCGTGCCCTCGATCGTGCCGATCCCGGTGACGATCCCGCCGCTCGGCGCGTCGTCGTCGTACAGGCCGTTGGCAGCAAGGGAGCTCAGCTCGAGGAACGCGGATCCGGGATCGACCAGCCGGTCGATCCGCTCGCGGACCGGCAGCTTGCCGCGCTCGCGATGGCGGGCGATCGAGCGGTCGTCGCCGCCGGCGCCGCGGACGGCGACCTGAGCCTGGCGGCGGCGGAGCTCGGCGACGAGGCCGGCCATCGCGTCGTGGTTCGCCTGCGTCTCGGGCGCGGCCGGGTCGAGACGGCTGCGAAGGACGGCCATGCGCGCAGTCTAGGCGGGAACCCGGGCCGACCCGCTACCGTCGGGGCGCCATGCGTCGCCTGCCCGCCGCCCTCCTCGTCGCGCTCGTGTCATTCCTGCTTGGCGGGTGCTGGAGCGGCGTCCCGGACGATGTCCGGCCCGAGGTTCCGGCCAGCGCCTCCCCCAGTCCGACGCCGACGATCCCGCCCGCGAAGAGCCAGGAGCCGTCGCCGCTCCTGTCGGTCGAGACGATCGGCGGCGAGTGTGCAGAGGGCGCCTGCCATCGCCTGATCAATCTCGAGGCCGATGGCACGCTTCGCGAGGTGATCCCGGTGACGAAGGACGTCGGTCACGTCCCGAAGGAGCTCCTGGACGCGCTCCAGGTCGAGATGGACCGGGCGAACTTCCTCCAGATCGAGAGCAAGCCGTTCACCGGGACGTGTCCGACCGCGGTCGATGGCCAGGAGACGATCTACACGTTCCATCTCGTTACGGGCGACGAGATGGTCCGGAGCTGCCAGGTAGTAATCGATCCGAACCACCCGCTGTTCCGCGCGGCTTCGGCCGTGATGGCCCTGACATCGCCCTGACCCTCAACGCCGAGCGATCGCGACCGCCGTCAGCAAGGCGCCGACCGCCAGGACGACCAAGCCGCCCGCCAGCCACGAGTCGATGCCGGGGGCGAGACAGTCGGGCGCATGGCAGGTCAGCGCGACTCGGCCGATCAGCACCGTCCAGATCGCGCCGCCGCCCACGAAGAGTCCGCCGACCGCTGCGGCGCGAGACCCGGAAAGGAGCGCCGGTCCCAGGAACGCCAGGAGGAGCGGCCAGCCGACGACCGGCACCTCGAGCGAGGCGAACCCGCCGGCGGCTCCCACGACGAGCCCGGCAAGCCAGGCGCTCCGCGGTCGGGTCATCGCGCCACCAGCACGTCCGCGATCGCGGCGCGAAGATCGGTCCAGCGAAACGCATAGGCGAGGTCCGCGGCGCGTGCCGGGACGACACGCCGACTGCCGAGAGGCAGCACCGCCGCCTCCCCCAACGCCAGCCGGATCAGCGGCGCCGGCACCGGCAGCCAGGAGCGGCGACCCAGCGCGGCGGCGATCGCTCCGGCAACCTGGGCCTGGCGCGCGGGCTCGGGTGAGACGGCGTTGATCGGCCCGGCAACGCGCTCATCCTCGATCGCCAACCGAAACAGGCCGACCACGTCGTCGATGTGGATCCAGCTCATCCATTGACGGCCGTCCCCGAGGGGCCCGCCCAGCCGGATGCGGAACGGCAGCGCGTAGATGGCGAGCACGGGCGCGCCGCGGGCCAGGACGAACCCGTTGCGGACGATCGCCACCCGGACTCCCAGGGCGGTGGCTCGCCGCGCCTCCTCCTCCCAGGCGCGGCACACCTCCGACAGGAAGCCTCCAGAGAACGGCGTGTCCTCGGTGGCGGGCATCTCGTCACGGCCTTCGTAGCTGTCGGTGCCGGACGCCGAGACGAGGACCCGCGGCCGACGATCGACCGGGAGACGCCCGATCGCATCCACGATCGCCCGCGTCGTCCCGATCCGGCTTCGCATGATCGCGTTCCGACGACCGGGGATCCACCAGGGCCACGGCCCGACCGGAACGCCGGCGAGATTCACGACCGCGTGCGCACCGTCGAGGTCCGTCGCGAGCTCGGCCGGACGACCAGGCGACCAGGCGACCAGGTGGCCCAGATCGCCCTTGCGCCGTGCCCGGGCCGGATCGCGGCTCAGGACGACGACGTCCGCGCCGTCGGCGTCGAGCACGTGCGCCAAGGCACGACCGATCTTCCCCGAGCCGCCCACGAGGACGACGCGACCGTTCATCGCCCGTCCTCGAGCGCCCATCCCGCCATCGCTGGCAGGCAGACCACCAGGGCGTTGATCACACCGTGCGTCCGGAGCATCACGTCCAGGGGAAACGGTGGTGCCCCGATCTGCGTGCCGACCGCCCACCCGATCGCCAGCGGCATCGATCCGAACAGGGCAGCGCCGGCGACGCGCGTGAGCTGTCGAGCCACCCGACGTTGGAGCTCAGGGGCCACGTGGAGGGTTGCCGCGCCGATGAGCAGCCCGCCGATCGCCACCGTGAGCGCCCCGACGACCGCCGCGCCGCCAACGCCGACGAACCCAGCCGCCGTGACGACGCTCCCGATGGCGATGCCGGCCACCCCGCCGGCCGCAACCCGGGAAGGACGCCGTTCGAAGGCCAGGATGCCCGCGGTCATCAGGACGAAACCGGCCGCATGGAAGTGGACGGCCGTCAGGAGCACGATCGTCGGCGCGAAGCCGAGCGGTGCGAAGCCGGCAGCGAACGACGTGGCGTGCGTGGCGCCGAACGCGAGAAAGCCCAGCGAGATCTCGACCGCCAGGCGGCGGCTCGGCCGCCATCGACCCGGGTCGCGGACGAAGGCGGCCAGCGCGCCGAGCGCCAGACCGCTCGCGAGGACCTGCCACGGCGCCGCGAGGACCGCAGCGACCGGACTCGGGGCGACGAACAGGCCGGCGGCGAGGGCGACGGCGGCCGGCAACGCGAACGGTCGGAGGCGCGAGATCCAGCCATCCACCGCGGGATCGCCCAGCTGGATCGCGCCGACGCCGAGCGGCACGGCACCCACGAGGACCACCGTGAACAGGAGCTCGATCGCGATCACGACCAGCCGTCCGGACCGCTCGGACGGACGATCGCCCACGCGGTCCATGCCACGAGGAACCAGGCGAGCGCGAGGTACGCCAGGTGCCGGACCCCCAGCCGAGCGATCGTCCGAGGCATCTCGAGACGACGTGGCAGCCACGCCGGCAACAGCCGCATGAGCACGACCCACGTCGCGGCTACCGCTGCCGTCACTGGCAGCGCCACGTACGAGAAGACCAGCCCGACACCGCCAATCAGGATCCCGCCGGCGATCGCGCTGAGCGGGTTCGCCGACCCGAGCGAAGCCCACGGCGTGAGCCCGGCGCCCGCGACGAGCTCGAGATCGCCGAGCGGCGGCGCGATGAGGGCGAAAGTCACGGCCGCCGCGGCGGCCGATCGCCAACCATCGCGATGAGCGATCGGGAACAGATGCCGGCCCAGGACGAACGCGATCGGGATCCCCAGGAACGCGACGAGCGGCGCCGCGTCGAGGGCGTCGGCGGCGACCAAGGGATCCGGATCACGGAGCAGGTGCAAGACCAGCCAGGATCCGGCTCCCACGAGGAACGAGGCCAGCGCGCCGAGGGCTCCCCCGAGCCAGCGCCCCGGAAACGTGACCGGGACGACCTCCGGAGGCGCCACCGGGACCTCCCGGGTGTGCGAGGGTACGGACGTCGGCGAGGTTGTCGTCTGGAGAGCGGTCATCATGCGCTCCTTCCGTGCTACCATTTGTTAGCAAGTTATGGACCATGAACTCGCTACTGTCAAGGTGCACGTTTTGACGAGCGGTGCCGCCACGCCTCCGACGGGCAGCCAGGCTGCCGAAGACCTCCGCTTGCGCTTCGCCGACGCCTGGGCCGACATGAGCGCCTCGTGGGGCGTCGCGCCGGCCATCGGGCGGGTTCACGCGTATCTGATGGTTCGAAACGAGCCGTTGACGGAGCGCGAGATCCGCGAAGCGCTGGGCCTGTCGCACCGGGCCGCCAGCCTGGCCCTCGCGGACGCCGAGACGTGGGGGATCGTCGAGCGCGTCGAGGAGCCACGCCGCGTCGGGCGGCGCGGTCCCGCGGGCGCCGCCTACCAGGCGGTCGGCGATCACTGGCAATGGTTCACGCGGGTGATCGCGGAACGGAAGGTCCGCGAGGGGGACCCGATCGTCGAGGTGATCGAGCAGACGGCCGACCAGGCGACCCGGCTGGCGACCGAGGACCCGGGCGACCGCGAGCTCGCGGCCCTGCGCGACTGGCTCGTCACGTTCTACGGCTTCGTCCGGCTGTTCGATCGGGCAGTCGGCCTGGTGCCCAAGCTGGAGCCGCGCGAGCTGGAGCGGGGGATGCGCTTGTTGGGGCAGGTGTCGGACGAGACGGTCCTGCGGCTCGTCCACCTGCTCGGGGGACTGCCCGACGACGACGTGCTCGACCTGATCGAAGCGCTGTCGAGGCTGGGTCCGGGGGCCGCGCGGCGCGCCACGAAGCTGATGTCGGGGGTGGTCCGGACCGTCGCGCGCTAGCCGATCCCGTGTCCCTCCTGCTCGTCGCACCGCCCGTGCGCCGTCGCACGCGGCGAGATGGACCACTCCACTGGACCAAGCCACGGGACGCCGACGGGCCTCGTGCCATAATCCGATCGCGCGAGGGCGGCGGACCGGCTCGAACGGGCGAGGACCCCGGGGCCAGCCGATCCCCGCAACCAACGCCTTCACCCGGAGCCACGCACAGAATGACCGTCGAGACCTCCACCTGGGCGACGAAGAAGGGGCTCGCCCAGATGCTCAAGGGCGGCGTCATCATGGACGTCGTCACCCCCGATCACGCGAAGATCGCCGAGGATGCCGGCGCCGTCGCCGTCATGGCCCTCGAACGCGTGCCCGCGGACATCCGCGCCGCCGGCGGGGTCGCCCGGATGAGCGACCCGACGATGATCGAGGGGATCATGAAGGCCGTGACGATCCCGGTCATGGCCAAGGCCCGGATCGGCCACTTCGTGGAGGCCCAGGTCCTGGAGGCAATCGGCGTCGACTACATCGACGAATCCGAGGTCCTCACCCCGGCCGACGAGGTCAACCACATCGACAAGCACGCCTTCAAGGTCCCGTTCGTGTGCGGCTGCCGGAACCTCGGCGAGGCGCTCCGCCGGATCAACGAGGGCGCCGCGATGATCCGGACCAAGGGCGAGGCCGGGACCGGCAACGTCGTCGAGGCCGTCCGCCAGCTGCGGGCCGTCCTGTCGGAGATCCGCAAGCTGCAGGGGATGCGCGACGACGAGCTGTTCGTCGCCGCGAAGGACCTCCAGGCACCGTTCGAGCTCGTGAAGCAGGTCGCGACCGACGGCAAGCTGCCGGTCGTGAATTTCGTGGCCGGCGGGATCTCCACCCCGGCCGATGCCGCCCTCGTCATGCAGCTCGGCTCAGAGGGCGTCTTCGTGGGCTCGGGGATCTTCAAGAGCGAGGACCCGGCCCGGATGGCGAACGCGATCGTCCAGGCCACGACCCACTTCGACAATCCGAAGATCGTCGCGGAGGTCTCGAAGGGCCTCGGGGCCCCGATGCGGGGCATCGCGATGGAAGCGATCCCGGAGACGGAGCGCCTGGCCGTTCGCGGCTGGTAGGCGGACACCCGATGAAGATCGGGGTCCTCGCCGTCCAGGGGGCCTTCCGCGAGCATCTCGAGACCCTCGCCTCGATCGGCATCGAGGGCGTTCCCGTCCGCCTGCCGCAGGATCTCGACGGCGTCAGCGGGTTGATCCTGCCCGGCGGCGAGAGCACGACGATGCGCAAGCTGATCGATCGGTGGGGGCTGCGCGGGCCCATCCTCGACCTGGCGTCGTCCGGCGCCCCGCTCTTCGGCACGTGCGCCGGGATGATCATCCTGTCGCGCTCGATCGCCGATGGCGACGAGCCGGTCCTGCCCCTCCTCGACGTGACGGTCGAGCGGAACGCGTTCGGACGCCAGCTCGATTCGTTCGAAGCCGAGCTGGCGGTGCCCGTCCTCGGCGACACGCCGGTCCACGCGGTGTTCATCCGGGCGCCCGTGATCGAGGCCGTCGGACCGGACGTCGATGTCCTGGCGCGGCTCGACGACGGCCGGATCGTCGCGGTCCGCGAACGAAATGTCGTGGCGACGAGCTTCCATCCGGAGCTCGCCGGCGAGACCCGCTTCCACCGGCTCGTCGCGACGATGGCGGCGGAGCACGACGACCCGGGCGAGGGTTCCGGTCGCCGTCATCACCCGACGCGCCGGACCAGGAACGTCCCATGACCCAGGCCCGGCCGGCGCGTTCCTCGGCGAGCGGCAAGGTCCGGGTCGCTCGGCTGACCGACCTCGCGGCGCTCGGCGAGCTGTCGCGCCTGTGCCAGGACGAGGAGGCGGCCACGCGCTCGCTCGGACTGCCGGTCAGCGGCCGGCCGATGAGCGCGTTCAGCCTGTTCCGCCTCCCGCTCGGTGCCTTCCAGCCACATGACCTGATGTACGTCTACGAGGAGACCGGCCGCCTGTCCGGCCTGATCCGCGTAGAGCGCGACTCGGTCCGCGACGAGTGGACGATCGTCGAGCTGGACGGGATCGGGACCGGCAATGCCGGCGACATCCGCTTCCGGCTCGTCAACCAGGTCCTCCGCGAAGCCTCGAAGCGAGGCCCGTGGCGGCTCCACGTCGCGTGCACCGACCAGGACGGCAACGTCGAGCTGTTCATGCAGGCCGGCTTCGCCCGCTATGGCGACGAGCGGATCCTGCATCGGCCCGGTGCCAGGAGCCTGCCCGCGACGTGGACCGACGAGCAGGCGGCCACGGGCCGGATCCGGCCCGCCACCTCGATCGACGCCCTGCCGATGTCGCGCCTCTACGCGGCCGCCACGCCGCAGCCGGTCCAGCGCCTCGAAGGGATCCGCCTGGCGGACTGGGAGCGCCAGGGGTCGCATTGGCGCGTGCCTCGCTCGAGCCTGGCCCCGATCCTTCGCTTCGCCGACGTCGAGGTGTTCGTCCAGGAGGCGCCGGACGGCGGATCGGACGGGACCCAGCTCGATGCCCTCGTCCAGGTGGGAGTCGCCAAGGAGGATCAGCCGCACTACCTGAAGCTGCTCGCCCGGCCGGACGTCGACGTCGCGGCGATCACGACGTTCGGCCTCGGGATCATCCGGGCTCGCACGCAGAAGGACACCGGGCGGCGCGACCGCGGCGTCATCTCTCCGGTCCGGACGTACGAGTCGCCGATCGATCGACGGCTCGAAGATGCCGGCTTCGGTACGATCGCCACGGTGACCCTGCTGTTGAAGGACACGCTCGTCCGTGTGGCCGAGCCGGCCCTCGTGCCGGCCGGGGTCCGCTGACCAAGGAGAATCGGTTGTCCGCTGACCGGCGCCGCGAATCGATCGACGATCTCGACGCGCTCCTGGACGCCCTGCCCCGGGAGATCGTCGACGCCGTCCACGCGCTGCCCGAGAAGGAGGCGCTGATCGAGGTCGTCCTCGACCTGGGCCGGCGACCGGAGGCGCGCTTCCCCGACAGCGAGGTGATCCTGCTCGAGCGCGAGATCAGCGAAGCCGACATCGCCCACGTCGTCGACCACATCGGCAGCTTCGGCGACGACAACCGGGCCGGGATCGAGCGGACCCTCCACCGGATCAGCGCGATCCGCAACCGGAACGGGAAGATCGTCGGCCTGACCCTCCGGATCGGGCGGGCGGTCTACGGGACGATCGAGATCATCGGCGACTTCGTCGACAGCGGGAAGTCGATCCTGATCATGGGCCGGCCCGGCATCGGCAAGACGACGATGCTTCGCGAGGCCGCCCGCGTCCTGGCCGACGATCTCGGCAAGCGCGTCGTCGTCGTCGACACCTCCAACGAGATCGCCGGTGACGGCGACATCCCGCATCCGGCGATCGGCAAGGCCCGCCGGATGCAGGTCCGGACGCCGTCGATGCAGCACGAGGTGATGATCGAGGCCGTCGAGAACCACATGCCCCAGGTCATCGTCATCGACGAGATCGGGACGGAGCTGGAGGCCCAGGCCGCCCGGACGATCGCCGAGCGCGGCGTCCAGCTGATCGGCACGGCCCACGGCAACAACCTCGACAACCTCATGCTGAACCCGACCCTCTCCGACCTGATCGGCGGGATCCAGAGCGTGACCCTCGGTGACGAGGAGGCCCGCCGGCGGCGAACCCAGAAGAGCGTCCTCGAGCGCAAGGCGCCGCCGACGTTCGACGTGATCATCGAGATCCAGGACCGTGAGCGGGTCACGGTCCACGCCGACGTGGCCGAGACCGTCGACTCCCTCCTGCGCGGCGACGCGGTCGCGCCCGAGCTGCGCTGGCGCGACGAGGAGGGCGTCCATCGGACCCAGGCCCGGCCGCGGCCGTCGCCGCGCGAGCAGCTGGGCCAGGATCGCTTCGCCGGGCTCGTGGGGTCCGGCCAGCCGTGGCGGATGGAGCCCGGCTGGCGGGGCGAGGGCAGCTACCGCGGCGCGGGCGGCTTCCGCGACGGCGCATCCGGGACGGGTGCGGGCTCGGGGGCCGGGTTCCGATCGGGCTACCGGCCCGGCGCGAGCGGCGGCTGGCGCCAGACGCGTGGCGGATCCGGCCGCGAGAGCGCTGCCCGCGGCAGCTCGGAGGGTGGGGCACGCGAAACGGGGATGATGCCGGGCGAGCGGTTCGCGACCCCGCCGTCCGGGGGGACCGGCGCGCGCGTCGGCAGGACGGAGGATGCGCCGTTCGTCAACGGTGACATCGCGGATCGCGGCCCGCTCGAGCGCGGCGCGGCCGCGGCCGCAACCGACGCCCGCGCCCGCGACGCCCGCGAGCTCGATCGTCAGAAGGCGTGGCGTGATCAGGCGAGCCGGGCGCTGACCGCGCTCAAGGCCGAGGAGGGAACGGCGCCCGTGAACGCCGACGACCTCGAGACGGACGACGACGATGACCTGCCGCTCGGGATCGAGGAGAACGACCACGGTGACGCGGTCCTCGTGCCCGGCGGAGCGCCGCTGCCGACACTCCGCGTCCTGCCCCAGGGGATCAGCCGCAAGCGGCTGGAGGCCGCGATCCGCGACCTGCAGCTGCCGGTCCACATCGCCCGCGACGTCGACGAGGCGGACGTCGTGATGACCCTCCGGAACGAGTACAAGCAGAAGACCCCGATGCTCCGCGAGGCGGAGGAGCGGGCCCTCCCGATCTACGTCCTGAAGTCGAACACGATCCCCCAGATGCAGTCGAGCCTGACCTCGATCTTCTCGCTCGAGATCGATCCGCGCGAGGCGGCGATGCGCGAGACGGAGGAGGCGATCGGGCTGGTCCTGCACGGCTCGGAGCCGGTCGAGCTGTCGCCCCAGAACGCCTACATCCGGCGGCTCCAGCACCAGATGGCCGAGCGGGCGAACCTGGTCTCCCGGTCGCGGGGCCGCGAGCCCTACCGCCGGGTCCGCCTCTATCCCGACGCGGCCCGGCCGTCGTGGAGGTAGCGCGTGGCTGAGGATCCGGCGCCGGTCCTGGGCCGGCTCCATCCCCACAACGTCGTCATCGATTGCGCCGACCACGACGTCGTCGTCCCGTTCTGGGCGGCGGCCCTCGGCTGGACGGTCCATCCGATCAACGACCAGTTCGTGGGCCTGCGAGCGCCGGCCGAGGAGCGGATCGGGTTCGACATCCTCTTCCAGAAGGTCCCCGAGCCCAAGGTGGCGAAGAATCGCGCCCACATCGATTTCGACGCCGCCGACATGGACGCGGAAGTCGAGCGGCTCATCGGGCTGGGCGGACGAAAGGTCGCCGAGCACAATCTGGGCGCCTTCCGCTGGACGATCGTGGCGGACCCCGAGGGCAACGAGTTCTGCGTGACGATTCGATGAGCACGATGACGGCAAGACCCGCTCGCGACCTTGCGGCGCCCGGGCAGCGGCTCGTCGTTCTGTATGACCGGGACTGCGGGCTGTGCACGGCCACCGCCCGCCGCCTCCGTCGCTGGGACCGGGCCGGCCGCCTGGAGCTCGTGCCGCTCCAGGACGCCGCGGGTTCCGCCAGACCGGCGCTCGCTTCGATGGCGGCCCGATCGTTGACCGCCGCGCTCCACGTCCTGGACGAGCGGACCGGCGAGGTGCGCGCCGGTGGCGACGCGGCCCTGGCGATCGCCGCGGCCCTGCCGGGTGGCGCGCTCGCCCGCCCGGTGGCCGCGATCCCGCCCGCCCGCTGGCTCGTCGGCGTCCTCTACGAGGCGGTCGCCCGCAACCGTCACCGGATCGGCCGCTGGCTCGACCTCGAGGGACCCGTCTGCGACGTCCCGCGGTGAGCGGGATCGGTCCGGTCCGCGCGCCCGCGCTCCGCCGGCTGACCCGCGTCCTGATCGGCTACGGGATCGTCGGGCTCATCGTGGCGGCGCTCGCGCTCGTCGGGCTGGTCGTCGGCGTGGGCCGCGTGAACGGATTCGCCGACCGGTTCGGCGGCGACCTCGACGGCATCGCGCGGACGCTGGAGCGGACGAGCGAGGTCATGGACGCCGCGGCGACGTCGGCCGACAGCTTCGGGACGACGATCCAGGGGACGACGAGCGCGCTCGCGACCGTCGGTGGCGACATCGACTCGATCGCACCGCGGCTCGACTCGATCGCCGAGCAGACGGCCGCCATCAACATCCTGGGATCGAATCCGCTGTCGTCCGTGTCCGGCCTGTTCCGCGACATCGCCGCGCAACTGCGTGACGTGCGCGGTCAGCTCGCGACGGTGGCCACGGGTCTCGGCGCGAACCAGACCGCGCTGGCCGCGAACGCGACATCGCTGGCCGGGCTCGCCACGGAGACGCGGCAGCTCTCCGCACGGCTCAACGGCTCATCCCTGACGGGGGCGATCGACGATCTTCGGGTCCTGCTCGTGATCGTCCTGGGGATCGGCGCGCTCGGTGCCGCGGTGCCGGCCGTGGGAGCCCTGCTCGCGGGGCTGTGGCTGTGGCGCGAGCTGGCGGTCGACGAGAACGCGGTCAGCCCGATCCCCGGCTAGGGCCCGCCGCTGCCGGTCGCGCCCCGGTCGAACCAGATCCGCTCCCCGGTGAACCGCTCCGTGGCGGGATCCCACGGGAACAGGATCAGGACCTGGAGCGCAACCGGCAGCCCGCTCGGCGCGACCCCCGCCCACGGACCCTGGTTCGTGCCGGTCAAGGTCGCGACCTCGAAGACGCCCTGCGGGCCGACCACGATGTCCGTGAGCTGGAAGCGGTTGTCGGGGAAGGCGGCGAACAGCTCGGAATAGAACGCGCGGGCGCCGTCATGACCGTCCCAGCGCTGACCGGTCGGGATGATCTCGTAGACGCAGCCGGGCGCGAGCGTCGCGATCAGGCCGTCGATGTCGCGGCGGTCCTCGGCGATCGAATGGCGGACCCAGAGCCGCTTGATCCGGCGCAGCTCGGCCGGATCGAAGGCGCGCCCGAGCCGGCCCTGGATCGACTCGCTCCCTGCCGCCATCCGCGCCTCCCGATCGCTCAGATCCGCGATCCGCTAGCTGCGTCCGTCCGTCATGGCCCTCCCTCCGCGATCGGTGATCGGGAGGAATCCGGGGCCGGTCAGTGCTCCGTCGCCCCCGTGAACGTCCAGCCTTCGATTCGGACGGCCGGCACGAGGACGCCGCCGAAGTCGCCCTTCAGCGTCCGCCGGTCGCGACCCACCGCGACCGTGCCGGCCAGCGCGGCGAGGTAGCTCTGGGTGAACCGCAGGTTCCGGACCGGGCCCACGATCTGGCCGCCCTCGACCAGGAACGTCCCGTCGCGGGTCATCCCGGTGACGATCGCGAGCTTGGGGTGGACGGGGTTCGTGTAGTGGAAGCGGGTCACGAGGAGGCCGCGCTCCATGTCGCCGACCAGCGCGTCGCGCGGCGTGGAGCCGGCGGTCATCACGAGGTTCAGGGGGAACGGGCCGTACGGGTTCGGCGCCGGAAGCCCGTGGCCTGTGGACGCCACACCGGCCCGCGCCGCGGTCTGCTGGTCGTAGACGACCGAGCCACACAGGCCCCGATCGACGAGGACGACCCGCTGCTTCGCGACGCCCTCGTAGTCGAACGCCATCGGCATCGCTCCGGGCTCGAACGCGTCGTCGACGATCGTCACGAGGTCGCTCCCGATCTGCTTGCCCGGCTCGAAGAACGAGCGCTCCTCCTGGACGGCGAGGGCGCTGAAGCCCATGTAGGCCAGCATCGAGAGGAGATCGACGACCGCGTACTCCTCGAGGACGACGGACCAGTCGCCCGGGTCGACCGAGACCGGGTTCGATGTCGCGCGCGCCTTGTCGGCGGCCTCCCGGCCGACGGCCGCGGCGTCGATCGTCGACACGTCGACGCCGGCCTGCTCGCCGTAGCCGGAACCACCTTCGGGGGCCATCGTCACCGTCAGCAGCTGGGCGCTCGTCCGCGGCTGCGCGACCGAGACCCCGTGCGAGTTCGCGACGGCGATCTCCTCCGCGGACGTCGAGAAGGACCCGAACGCCCGGACGCCGGCAGCGTCGGCGGCGGCGATCACCGCGCGGACGCCCTCGGCCCGTCCCTCCGGCGTGGCCGCGGCGGTCGCCTCGGACCAGGCTCCGGCGACGTCCTGAACGGGGGTCGGCTCGGGCAGCCCGCCCCAGTCCTCGAGCTCGGCGGAGTTGCGGGCGATCGCGACTGCCGTGTCGGCGAGGCGGCGCAGGCCCTCCTCGTCGGTCCGGTTCGACGAGGCCACGCCGACTCGCTTGCCGATCGCCACCCGCAGGTTGATCGTCCCGTTCGTCTCGGCGACGTTCTGGTGGATCTCGCTGTTCGCGAACCGGGTCAGCTGGGCCCGCTCGTCCGAGACGAGGGCCTCGGCCTCGGACGCGCCCGCGCCGGTCGCGAGCGAGACCGCCCGTTCCGCGATCGCGCGGACGCCGGCCCCATCGCCGGTCACGAGCGGCTCACCATTTGCCGACGCCGACCTTCACGTTCCGGAACCGGGCGCCCGAGCAGGCATGGCCCACGTGGCCGCCTTGGCCGGGCTCGCCCTTGCCGCAGTTCGGCGTGCCCATCATCACGAAGCTCGACTCGTCGCCGACCGCGTCCAGACCACGCCAGAACTCGTAGGTGATCCCGGTGTAGGTCGGGTTCTTGAACATCCGGCCCTTCTTGCCGCCCTTGACCTCCCAGGCGATCTCCGTCGCGAACTGGAAGTTCAGGCGGCGATCGTCGATCGACCACGAGCGGTTCGAGGCCAGGTACAGCCCGTCGTCCGTGTCGGTCACGATGTCCTCGAGGGTCATCCCGGGACGGGGCAGCAGGTTGACGTTCGTCATCCGGATCAGCGGGATCCGGTTCCAGCCGTCCGCGCGCATCGCCCCGCCGCTCTGCCGCCCGATCCGCGGCGCCGTCTCGCGGCTGCTCAGATAGCCCACGAAGATCCCGTCCTTGACGAGATCGACCCGCTGAGCGGCCACCCCTTCGTCGTCCCAGCCGAACGTGCCCATCCCGCCCGGCGCGGTCGCATCGGCGACGAGGTGGACCAGGTCGCTGCCGTAGCGGAAGCCATCCTGGAGCTTGTCCGTCGTCAGGAAGCTCGTGCCCGCGTAGCTCGCCTCGGTCCCGAAGACCCGGTCGAGCTCGGTCGGGTGGCCGCAGCTTTCGTGGATCTGCATGTAGAGCTGGGTGGGGTCGAGGATGACGTTGAAGGTCCCGCTCGGGCATTGCTCCGCGCTGAGCAGCGCGACGGCCTCTTCGGCCAGCGGGCCGGCGCGGCCGGCCAGGTCGAGCCCGCGGACGTACTCATAGCCCGCGCTCCGGAACGGACCGCCGTCGGCATCGGGGTAGCTCCGGCGCTGGTGCTCGTCGCCGTCGATCGCGTTCGCCTCGATCCCGGCCCCACTGTGGGTGATCGTCTGCTCCGTCCAGCTGCCGTCGGTCGCACCGAACGTCCGCGTCTCGCGCTGGGCGTCGTAGCGGGCCTCGGTGAAGGCGATGCCTTCGACCCGCCGGGCCGCCTCGTCCGCGGCGAGCAGATGGCTGATCTTCTGTTCGAGCGGGACGCCGAACGGGTCCTCCTCCACCGGCGTCACGTACGTGCCGTGGGCCGGCGGCCGATCGTCGAGGACCACCCGATCGCGCAGCGCGGTCGCGCTGGCCTTGGCGATCCGGACGGCGTCGCGGGCGACGCGGTCCGCTTCGCCCGCCGTCAACGCACTGCTGCTCGCGAAGCCCCACGCACCGTCGACGAGGACGCGGACCCCGAAGCCCTCCGTCTCGCCGGAGGCGACGCCCTCGACCCGGCCACTCTTCACCGCGATCGATTCCTCGCGCCGATGGACGACCCGGACGTCGGCGTAGGACGCGCCAAGGTGGACGGCCGTATCGAGGGCTCGGTCGGAGAGGTCTCGCATGGGGAGGCGGAGCGTAGCAGGGAGCGCCCCGAAA
>DASSHB010000010.1:0-78409 GCA_035693125.1 Candidatus Limnocylindrales bacterium | reverse complement strand
ACCAGCCGAAGCGGCCCTCGGGAACCTGGTCCAGCAGATCCAGGCCGACCAGACGCTGGCGGTGGCCGATGCCCACGATGCCGTTCCGCGGCTGGCCGCGATCGTCATCCCGATCGGGCTGGCGATGACCCTGCTGCTGGCCCTCGTGGGGCTCTGGCTGGCCCGGACGATCTCCGGCCCGCTCGTCCGGCTCGACCGGACCGCCCAGGAGCTGGTCAACGGCCACGAGGTGACGTTCGCGCCCGAGCGCGACGACGAGATCGGTCAGCTGGCCGTCGTCCTGGAGCGCCTCCGCGTCGACGCGAGCGGCCGCTACGACTCGGCCCGCAACGATGCCGAACGAGCGGCGACGTTCAACCGGCTGGCCGAGCTGACCTCGTTCGCTGACGACGACGAGAGCCTGGTGAACGCGGCGGTCGTGACCCTTCGCCGGCTCGTTCCGACGACGCGCGGCGACGTGCTCCTCGTCAACAGCTCCGAGAACCGCCTGGCCGTGGCTGCAGCGTGGGGCGACGATCCGGCGGCGGTCGGCAGCCCGGTCGCCGTTCCGTCCGTCGATCGCTGCCCCGGCATCCGCCGGGCGATGGCCTACGTCGTCCACGATGCCGCCGACGAGATGGCGGTCTCCTGCCCCGCCCATCGCGTCTCGTCCGGCTCGGTCGCCTGCGTGCCGCTGACGGCCCTGGGCAAGACGATCGGCGTCATCCATCTCGAACGGACCGGCCGGAGCGCCTTCGGCGGAGACGACATCGAGGTCGCCGCCCGGGTCGCCGAGCACGTCGCCCTCGCGATCGCCAACGCCCGCCTGATGCGGACGATGGAAGGGCTGGCGATGACCGACCAGCTGACCGGTCTGCGCAACGCCCGCTTCTTCGATCCGTACCTCGAGCAGGAGCTGGCGGCGAGCGAGCGCGATCGGTCGAGCCTCGCCGTCGTGATGATCGACCTGGACCACTTCAAGAAGTTCAACGACGAGCACGGTCACCCGGCCGGTGACGAAGCCCTCCGGGTGTTCTCGCGCGTCGTCCGCTCCCTCGTCCGCGAGTCCGACGTCGTCTCGCGCTACGGCGGCGAGGAGTTCATCCTCGCCTTCCGCAAGACGACCCTCGCCGACGCGGAGACGAAGGCGGAGCAGATCCGGGCGGCGATCGAGCAGACGGTCATCGAGATCGGGCCCGGCCGCTACGCCCGGATGTCCGCATCGTTCGGCGTCGCGGCGACCGAGGGCAAGGCGATCGACCGGAAGAGCCTCGTCAGCCTCGCCGACGCCGCCCTGTACCGGGCGAAGGAGCTGGGCCGCAACCGGGTCGAGAGCGCGCCGAGCGCGGAAGCGGACCTGGAAGCAGCCGCCAACCGCCGGCGCGGCCGGTCGGCCCAGGCGGACGAGCCCACGCGGCTGCCGCGGGCGCGACGCGCGAGCGGACGGAGGACCCGCGCCGGCTGAGACGAAGGAGGGCGGAGCGGCGTCCCCCGGATCACCGCCCCGCCCACTGGTTGCCGGCTTCCCCCGTGGTCCCCCGGCGTAGCCCATGATCGCGTCTCCGTCGACGCCGCGCGCGGCGGTTCCGCACGCGACCCGCCCGCCCGACCTCGCCCCGGACTGGCCGCCTTCGCTCAGTGCCGGAAGTGACGGGTCCCGGTCACGAGCATCGTCGCGCCGGCCGCGTCGGCGACCGCGACGACCTCGCCGTCGCGCATCGAGCCGCCCGGCTGCACGAACGCCGTCACGCCAGCTTCCAGGCAGACCTCGACCGCGTCCGGGAACGGATAGAACGCGTCCGAGGCGCACGCCGCGCCGCGGAGGCTGTCCGCGCCCGAGATCGCGCGGGCCTTCTCGACGGCTTGCCGCGCGGCGTCGACGCGCGACGTCTGGCCCGACCCGAACCCGATCTCGCGGCCGTCCTGGACGAGGACGATCGCGTTCGAGGTCACGCCGCGGCACAGCCGCCAGGCGAGGTCGAGATCGCGCCGCTCGGCGTCCGTCGGGCCACGCCGGGTCGCGACCGTCCAGGTCCCGGCGTCGTCGGGCGCGCTGTCCGGGGCGCCGACGAGGACGGCGCCGCCGGCGGTTCGGATCGCCCCGAGCGGACCGGGCGGCGGAAGCGGCTCCGCCGAGCCGAGCAGCGGGTCGAGGATGAGCCGGAGGTTGGGCTTCGTCGCCAGGAGCTCGCGAGCGTCGTCCGAGTAGCCGGGCGCCACGACGACCTCAAGGAACAGGCTCGTGAGGCCCTCGGCCGTCGCGCGATCGACGGGTCGGGTCAGGGCGACGACGCCGCCGAATGCAGACACCGGATCGCCGGCGACCGCCGCGTCCCAGGCTTCGCGCAGGGTCGGACGTTCCGCCGCCCCGCACGGGTTCGTGTGCTTGACGATCACGCAGCCGGGTCCGCGCAGGGCACGCCCCAGCCCGGCGGCGGCCGCGGCGTCGAGCACGTTGTTGTAGCTGAGCGCCTTGCCCTGAAGCGCGGGCGCGCCGGTGGCGAACGGCCCGTCGGCCGCGGTCGCGCCGGGCCGCTGGTACCGGGCGGCGGCCTGGTGGGGGTTCTCGCCGTAGCGCAGCGTCTCGACCTTCTCCAGCCCGATCGTGAGGCTCGCGGGGAACGGATCGTCGGCCCGCGACTCGGCGCCGATCCGCTCCGGCAGGACCGCCGCGATCCGGGCGTCGTAGGCCGCCGTATGGCGGAACGCCTCGACCGCGAGGTCCCGCCGCAACTCGAGCGGCACGGCGCCGGCCGATCGGATGGCCGCGAGGATCTCGCCGTAGCGGGCCGGCGACGTGACGATCGCGACGCTTGCGTGGTTCTTCGCAGCCGCGCGGACCATCGACGGGCCGCCGATGTCGATCTCCTCGACGAGCTCGTCGGGCGTGATCCCGGGACGCTCCGCGGCCGCGGCGAACGGGTACAGGTTGACGACGACGAGCTCGAATGGCGCGACCCCCGCGGCCGCGAGCTGGCGGCGGTGGTCCGCGAGCCGGCGGTCGGCGAGGATCCCGGCATGGACCCGCGGGTGGAGCGTCTTCACCCGACCGTCGAGCATCTCCGGAGCTCCGGTCACCGCCGCGACGTCCGTCACGGGCAGCCCGGCGTCGCGGAGCGCCCGGGCGGTGCCGCCGGTCGATACGAGCTCGAACCGCTCGGCAACGAGGCCGCCCGCGAGCTCGATGAGGCCGGTCTTGTCCGAGACCGACAGGAGCGCGCGGCGCGGGATCGGAACGGCCGACTCGGCGCGCACGAGGTCGATCCGGCCGCGGGCGTCGATGGCGCCCGCCAGGACCAGCCCGACCGCGCCCGGCAGGAGCCGGTGCTCGACCGCCTTGATCCGCTCGTGCAGGGAGGCCTCGTCGTCGTCGGCAGCGATCGGGATGGCCTCCTGAAGGACGATCGGGCCGCCGTCGAGGGTCTCGTCGACAAGGTGGACGGTTGCCCCGGTCACCTTCGCGCCCGCCGCCAGGGCGTCACGGACCGCGTGCGCGCCCGGGAAGGCCGGCAGCAGGCTGGGATGCGTGTTCACGATTCGGGCCGGGTACGCGGCGAGCACGAGCGGCCCGACGATCCGCATGAACCCGGCCAGGACGACGACGTCGGGGCGGGCGCCGGCCAGGGCGTCGCGGAGCGCGTCGTCGGCCCCGCGCGGGACCAACGCGGTGTCGATCCCATGCTCGGCGGCCCAATCGAGCGCGGGACACGGCCGATCGGCCACGACCAGGACGATCTCGCCGCCGAGCTCGCCTCGTTCGGCGGCAGCGTGAAGCGCCCTGAGGTTCGAGCCGCTGCCGGAGACGGCGACGGCGATCCGCGCGCTCACCCTCGGCTCACCGCGAGAGCCGTCCCTCGACGTAGCGCGGGCCGCCATCGGCCGGTGTCACCTCGCCGATCACCGTCCCGGCCAGCCCTTCGCGAGCGAACGCGTGGAGCGTCGCCGGGACGGCGCCCGGCGCGACGACGACGGTCATCCCGATCCCGGCATTGAACGTCGCCCGGAGCTCGGTGTCGTCCAGGCCGGCGAGCGCCGCGATGAGCCGCGCGACGGATGGGACGCGCCAGGTCGACGGATCCAGCCGCGCGGACAGCTCGAGGGGCAGGGCTCGGGGAACGTTGCCCGGCAGGCCGCCGCCGGTGACGTGGGCGATCCCGCGGAGATCGTGGCCCGCCTGACGGAGCGCCGCGCGGACGCGGACGAGGGACCCGGCGTAGATCGTCGTGGGCGTCAGGAGGACGTCGCCGAGGGTCGCCAGGGCATGCTCCGGCTCGTCGCCGATCGCGTCGGCGGCGGCCTCGCCGCCCAGGGTGAGGATCAGCTGCTCCTGGTACGGGCGATCGAGCGCCAGGTCCCACTTGTTCACCTGCTGGCGAACCAGGGAGAAGCCGTTGCTGTGGAGCCCGCTCGAGGCGAGCCCGATGATCGCGTCGCCGGCCTCGACCGCCGAGCCGTCGATCAGCTCGTCGCGCTCCACGACGCCGACGCAGAACCCGGCGAGATCGAACTCGCCCGGCGGCATCAGGCCCGGATGCTCGGCGGTCTCGCCGCCGACGAGGGCGCAGCCGGCGTCCTGGCAGCCCGCGGCGACGCCCGCCACGAGGTCCGCGACCTGGACCGGATCGAGCCGGCCGACCGCGACGTAGTCGAGGAAGAACAGCGGCGCCGCACCGGAGCAGACGACGTCGTCGGCGCACATCGCGACGAGGTCGCGGCCGATCGTGTCGAACCGCCCCAGCGCCCCGGCGATCGCGGTCTTCGTGCCGACCCCGTCGGTCGCGGAGATCAGGACGGGCTCGCGGAACCCGGGCGGGATCGTGACCGCGGCTCCGAAACCCCCGAGCCCGCCCAGGACGTGCGGGCCGTGGGTCCGCTCGACCGCAGCCCGCATCAGCTCGACCGCCCGGTCGCCGGCGTCGACGTCGACGCCGGACGCCGCGTAGGCGGTCCGCCGCAGCTCAGCCACGACCCGCCCCGACCGCCTCCTCCTCCAGCAGGAACTTCCGGGCGGTCGTGTCGTACGGCACGGGCTCCGGATAGTTGCCGTCGAAGCAGGCGAAGCAGAACCGGTCGTAGGGCAGGTCGAGGGCGGCGAGCACGCCGCGGATCGAGAGATAGCCGAGGGAGTCGGCGCCGATGAAGTCGCGGATCTCGTCGACGGAATGGGTGGCCGCGATCAGCTCGGTCTCGACCTGGGTGTCGATCCCGTAGAAGCACGGATGGAAGATCGGCGGGGCGCTGATCCGGACGTGGACCTCGGTCGCGCCGGCCTTGCGGAGGAGCGCGACGATCTGCTTGGTCGTCGTGCCGCGCACGATCGAGTCGTCCACGACCGTCAGCCGCTTGCCGCGGACGACCTCGCGCAGGGGGTTGAGCTTCATCGTGACGCCGCGGTGGCGCATCGTCTGGCTGGGCTGGATGAACGTCCGGCCCGTGTAGCGATTGCGGATCAGGCCCTCGCGATAGGGAATCCCGCTGACCTCGGCGTAGCCCGCGGCCGCCGGGGCACCCGTGTCGGGAACGGGCATGACGAGGTCCGTCTCGGCCGCATGTTCGCGAGCGAGCTCCTCGCCCATCCGGCGCCGGACCTCGTACAGGTTGCGGCCTTCCATGTACGAGTCGGGCCGGGCGAAGTAGATCAGCTCGAAGACGCACAGGGCCGGGTTGGCCGTCGCGTACCGGACGCTCCGAGGTGGGCGGCCCGCCTCCAGGACGACGATCTCACCCGGCTCGACGTCGCGGACGTACTCCGCGCCGGCGATGTCGAGGGCCGTCGTCTCGCTGGCGAGGACCCAGCCCGACGCGGCATCCGCGTCGGCGGCACCCCACAGGCCCGGCGCCGTCGCGTCGTCCCGGTCGGCCGCGCTCGGCAGGCGGCCCAGGACGAGCGGCCGGAACCCGTGCGGATCGCGCACGCCGATGACCCGGCGCTCGTCGAGGACGACGAGGCTGAAGGCACCGCGCACCCGTGGCAGCACCCGGGCCAGGGCATCGACCGTGTCGAGCGCCGGCTCGTCCGCCAGCAGGGCGGTCAGGAGCTCGGTGTCCGTCGACGCCGGCAGGCGTCCGCGCCCGCCCTGGAGCTGGCCGAGGAGCTCGCGGGTGTTCACGAGGTTGCCGTTGTGGCCGATCGCGAGGGCCCGCCGCGGCCCGAGCCGGAACGTCGGCTGGGCGTTCTCCCAGATCGTGGAGCCGGTCGTCGAGTAGCGGCAGTGGGCGATCGCGAGATGGCCCCGGAGCGATGGCAGCCGTCGCTCGTCGAGGACCGACGCGATCATCCCGAGGTCCTTGTAGAGCATCAGCTGCTCGCCGTCGCTGACGGCGACGCCGGCGGATTCCTGGCCGCGATGCTGGAGCGCGAAGAGTCCCAGCGAGGCGAGCGCCGCGGCGCTCTGGTCGGCCGGGCCGTCCGGCGGCATGACCACCCCGAACACGCCGCACATCAGCGCGTCTCCCAGCCGAGGGCGCGCTCGAGCCCGCCGAGCCAGGCATGGCGGAGGTCGCCCAGGCCCACGTCGATCGCGTCCGCGACCCGGCTGCCGCGGTCTTCAGCCGAGCCCGTCGCCCCGGCGCCATGGAGCTCCACGACCAGCCGCGCCGCCGTGCCATCGTCGATGCGAGCGCTCACCTCGCCGAGCATCTCGATCGGCAGGCCGTGCTGGCGGGCGAGGAGGACGAGCGCCGGAACATGCCGTGGCGAGGCCGACAGCACGATCCGCGACGGGCTCTCCCCGAACAGGTCCACCGCCGGCGAGTTGCCGACCGCGAGGCGGAGCTGCGCGCCAAGCCCGCGCTCGTCGTCAGCCCACAGCGCGCATTCGGCGAGGGCGACGGCCAGCCCACCGCCGGACACGTCCTGGGCGGAGGCCAGGAGCCGGCGGGCTGCGGCCGCGCGGACGAACGCCTGGACGCGCCGCTCGAGATCGAGATCGAGCGCCGGCGGTCCGTCCTCGGCGGCGATGCCGGCCAGCTCCGCGTAGGTGCTGCCGGCGAGACCGGGCGTGGCCTCGCCGACGAGCAGCACCGCGTCGCCGGGGGCCCGCCAGCCCGGCCGGACGAAGGTGGACACGTCGTCGAGGAGGCCGACCACGCCGATCTCCGGGGTCGGGGCGATCGCGCCACCCGGGGCCTCGTTGAACAGCGAGACATTGCCGCCCGTCACGGGGACGCCGAGCGCCCGGCACGCATCGGCGAGCCCGCGGACGCCCTCGCGCAGCTGCCAGAACGCCTCGGGCCGGGTGGGGTCGCCGTAGTTCAGGCAGTTCGTCACGCCGAGCGGCCGGGCGCCGGTGATCGCGACGTTGCGCGTCGCCTCGGCGACGCTCAAGGCGGCGCCCAGCCACGGATCCAGGGCTCCGACCGATTGGTTCGCGTCCGTGGTCGCGACGAGCGCCTTCGTCGTGCCCTTGATCCGGATCACGGACGCGCCGTGGCCGGGGCCCTCGACGGTGTTCGCCTGAACCGTCGAGTCGTACTGCTCGAAGACGGCGTGCCGGCTGGACAGGTTCGGGCTGCCGAGGAGCGCGCTCAGGACCGCCCCGGGGTCCATCCCGCGCTCCGGCAGGCCGTCGGAGGCGGTGACGGGCGCCCCGGGCGCCGGCGCGGCTCGGCGGCGGACCGGCGCCTCGGCCACGCGATCGTGGACGATCGCCTCGCTCGTGAGGGCGCGGGCAGGGATCCGCGCCAGCTCCGCGCCCCCGGCGGCGATGACCGTGATGTCGCCGTCGGGCGTCACCCGACCAATCACGGCCACGGGCAGGCCCCAGCGCTCGCAGACCTCGCGAACCTCCGTCCAGCGGGCCGGCTCGACGACCGCGAGCATCCGTTCCTGGCTCTCGCTGATCAGCACCTCGAACGGCTCCATCCCCGGCTCCCGGCGCGGGATCGCCGCCAGCTCGATCCGCATGCCCGTCCCGGCGCGATCCGCCGTCTCCGACGTCGCGCAGGTGATCCCGCCGGCGCCAAGGTCCTGGAGTCCCACGACCAGACGGCGCCGGATCAGCTCGAGCGAGGCCTCGATCAGGAGCTTCTCGGCGAAGGGATCGCCGATCTGGACGGTGGGTCGTTTCGAGGCATCCGTCTCGGCGAACGTGGCGCTGGCGAGGACCGACGCGCCGCCGATCCCGTCGCGGCCCGTCGTCGATCCGAACAGGACGACGAGGTTCCCCTCCCCCGGCGCGGCCGCCAGGGTCAGGTCGTCGAGCTCGAGCAGGCCGATGGCCATGACGTTGACGAGGGGATTTGCCGCGTAGCTCGGATCGAAGACGAGCTCGCCGCCGATCGTCGGGACGCCCACGCAGTTGCCGTAGCCACCGACGCCGGCCACGACGCCCTCGACCAGATGGCGTGTCCGTGCGTCCGCGGGATCGCCGAAGCGCAGCGCGTCGAGGACCGCGATCGGCCGGGCGCCCATCGTGAAGATGTCGCGCAGGATCCCGCCGACACCCGTCGCCGCGCCCTGGGTCGGCTCGACCGCGCTGGGGTGGTTGTGCGACTCGATCTTGAAGGCGACCGCGAGGCCGTCGCCGATCGAGATGACGCCGGCATTCTCGCCCGGCCCCGCGACGACACCGTTCGCGGCGGTCCCGGTGGGGAGCGTGCGGAGCAGCGGCCGCGAGCTCTTGTACGAGCAGTGCTCGCTCCACATCACGCTGAACATCGCGAGCTCGAGCTCGTTCGGGTCGCGCCCGCCGAGGCGGTCGCGGATCGCATCGAGCTCGTCATCGGTGACGCCGAGCCGGCGGTGGAGCGGCTCCGCGGCGCTCATCGACGGCTCCGGTTCGGCGGTCATCGTCATCGGGCAGCGGCCGCGGCTCCCGCCGCGGCTCCGATCCCGACCGGCTCGCCGGCGCTCGCGCGCGCGGCCGCGCTGTCGACGAACGAGCGGATGATCCCGAGGCCGTCGTCCGAGCCGAGGATCGCCTCGACCGCCGTTTCGGGGTGGGGCATCAGGCCGGCCACGTTCCCGGCCGCGTTCAGCACGCCCGCGATCGCCCGGAGGGAGCCGTTCGGGTTGGCCCGGTCGTCCTCGCCGCCGGCCCGCTCGCCGCTGATCGGATCGACGTACCGGAAGAGGACCTGGCCATCGCGCTCCAGCTGATCGAGTGTGGCCTCGTCGGCGAAGTAGGCGCCTTCGCCATGGGCGACGGGCATCCGCAGGGGCCGACCGGCTTCCAGCCGGTGGGTGAAGACGGTGTCGCGGCGCTCGGCGGCGATCGCGATCCGGCGCGACACGAAGCGCAGCCCACGATTGCGCAACAGGGCGCCGGGCAGGAGGTGGGCCTCCGTCAGGACCTGGAACCCGTTGCAGATCCCCAGCACGGGCCCGCCGTCCCCGGCGAACGCCGCCACGGCGCGCATGATCGGGCTGAACCGGGCGATCACCCCGGCCCGGAGGTAGTCGCCGTAGGCGAATCCGCCCGGAACGAGAATCCCGGCCACGCCGTCCAGGGACGCCGCCTCGTGCCACAGCAGCACCGGCTCGGCGCCCGCACGCTCCAGGGCGTTGATCGCGTCGAGGTCGCGGTTCGACCCCGGGAACAGCGTGATCCCGATCCGGACGGTCACCCGCTCACCCCGACGAGCGCGGAGCCGGCGCCGAGGACTTCGACGTCCCACGACTCGATCAGCGGGTTCGACAGGAGCTCGGTGGCGAGCCGCTCCACGATCACCCGGGCCGCGGCCTCGTCGGCCGCCGAGACGGTGAGCTCCACCCGGCGGCCGACCCGGACGCCATGCACGCCCGCAATGCCGAGGTGGCCGAGGCTGCCCTCGACCGCCCGTCCCTGGGGGTCCAGGATCCCGTCCTTCGGGCGGACGTTGACCGCGAACCGGACGTCCATCGGCGCGCTCACCGCTCCGCGCCGGCGACGCCGCCGATCGAGTCGTCGGCGAGATAGCGGGCGAACGAGGAGCCCGTGATCCGCTCGAACGCCTCGACGTAGCGCTCGCGGGTGCCGTCGACGACCGCGGCCGGCAGCTCCGGGCCGGGCGGTGTCTTGGCCCAGTCCTGCGTCTCCAGCCAGTCCCGGACGAACTGCTTGTCGAAGCTGGCCTGGGCCCGGCCGGGCTCGTACACCGACGCGTCCCAGAAGCGCGAGCTGTCGGGGGTCAGGACCTCGTCGATCAGGATCAGCTCGCCGGTTGCCGGATCGATCCCGAACTCGAACTTCGTGTCGGCCAGGATCACGCCCTGCGGCTCGGCGATCTCCGCGCCGCGGCGATAGATCGCGATCGCCAGGTCGGCGACCCGCTCGGCGGTCTCGCGCCCGACCAGCTCGGCCGCCTGATCGAGCGAGATGTTCTCGTCGTGACCCTCCTCGGCCTTCGTGGATGGAGTGAAGAGCGGCTCGGGCAGGCGATCGCTCTCACGCAACCCGGCGGGCAGCGCGATCCCGCACACCGCACCGGTTCGGCCGTAGTCCTTCCAGCCCGAGCCCGCGAGGTAGCCGCGGACGATCACCTCGATCGGGAGCGGCTGGACGCGGCGGCAGAGCATGATCCGGCCGCGCAGCTCCGCGGCCGTCTCCGCGTCGACGCCGCCCGGCACCTCCTCGGGTGCCACGCCCACGAGGTGGTTCTCGATCAGGTCGCTCGTCCGGTCGAACCAGAAGCGGCTCAGGCCGGTCAGGACGCGACCCTTGTCGGGGATCGGCGTGGGGAGGACGACGTCGAACGCGCTCAGGCGATCGGACGCCACGAGCAGCAGGCGATCGTCGCCGAGGGCGTACAGGTCGCGGACCTTGCCCGAGCGGATGAACGAGCCGGCGAGCGCGCTAGCGGGTGACACGGATCTGGGCCTCCAGGCTTTCGAGTCGGGCGATTACGGTCGGGACATGGCGGAGATGGGC
Organism: Candidatus Limnocylindrales bacterium; assembly: GCA_035693125.1. GTDB lineage: Bacteria > Chloroflexota > Limnocylindria > Limnocylindrales > CSP1-4 > CF-46. Next base: position 67,580 of record DASSHB010000010.1, on the reverse strand, counting down.
GGCGTCGTCGAAGCAGTGGTCGAGATCGGTCAGGCTCATCCGCTTGGCGACCTCGGGCTCGACGCTCAACAGGTCGCGCAGCGGACAGCGCTCGTCGGCGGCGCGGAGGGCGGCGCGCTGGACGATCGCGTAGGCGGCCTCGCGGCTCATCCCGCCGCGCTCCACGAGCGCGCTCAGGACACGCGACGAGGCGTGGAGGCCCAGCCCGCGCCCGATGTTCTCGAGCATCCGCTCGCGACGCACGACGAGGCCCTCGACGAGGCCGGCCGTCTTCACGAGCAGGTAGTCGAGGAGGATCGTCGCATCGGGCAGGATCACCCGCTCCGCGCTGGAGTGGCTGATGTCGCGTTCGTGCCACAGCGGTTGGTTCTCGAGCGCGGTCTGGGCGTAGCCACGGAGGAGCCGGGCGAGGCCGGCGATCCGCTCGGCGAGGATCGGGTTGCGCTTGTGGGGCATCGCGCTCGAGCCCTTCTGGCCCGCCTTGAACGGCTCCATCACCTCGCCGATCTCGGTGTGCTGGAGATTCCGGATCTCCGTCGCGAAGCGCTCCAGCGAGCCGCCCAGGATCGCGATCGACGTCAGCAGGGCCGCGTGGCGGTCGCGCTGGACGATCTGGGTGCTGGCCGGGTCGGCGTGGAGGCCCAGCTCGGCGAGGACCTCGGCCTCGACGTCGGGGCCGAGATGGCTGTACGTCCCCACCGGACCGCTGATCTTGCCCGTCCCGATCTCGTCGACGGCGGTCGCGAGGCGGCGCCGGCCGCGATCGACCTCGAATGCCCAGCCGGCGAGCTTCAGCCCGAACGTGATCGGCTCGGCATGGACGCTGTGGGTCCGGCCCATCATCAGCGCGTCCGCCTCGCTCCGGGCGCGGCCGATCAGGGTCGTGAGCAGACCGTCGCAGTCACGGAGGAGGAGGGCGCCGGCGGCGCGGAGCTGGAGGGCCAGCGCCGTGTCCACGACGTCGCTGCTCGTGAGCCCTAGGTGGAGGTAGCGGCCGTCCGGCCCGACCGTCTCGGCGACCTGGCTCACGAACGCGATCACGTCGTGGTCGGTCGTCTTCTCGATCTCGGCGATCCGCTCGGGGTTCACGGTCGCCCGGGCCTCGATGGTTGCCAGGGCGTCCGCCGGGACCGCGCCCCGAGCCGCCTGGGCGCGGCTGACGGCCAGCTCCACCCGGAGCATCGCCTCGAACCGCGCCATCTCCGTCCAGAGGGCGCCCATCTCGGGCAGGGTGTAGCGGCGGATCATCGGGCCGCTCCGGCCGGTGCGAGCCCGATGTCGTGGCGACGCTGCATCCCGGGCCAGTCGACGCGGCCGGCGGCGCGGTCGGCGGAACGAGCGGCGTCCGCGGCGGAGGCGCCGCGGGCCACGATCGACAGGACGCGGCCGCCCGCGGTCTGCCAGCCGCCATCCGCTGCCCGATCCGTGGCGGCGTGGAACGCGATCGCCCCGTCCCCGACCGCCGCTTCGAGCCCGAGGATGGGCCGGCCGATCTCCGGCGCGCTCGGGTAGCCCGCGCTGGCCAGGACGATCGCGCACGCCGCGCCGGGCAGCGTCGCCGGCGCGCCGACCCCCGCCAGCCGGCCGCGAGCCGCCGCCAACAGCAGCGGTCCGAGCGGCGTGGCGAGGCGCGGCAGGATCGCCTGGGTCTCGGGATCGCCGAACCGGGCGTTGAACTCGAGGAGACGCGGCCCGTCGGCAGTGAGGATCAAGCCCGCGTAGAGCGCGCCCCGGAACGGCGCACCGCGGCGCGCGAGCTCGGCGAGCACCGGCCGGTGGAACCGGTCCACCAGCGCCTCGGCCTCGACATCGGGGAGATCGTCGAGCGGACTGATCGCGCCCATCCCACCGGTGTTCGGCCCGGTGTCGCCGTCGCCGAGCCGCTTGTGATCGCGGCTGATCGGCAGCGCGATCGCGTTCCGGCCGTCGCACAGCGCGATGACACTCGCCTCGGGCCCGGCGAGGCGCTCCTCGACGACGAACGCATCGGGCTGGTCGGAGATGGCCCGGGCCGCTTGGTCGAGCGAGTTGCAGACGGTCACGCCCTTGCCGGCCGCGAGGCCATCCGCCTTGACGACGATACGGCCGTCGCGGCTGAGGCCCATCGCGTAGGCGAGCCCGGCCGACGGATCGGTCTGGGCGAAGGCCCGGCCGCGGGCCATCGGGACGCCGGCGGCCTCCGCGATCTCGCGGCAGAACGCCTTCGAGCTCTCGATCCGGGCCGCGGCCCGGTGCGGGCCGAACACCGCGAACCCGGCGTCGGCCAGCGCATCCGCGACCCCCGCGGCGAGGGGCGCCTCCGGCCCGACCACGACCAGCTCCGCGGCGAACCGCCGCGCGGCGGCGACGACCGCGGCCGGGTTGAGCGGATCGAGCGTCTCGCAGCGGACGCGCGGCTCGGTCGCGATCCCGGCCGATCCCGGGGCGACGAGCACCTCGTTGACCCCCGGCTCGGCAGCCAGCTTCCAGGCGAGCGCGTGCTCGCGGCCGCCGCCTCCGACGATCAGGATCCGTGTCGGCTGGACGAGAGCGCGGTTCATGCGCCGGCCAGCGCCCGGTGGCGCATCGGGCGCCACGCCCGCTCGATCGTCTGGCTCCGCTCCGGGCCCACGGACACGAGCACGATCGGCGCGCCGGCGTGCTCCTCGAGCGCCGTGACGTAGCGCCGCGCCGCGTCGGGCAGCCCGCCGAGGGAGCGCACGTCGTGGATCGGCTCGGACCAGCCCTCGAAGTCCTCGTACACCGGCACCGCCCGCTCCAGGAGGGCCGCCGATGACGGCCAGGCGTCGATCCGGCGTCCATCGATCTCGTAGGCCACGCAGACGCGGATCGCGTCGACCCCGGACAGGATGTCGACCTTGTTGAGCATGATCGAGCTGACCGAGTTGATCGCGACGGCATAGCGCGCGGACACGGCGTCGAACCAGCCCACGCGGCGCGGCCGCCCGGTCGTCGTGCCGACCTCATGGCCGCGCTCGGCGATGCCCCGGCCGATCCCGTCCTGAAGCTCGGTCGGGAACGGCCCGGAGCCCACCCGTGTCGCGTACGCCTTCATCACGCCGAACACGTCATCGACCTGGCGGGGGCCGAGCCCGCCACCGGTGCACGCGCCGCCGGCGATCGGCGACGACGACGTCACGAACGGATACGAGCCGTGGTCCAGGTCGAGGAGCGTGCCCTGGGCCCCCTCGAGCAGGACGTGGTCGCCGCGCCGCAGGGCGTCCTGGACGAGCCAGCTGACATCGGCGAGATGGGGCTGGAGGCGGGCCCCCCAGGCGAGCGCCTGGTCCACCAGCGGCTCGAGCTCGAACGCCGGACCGGCGTGGAGCGCGGTCAGGACGGCGTTCTTCTCGGGCAGGACCCGTTCGAGCTTCGCTCGGAGGGCGGCCTCGTCGAGGAGGTCCTCCAGGCGGATCCCCAGGCGCGACGCGCGATCCTCGTAGGCCGGCCCGATCCCCCGCCCGGTCGTGCCCACCCGCGATCGCGCCAGCAGGTTCTCCCGGGCCAGGTCGAGCGCGCGGTGGTACGGCAGGATCACGTGGGCGGCGAAGGAGGCGCGGAGCCGGGAGACGTCGATCCCGCGCGAGGCGAGCCCGTCGAGCTCCTCGATCAGCGTCTGCGGATTGACGACGACGCCCGGACCGATCACCGGCACGATGTGGGGGTAGAGGATCCCCGACGGGACGAGGTGCAGCTTGAACACCTCGTCGCCGAGCATCAGCGTGTGACCGGCGTTGTCCCCTCCCTGGTAGCGGACGACGAGGGCGGTCTGCTCGGCCAGGAAGTCGGTGGTCTTGCCTTTGCCCTCGTCGCCCCACTGGAGGCCCACGATCACCGTCGCGGGCATCAGCCGCGGGCCCCGACCAGGCGGCGAACCGCCCCCGACATGAAACGACCCCGGCACGGGCCGGGGTTCCGGATACACCACTCCTGCGTTCCCTCGCCGGCACGGCGGCGAGACAGGAGGTCGAAGGTGCGGGGTCGTCTCACGGGACGAACGACGCGCCTTCCTCGGGCAACGCGGTCTCCTTCTCGGCCGGGCTGGGCCCGGACGGGCTGCGAGGACCGGCTGAGTATCGCACGTCGGCCGCGGCGCCGGGGGCCGATGGGACGTTCGGTGGCGGGTCGGCAGGACCACCGGTGGACCAGTCCGGCCGGGGTCGCGGCGATAGCCTTCGGGGGTGATGCGCATGCTCGCGGGGCTGGGGCTGCTCGCGCCTGTCTCCCTGATCGCGCTCTGGCTGGCGATGCCGGAGGCGATCGACTCGTGGACCGACGAAGGGACCCGATCAGTCCTCGCCGCCATTGCGGCCGGGACGGTCGGCGTCTCCCTGACCTCGATCCTCGTCTTCCTCTACATGCGCCTTCGGCTCCGCAGGCTCGTCAAGGCGGCCGAACGGATGGCCTCGGGCGAGCTGGGCGTGAGCGTCGGTGCGCCCGCGAAGGGTGGCGGATCACTTGGCCGGTTGGCCCGGGCGATCGATGCGATCTCGAGCGCGCTCGAGACGACGACCGATGCGGCGACGACCGACAAGCTGACCGGCGTCTCGAACCGCCAGAAGCTGATCGCCGACCTGATCGACGAGGTGGAGCGAGCCAACCGCTACGAGCGGAAGCTGTCGGTCGCCTTCGTCGACATCGACCACTTCAAGAACGTCAACGACACGTACGGCCACGCGACCGGCGACGTCGTCCTGCGCGGCGTCGCCCAGACGATCCAGTCGAACCTCCGCGCGACCGACCAGGCGGGGCGGTACGGCGGTGAGGAGTTCATGCTGATCCTCACCGAGACCGATGTCGAAGAGGGCGCGATCCTGACGGAGAAGCTCCGCAGCCTGGTCGCGCGCCAGCGGTTCGCGGTGGGTGGCGGTCCGGACCTGTCGGTCACGATCTCGATCGGGATCGCCGGCGGGACCGGCGGCGCGCTCCGCTTCGACACCCTGGTCCGCGATGCCGATGCGGCGATGTACTCGGCGAAGTCGCTCGGCCGGAACCAGACCTACATCTTCTCCGAGCCGGACGAGGACGCCCGGGTTCCGCGGGCGCCCATCTCGGCGGCAGGCCGGACCCTCGCGCTCGAGGTCGGGCGCGCAGCGCGCGACGCCGCGGCTGCGTCGCTGACGTCCGTGATCAGCCCGCTCCCCCACTACCGCGGCCAGCCCTCGGCACTGATCGCGACGATCGTCGTATCGATGGCCGAGAACCTCGACCTGGCCGAGAACGAGGTCGAGCGGATCCGGACCGCGGCCCTCCTCCACGACGTGGGCAAGGTCGCGGTGCCGGGCGAGATCCTCGACAAGCCGGCCGCGTTGACGTCGGCCGAGTGGCGGACCGTCGTCCAGCACCCGCGGATCGGCCAGGTGATCCTCGAGCAGGCCGCCGCCCTCAAGGAGGCGGTCCCGATCATCCTCCACCACCACGAGCGCTACTCGGGCCATGGCTATCCGTTCGGGCTGCGCGGCAATGAGATCCCGCTCGGCGCCCGGATCGTCGCGATCGCCGACGCCTACGATGCGATGACCCACGACCGGCCGTACAAGCGGGCGATCAGCCATGACGACGCGATCAAGGAGCTCCGCCGGCACGCCGGGACGCAATTCGATCCGGACCTGGTCGCCCTGTTCTGCGATCTCTTCGCGAACCACGCGCCCGCGCCCGATCCGGTGGTCCTGGCGATGACCGACCGCACGCTGGCGGACGAGGCGGCTCACGGCGAGGCGCCGCGGCGCCGCCGGCGGCGCTCATCGGCGGGTGGCACGGGGTCCGTCGCCGGCTGATCACCGACCGCGCGGCCGGTCGTGGGCCAAGCGCGCCTCGTGGCGTTCGGAGCGAGGCCCCGGGCGAGTTCACCGCCGGGGGAACGATGCACGCGATCCCGGGACCTCGACTCGAACAACGAATCGAGAGGGCGGTTCGTTCCGGGTGGGAGCTACGCGAATGTCCGGGCGGAGCCACGCCGGCCGGTGAGCGCGGGGTGATCGGCGGGTAAGTGACCGGAAAGGGCCGCCTGCTACGGTCCCTGTGCCCGCCAGGCATCAGCCGGCTCCGCCGAGCGACACCGGTCCGACCACCCCGTGGCCGGACCAGCGATGGTCCGCCGACACCGTAGGCCCGCCGTGGCCCGACCGCCGGGGCCGGCGCCTTCCTCCATCGGCCGCTGGAGCGGCCACCTGCCGCCGAGTCGTTTCGCCGATCGGCCGCGCGCTGCGGCCGGAATGTCACGCAGGGTCGTCGACGCTGTCGAGCGACCGAGAAGGAGAACGCGGACCGTGAACAAGGTCCTCTTGACCGGGCGCCTGACCCGCGACCCGGAGATGCGCAGCCTCGCCTCGGGCAAGGCGGTGACGCAGTTCAGCGTCGCCACGAACGAGTACATCGGCCAGGGCAAGGAGAAGGCCGAGTACCACAACATCGTGACCTGGGACCGCCTGGCCCAGACCTGTGGCGAGTTCCTCGGCAAGGGCCAGCAGGTCGCCGTCGAAGGCCGGCTCCAGACGCGATCGTGGGACGACGACGCGGGCAAGCGCCACTGGAAGACCGAGGTCGTCGCCAACCACGTCGAGATGCTCAGCGGACGGCGGAAGAAGGACTACGCCGCCGAGAGCGCCGCGAACGGGATGACGGCGCAGGCAGCCGCCTACGGCCTCGACGAGGACGACGACGAACCGGATGCGGATGAGGACGCGGCGATCGCGGCCGCGGCCGAGCCGCTGACCGAGGAGGTCGTCGCGGCCTGACCGCGCGCTCGGAACCGAAGGAACGCACCGCTCGAACCGGCGACGGCTCCCCCTCCCGTCGCCGGTTCGACCTGCCCGGCGTCAGCGCAGCTCGAAGAAGGTCACCGCCAGCACGAGATAGACGAGGACGAGCAGGGCGCCTTCGAGCCAGTTCGACTCGCCGTCGAGGGCGATCAGCGCACTGATCCCGACGGCCGCGCCGACGGCGACGACTTCCAGCGGAGCGAACGCGAGGTCCATCGGATGGCCGGTCAGGACGCCGAGGAGGACGAGGACCGGGGCGACGAACAGGGCCACCTGGAGGCTGGCCCCGTACGAGACCGCCATCGAGAACTCCATCTTGTTCTTCCGGGCGAGCTGCACCGCCACGAGCTGCTCGGCGAGGTTGCCGATGATCGGCAGGAGGATCACGCCGACGAACAGCTCGGTCAGGCCGAGCGTGTCGACGACGACCTCGATCGCGCCGACGAGGATCTCGGACAGGATCGCGAGGAGGATCGCCGCGCCGACCAGGACGGCGGCGGCGGTCCGCCCGGACCAGGCGGGTCCTTCGTGCGTGTCGCGCGCTTCGTGGCCACCGAGCGTCCGGGTCGGGTTCGTGAACTGGTAGATCAGCGAGAGGACATATCCGGCGATCAACACGATCGCGATGAGGGTCGAGTCCTCGACGACGCTGCCCTCGCCCTGGCCGCTGCTCGCCCGGAACACCGCCGGCACGAACAGCCCGACGGCCGCCAGGACGAGGAGCGCGGCATTCGAGCCCGCGATCTCGCGACTGAACGTCTGCGTCCCGTGCTTCAGGCCGCCCACGAGCACGCTGAGCCCGAGGACGAGCAGGAGGTTGCCGATGATCGACCCGGTCAGGCTGGCCTTGACGACGTCGACCAGGCCGGCCTGGAGGGCGAAGAAGGCGATGATCAGCTCGGCGATGTTGCCGAACGTCGCGTTGAGGATCCCGCCGACCTGGGGCCCGGTGATCGCGCCGATCCGCTCGGTCGCCTGACCGATCAACCAGGCGAGGCCCAGGATCGAGAGCGCCGCGAGACCGAACACGACGAGAGCCGGCAGGCCGCCGACCAGCACGTCCAGGGCGATCGTCGCGATCGACAGCCCGACGACGGCGAGGAACGCGGTCCGGGCGACCAGCGACAGCCCGCCCAGGATGGGCACGTTCGCGCCACGGCCCCCGGCGTTCGCCGTCATCGGCGGCCGGCCTGCGCGAGGAGCGTCCGGGCAGCCGCCGGGGCCATGAACGACGACTGCGTCCCGATCCGGGTCACGCTGTCGGAGGCCGCAGCGCAGCCCAGGCGGGCGGCGTCCGCGGGACCGAGACCCGCGACGATTCCCGCCGCGAAGGCGCCGATGAACGCGTCACCGGCACCAGTCGTGTCGACCGGCGGCACGGCTGCCGCGGCGATCCGGACGACGCGGCCGCCGCGGGCGCGCACGGCCGCCCCCGCGGCCCCCAGCGTCACGATCAAGCCGGTGTCGAGCCGGTCGGCGAGCGCGTCGATCGCCGCGTCGTCGGTCTCGTCACCGCGGAGCGGCGTGCCGCCGATGGCAACGAACTCCGTCTCGTTCGGGACGATCCAGTCGGCCGCCGCCCGGAGGAGCGGGTCGATCGGCGCGCCCGGCGCCGGGTTGAGGATCGTCACCGCGCCGACCTCGCGCGCGATCGCGAACGCCGCGGCGGTCACCGACTGAGGGATCTCGAACTGGCCGACGACGGCGCCCGGCCGCACGCGCCCGATCGCCGCGGCTGCGCGATCGCCATCCACGAGTCCGTTCGCGCCCGGCACGATGACGATCCGGTTCATCCCGTCACCGTCGACCCAGATCGATGCGACACCGGACGTCGAATCGACCGTCACCAGGTCGTCCACGGCGACTCCCTGATCACGCAGGTTGGCGACGATCGCCGCGCCGTTCGCGTCGTGGCCGACCGCGCCGACGAGTGCCACCTCGCCGTCGAACCGAGCGGCCATGACGGCCTGGTTGGCGCCCTTGCCACCGAACCCCTGGTGGAAGCGCGTGCCCACGACGGTCTCACCGGGCTCCGGGAGGCGCTCGGCGAACGCGACCAGGTCGACCATCGTGCTGCCGACCACGACGATCGGGCGAGGCAGGGAACTCATGAACCGGACGCCACGCGGTACAGCCGGCGGCGGGCGATCCCGGTCTCGGCGGCGACAGCGCGGACCGCCTCGCCCCGCGCCGCTCCCCCGGCCACCCGCCGCTCGACCTCGGCGAGCGCGTCCGCCTCGTCGCCCGCGACGGATCGCTCGTCCGGCGTGGCCGCGGGCGGCCACCACCCGATGACGATCGCGAACTCGCCACGGAGCGTCAGCTCGCCGCTCCGTGCCTGGGCCGCCAGCCGGCCCAGCGATCCTCGGACGATCTCCTCGTGGAGCTTCGTCAGCTCCCGCGCGACCGCAGCAGGCCGCGCCTCGCCGCACGCGGTCGCCAGGTCCGCGAGCGTGGCGGCCACCCGAGCCGGTGCTTCGTACACGACGCAGCCGCGCTCGTCGCGCGCGATCCTCGCGAGGCGATCGCGGCGGTCGCGTCCCGAACGCGGCAGGAAGCCCTCGAAGGTCCAGCGCGGGCCGGCCACGCCGGAACCGGCGACCGCCGCGAGCACGGCCGAGGCGCCCGGGATCGGAACGACCGCGCCGGACTCGGCCGCCCAGGCCGACACCAGCTCCTCGCCCGGATCGCTGACCGCCGGCGTCCCGGCGTCGGTGACGACCGCGAGGTCGGCGCCGCCGCGGAGGTGCGCCAGCAGCTCGGCCAGCCGGCCGGGCCCCGACTGGGCATGGAACGACACGAGCCGGGTGGCGATCCCATGGCGGTCGAGCAGGCGGCGGGCGATCCGGGTGTCCTCGGCGGCGATCAAGGGCACGGTCCGGAGGACCTCGAGCGCCCGGATCGTCACGTCAGCCAGGTTCCCGATCGGCGTGGCAACGACGAACAGGCGGCCGCCCGTGCCGCCGGCGGCGTCGCTCACCCCCGGGCCGAGCCGGGTCGCCGCCGCGGGTAGAGGTAGTCGACCCCGGCCGTGCGCGGGCCGAGCTTGGCGATCGGCGGGACCTGGCGCTTGAACTCCGACGTCGCGATCATCCGGTCGACCCGCGCGACCAGGGCCGGATCGAAGCCGAGCCCGGCCATCTCCTCGTCGGAGCGGCGCTTGTCGACCCGCCAGAACAGGAGCCGATCCAGCACCGGATACGAGAAGCCCGCCTCGGCCTCGTCGGTCTGGCCGGGCCACAGGTCGGCGGACGGCGCCTTGCGGATGATCGCCTCCGGGACGCCGATCGCCGCCGACAGCTGGCGGACCTGGCTCTTGTACAGGTCACCGATCGGGTTGAACGCGCAGGCGTTGTCGCCGAACAGGGTCGTGTAGCCGATCAGCGACTCGGTCTTGTTGCCGGTCCCCACGACGAGGCCTCCCCAGGTGACGGACCGGTCGTACAGGACGGCCATCCGCTGGCGGGCCATGAAGTTGCCCCGGCGGAGCGGGGCGGCGTCGGGCTGGCTCGCGAAGAAGCCGTCGACCATGGGGCTGATGTCAACGGTCTCGACCGCGCAGCCGAGATCGGCGACGACGGCTGCCGCATCCGTCCGGGACCCCTCGGACGACGTCCGGTAGGGCATCGACACGCACAGCAGCTGATCCGCGCCGATGGCTTCGGCGACGAGATAGGCGACGAGGGCGGAGTCGATCCCGCCCGACAGTCCCAGCACCGCCCGCTCGAAGCCGGCCTGGCGGAGCTGGCCGCGGATGAACTCGCCGATCACCCGCCGGGCGATGGTCGTGTCGATCGCGAGCTCGGGCGGCAGCTCGAAGAGCGGCTCGACCCGCGGACTGGACGTCACGTCCGTCATCGGCGGACCTTGTCCGGGATCGCCTCGTCCGGGCGGAACCCGATCGGCTCGCGGATCGGGTCGCCGGGCGCCACGTCGAGGCCCGGCTCGGCCAGCTCGTCCGCGGTCGAGTCGGTCGCCAGCCCGGCCCGTTCGGCGATGATCCGGCCGATCTCCCGGGCCTGGAGCTCGAGCCGCTCGTCGCGCAGGAGCGGCAGCGCGACCCGCTCGCGGCGGAGATCGGCGAGCGGCACGTCGACGGTGAACAAGCCCTCCTCGAACAGCGGCGCCGTGAACAGTGCCTGCCCGCTCGGGGCGATCACCTCGGAGCCGCCCCAGAACGAGATCGATTCGTCGACGCCGACGCGGTTGCAGAAGATCGCGACCGAGGTCGTCAGCTGGGCGTAGGTCCGCATCAGGTTCCGCCACGACGTCGCCGTGCCCAGCCCGACCTCGTTCGTCGCGGCCAGATCGCGCCCGGGCGACGACGACACGTTGACGAGGATCTGGGCACCGTCGAGGGCCAGGATCTGCGGCACGGACAGGTGCCAGAAATCCTCGCAGACCGCAATCCCCAGCCCGACCCCCAAGCGCGACGGCGTCGCCCGCAGGAGATCGCCCGCGGCGAAGAAGCGACGCTCGTCGAACAGGCCGTAGGTCGGCAGGAACAGCTTCCGGTGGACGTGCCGGATCCGGCCGTCCTCGAGCAGCGCCGCCGCGATGAACAGCCGGTGGTCGGCGGACTCCTCGACGAACGACACGATCGCCGACAGGCCGTCGGTGACGGCGGCCAGACTGGAGAGGCGCGGGTCGTCCAGGCGGATCGCGACCTCGGCGGCCAGGTCCTGGAGGAGGTAGCCGGTCAATCCCAGCTCCGGGAACACCACGAGCCCGGCCCCACGCTCGCGAGCCTCGGCGATCAGGGCATGGTGGCGTCCGAGGTTCGCCTCGAGCTGGCCCAGACGGGGCGCGATCTGGGCAAGGGCCACGCGGAGCGTCTGCACGACGCGAGCATAGCGACTCGGCCGCGCGCGACCGGCCCGGCAAGCCGGTCCGTGAACCCCTCGGGACGTCCCGGCGTACCGTGATTCCGAGCGTGGCGTGCATGGTCACCGGCCACGCCCGCGTGCTACAGTCCGCGGACCCGCGACCTGCGGCCTGTGGGCCGACCGCGCGCGGATCGGACGCTCCGACCGGGACCCGGATGCGACGGGATCGGCAAGGGGCCGTTTGAGGAGGAGTGCATGTCCCGAACCACGAGGTGGTCGCCCCTTGCCGTGATCGGCGCGGTGGCGATCGTCTTCTCCGCGTGCAACAGCGCGGCATCGCCCTCGCCGACGTCGTCTCAGGCGACGCCGCCGAGCGCGACGGCGAGCCAGCCGACGTCGGCCAGCGAGCCGCCGTTCACGGGGGTCTCGTACCCGGAGACGGCCGCAGCCTGCGGCGACGCGACGAACTCGAGCGAGTTCAAGCAGATCAAGGCCGTCGACGCCCACACGGTCGAGTTCGACCTGTGCGCGCCCGACGTCGCCTTCCTCTCGAAGATCGCGTTCAGCGCGTTCGGCATCCAGGACAGCGACTGGCTCGACAAGCACGCGCCGGACAAGTCGTACCTCGAGATGGCGAACGGCACCGGCCCGTACACCCTGAAGACCTGGGAGAAGGGCCAGCGGGTCACGTTCACCGCGAACCCGAACTACTGGGGCACCAAGGCGCTCACGCCGAACCTCGAGTTCCGCTGGAGCGACCAGGCCGCGCAGCGCTGGCTGGAGCTCCAGGCCGGGACCGTCGACGGGATCGACAACCCGGGGACCGACGACATCCCGACGATCCAGGCCGACAGCAACGTCAAGTTCTACGAGCGTGAGGGCCTGAACACCCTCTACATCGGGATGAACGTGCTGGACGATCCGTGGACGAACGAGAAGGTCCGCCAGGCGATCGCCATGGGCATCGATCGCGACCAGATCGTGAAGAACTACTATCCGGCCGGTTCCGAGGTCGCGACGCATTTCGTGCCGTGCGCGATCCCGTTCGGCTGCGAGGGCGACGACACCTGGACGTTCGACGCGGCCACCGCGAAGCAGATGCTCCAGGACGCCAACTTCGACTTCAGCAAGACCTACAAGATCTCCTTCCGCAAGGAGGTCCGCGGCTACCTCCCGGATCCGCCCCAGATCGCGACCGAGATCAGCAACCAGCTCCAGGCGAACCTCGGGATCAAGACGACCCTCGATCTCCAGGAGTCGGGCCACTTCCTCGATGCGGCCGCGGCGGGCGAGCTCGACGGGCTGTACCTCCTGGGCTGGGGCGCGGACTATCCCGACGCAACGAACTTCCTCGACTACCACTTCGGCTCGGGCTCGGGCAAGAAGTTCGGCAAGCCGTTCGACGACATCGCCGCCGCCCTGACCAAGGGCGCGACGTCCGCCGCCGACGCGGATCGCCAGGCGGCCTACAAGGACGCGAACAACCTGATCAAGCAGCACGTGCCGGCGGTCATCGTCGCGCACGGCGGCTCGGGCACCGTGTTCAAGGCCGACGTCGAGGGCGCGCACTCGTCGCCCCTCAGCAACGAGAACATGGCGGTCATGAAGGCCGCCGATCGCGACACGCTGGTCTGGATGCAGAACGGCGAGCCGCTCAGCATGTACTGCGGCGACGAGACCGACGGCGAGACGCTCCGCGCCTGTGAGGCCGTCTACGAGTCGCTGTACGCCTATGAGGTCGGCGGGACGAAGGCCGTTCCATCGCTCGCCACCGAGTGCACGCCGAACACCGAGCTGACGGTCTGGACGTGCAAGCTCCGCGAGAACGTCACCTTCGCCGATGGCGCCGCCTTCGACGCGAACGACGTCGTCGCAACCTACGCCGCGCAGTGGGACACGAAGAACAAGAACCACATCGGCCGGTCCGGTGCGTTCGAGTACTTCCCCGGCCTGTTCGGCGGCTTCCTCAACCCGCCTCCGGCCTCCTGAGCCACCGGCTCGGAACCGACCACGAACGGGGCGTCGCACGCGCGGCGCCCCGTTCGTTCATCATCACGTGACCGGGGTGGCCGCGTCCCGGCCCGGCTTGATCACCACGGAGCGACGTCTCGGACGTGACCCGCTTCATCCTCCGCCGGCTCCTGCTGACGATCCCCGTCCTGTTCGGGTTGATCCTCCTCGTCTTCATCCTGTCGCGGATCGTGACCCATGACCCGTGCCGGGCGATCCTCGGCGAGAAGGCGACCGACCTCATCTGTGCCGACTTCAACCGCCGGATGGGCTTCGACCAGCCGATCCCCGTCCAGTTCGGGATCTACGTGGGCCAGCTCGCCCAGGGCGACCTCGGCACGTCGACGAAGTTCTCGCGACCTGTGACCGAGGTCCTGATCGAGCGCCTGCCGACGACCGTGGAGCTGACGGTCTGGGCCCTCCTGTTCGCGATCATCGTCGGCATCCCGCTCGGGATGCTGTCCGCGATCAAGCGCAATTCCCCGGTGGACGTCGGGGCGATGGTCGTCGCGAACATCGGCGTCTCGATGCCCGTCTTCGTCCTGGGCCTGTTCCTCCAGTTCATCTTCGGCGTGCTCCTGAAGAACAGCCCGTTCTCGCTCCCGCCGTCGGGCCGGCTGAGCGCCGGGATCGATGTCAAGCCGCTCGTCGACGTCTGGGGGATGAACGACCTGACGGGGATTCCACGCGGGATCCTGGACTTCCTGTCGGGGATCTACACGTTCAGCGCGGCGGTCACGGGCCAATGGGGTGCCTGGGGCGACGCCGCCCGGCACCTGATCCTGCCGGCGATCGCGCTCGGCACGATCCCGCTGGCGATCATCGCCCGGATCACCCGCTCCAGCCTCCTGGAGGTCCTGGGCCAGGACTACGTCCGGACCGCGCGGGCCAAGGGCGTCCGTGAGCGAACCGTGATCATCCGCCACGCAACCCGCAACGCACTGCTGCCCGTCGTGACCGTGATCGGCCTCCAGCTCGGGCTGCTGTTCGCCGGAGCCGTCCTGACCGAGTCGACGTTCAACCTGGCCGGCGTCGGGCGGACGCTGTACGAGGCGATCATCGGCCGCGACTTCGCGGTGATCCAGGGCTTCATCCTGATCGTCGCTGTGGCCTACGTCGTCGTGAACCTGATCGTGGACGTGTCGTACGGCTACCTCGACCCGCGGATCCGGCTGCGATGAGCGCGACCACCGGGCCGCTCGGCAGCGGGGCGATGCCGGCCGGCAGCCCCGGCGCATCGGTCCCGGCGATCATGGACGACCCCCTGGCCCGGACCCGCGCCACGAGTCTCTGGCGCGACACCGTGTCGAACATCCTCCGCCAGCGCTCGGCGATCGTCGGGCTGGTGATCCTGGGGATCCTCGTCCTCGCGGCGGTCTTCGCCCCGATCATCGCGACCCATGACCCGAACGCGTCGATGCTCCAGCTCCACGAGCAGGGCGCCGTGAAGCGGTCGCCGCCCTGCATCCATGCCCTGGGCTGCGCCGCGGACAAGCCCGAGCACCTGCTGGGACTCGACGGCAACTTCCGCGA
Source organism: Candidatus Limnocylindrales bacterium (assembly GCA_035693125.1). GTDB lineage: Bacteria > Chloroflexota > Limnocylindria > Limnocylindrales > CSP1-4 > CF-46. Next base: position 52,450 of record DASSHB010000010.1, on the reverse strand, counting down.
TGTGTTCAGCCGGGTCGTGTTCGGAGCCCGGGTCTCGCTCGGCGTCGGGTTCGCCTCGGTCTTCCTCGCGATCATCATCGGGACGCTGATCGGCGCGACCGCGGGCTATGCCGGCGGCTGGGTGGACAACGTCCTGATGCGGCTGATGGACGTCATCCTGGCCTTCCCGTCGTTGCTCCTCGCGATCGCGATCGTGTCGGCGCTCGGCCGGAACCTGTTCAACGCCCTGCTCGCGATCGGCATCGTCGCGATCCCGGTCTATGCCCGGATCGTCCGCTCGTCCGTGCTGTCCCTGCGCGAAGCGGACTTCGTCACCGCGTCCCGGGCGCTCGGTGAGTCGAACCGCGGGATCCTGCTCCGGCGGATCCTGCCGAACTCGCTGACGCCGATCGTCGTCCAGGGGACCCTGGGCATCGGCGGCGCGGTCCTCGAGATCGCGGCCCTGACCTTCGTCGGCGTGGCGGGCTCGCTCGACGTCGCCGAGTGGGGCTCGATGATCAGCGTCGAGTCGCAGCAGCTGCTCAACGCCCCGCACGTGATCCTCGTCCCGGGCCTGGCGATCACGCTGACCGTCCTGGGCTTCAACCTCCTGGGCGACGGCCTGCGCGACGCGCTCGATCCGCGCCTCAACCGATGACGGACGAGACTCCGACCCTCGTCAGCCAAGCGCCACCACCCGGGGCCCTCGCCGACCTCTCGACGACGATCGTCGAGGAGCTCGTCCCCTCGTCGGCCCGGAAGCCGCGCAAGGAGCGTGGGGAGCGGCCGCTCCTCGAGGTCCGCGGTCTGCGCACCTCGTTCTACACCCGCGACGGCATCGTTCACGCGGTCGACGGGATCGACTTCCACGTGGATCGCGGCGAGATCATGGGCCTCGTCGGGGAGTCCGGCTGCGGCAAGAGCGTCACGTCGCTCTCGATCATGGGCCTGGTGGGGCGGCCGGGCAGGGTCGAGGCCGGCGAGGTGGTCTTCGACGGACAGGACCTGCTGAAGCTGAAGCCCGACCAGATGCGCCGGCTCCGCGGCGACCGCGTGAGCATGATCTTCCAGCAGCCGCAATCCTCCCTGAACCCGGTCTGGGACGTGGGCCGCCAGATCTCCGAGGTCCTCGAGCTCCATCGGGGGATGAAGCGCGGACCGGCCCGCCAGCGGTCGCTCGAGCTGCTCCGGATGGTCGGGATCCCCGACCCGGAGCGCCGCCTGAAGGCGTTCCCGCACGAGATGTCGGGCGGCATGGCCCAGCGCGTGATGATCGCGATGGCCCTCGCCTGCGAGCCCGAGCTGCTGATCGCCGACGAGCCCACGACGGCGCTCGACGTGACGATCCAGGCCCAGATCCTCGACCTGATGCGGAATCTCCGCGACCAGACGGGGACCGCGATCATCCTGATCACGCACGATCTCGGCGTCGTGGCCGAGATGTGCGACCGGGTCGCCGTGATGTACGCCGGCGAGATCGTCGAGCACACCGACGTCACGAGCCTCTTCCGGCTGCCGCGCCATCCGTACACGCGCGGCCTGATCGGCTCGATCCCGATCGTGGGCGACGTCCGCGAGCAGCTGAGCGTCATCCCGGGCAACGTCCCCAACCTGATCGACGTGCCGAAGGGCTGCCGCTTCGCACCTCGCTGCGCCTCGCGCGTCGCCGAGGACAACGCGATGGCGATCGACGTCCATCCGGGCCTCGGCGCGCTGGAGCCCGGTCACGAGGTCCGCTGCTGGCTGTACCACGACGTGAACGGCCGGCTGATCCCGCGGCCGGAGGGCTGGCAGCCACGGACGGACGTCGCGGCCTCCGAGGTCCTGGCCACCGGAGCCGCCGCCGACGGTGGCGCGGCCGCCAGCGGGGAGGCCCTGGCCGGAGCCGGGGCGGGGGCCCGCGAGGACGACGGACGGCCCGGATGACGACGTCGGCCCCCCGCGTGGACGCGGGCAGCGCGGCATCCGCCCGGGGGACGGTCGCCGGCGCCACGCCGCTCGTCGAGGTGCGCGACCTCGTGAAGCGCTTCCCGATCCGGGGCGGCGTGCTGCAGCGGACCGTGGCCGAGGTCCAGGCCGTCGACGGCGTGAGCTTCGAGATCGTCCGGGGTGAGACGCTCGGCCTGGTCGGCGAGTCCGGCTGCGGCAAGACGACGGTCGGCAGGCTGCTCCTCCGCTTGATCGACCCGACGTCGGGCTCGATCTGGTTCGACGGCGTCGACATCACGAACATCAGCGGCGCCGCGCTCCGGCCCTACCGGCGGCGGATCCAGATCATCTTCCAGGATCCGTACGCATCCCTCGACCCGCGGACGCCGATCGGCGACAGCATCGGCGAGGGCCTCCGGATCCACGGCCTCGGCTCGCCGTCGGAACGGCGCGAGAAAGTCCGCCAGATCATGGACCTCGTCGGCCTCGCCCCGTACCACGCGCGGCGCTACCCGCACGAGTTCTCGGGGGGCCAGCGCCAGCGGATCGGGATCGCCCGGGCGCTCGTCGTGCGGCCGGACCTCGTCGTCTGCGACGAGCCCGTCTCGGCCCTGGACGTGTCGATCCAGGCCCAGGTCCTCAACGAGCTGAAGAGCCTCCAACGCGAGCTCGGCCTGACGTTCCTGTTCATCGCCCACAACATGGGCGTCGTCGAGCACATCAGCGACCGCGTCGCGGTGATGTACCTCGGCAAGATCGCCGAGCTGGCCGACCGGCGCGAGATGTTCCGGGCCCCCGAGCATCCGTACACCCAGGCGCTGATGTCGGCAATCCCGGTGCCCGACCCCGAGCTGCGCCGGAAGCGGATCATCCTTCGCGGCGACGTTCCCTCGCCGGTCAATCCGCCGTCAGGCTGCCATTTCCATCCGCGCTGCCAGCTCCGGGCCGAGCTCGGCGGACCGCAGGTCTGCACGACGACCGAGCCGGAGCTGCTCGATGCGGGCGGAGGGCACCTCGTGGCGTGCCACTTCCGCGGCGCGGCGGCGCAGCATGGGCCACCGCCTGGCGAGGCCAGCGGCTCCACGCCCGACCGCTCGATCGCCTGACGCGCGCGCCTGGGCGCTGCCGGCTACCAGGCCGCCAATTCAGAGCATCAGAAGGGCGTGTCCTGGCGGTCGCTGGCCGCGACGAAGGGCAGCCAGGACCGGGCGGCTCCGCCGGCTGAATTGGCCGAACGCACTCGGCGCGCCGCGCAGGACCGATCGGTTGCGTGTGGTGTCGGCGACCACGAGGATCACGAGGTCGGCAGCTCCATCGCGCGCCTTCAGGGTCAGCCGGCGGTCCAGGGCCTGCAGGTCCCTGAGCACCATCTCGGCATCGATGTAGGCCCGCCAGCGGCCGGTGCCTGTGACGGCATCCCAGGCCCGCAGGTCCGCCGCAACAGGAAGCGGCACCTCCGTGGCCCAGGACAGCGACGGGTGCAACACGGCCCGAAATCGTTCGAGGAGCGCGAGCTGCGCCCGGTCCCGGACCGGGTCGCCGGCCGGGAACGCTCGAATCGCGAGGTCCAGCCCGACCACCCCGCACCAAGCGCCGAGGTCGCCCGGATCGACGTGGGTCAACTGTCCACGCTCGAATCGGTGGATCTGCTGATGCGACGTGTGGGTTGCCGCGCCGATCTCGCGCAGACTCAACCCGCAGGTGCGGCGCGCGGCGGCGAAGTCGCCGGCGAGTCGATGCACGGCGTCCTGTGTTCGCCGTCGACCGCGGTCTCCGGGTCGTTCGCGAGTCGCCATGCCGACGATCATGCCGTTGGAGCCTTTTCCCGGGCTTACCAGGCGTGCCGCTCCGTTCTTGTGACCCCGCTCGCCTCGTTCCCTCATCAGGCACAAGGAACCGGCGGGCGCGGGCCCGAACGTCTTCGTCCGCGCTCTGGTCCGCCTCGAGGACCACTCGACGGTTAGGCGAGGCTTTGCGCGTTTTCGTTCGTCACTTGGTCCGGCGCAAGGAACGGCGTCGGGTGGGCATTGGCGCGCGACGGTCCGGCGCGGGTTCGACCCCTCGCGCCGAGCCGGCTCCGAACGCGAGATCGCGGGGCGCCCGATGGACGAGCGCCCCGCGAGGATGGGCTGGACGGCGGGAGAGCGTCAGCCCGGGTCGGTGCACGTGACGGTGATCATGGCCGAGGCCCCGCGGGCTGGAGCACGGCGGGCGGAGCCCGCCGCGTCCGGACCGGGAAGCGCTCAGCCCTTGACGTACCAGTCGACCACGTTCCAGGTCGGTCCGGCCTGGGTCGGGTTGGCGATGAAGTTGCCGAGCTTGGCCGAATGGAGGTCGACCTGCTTGCGGTAGTAGAGCGGGATCTCGACCGTCTTCTCCGAGTACACCTTCTGGAACTCGGACATCGCGTCCTTGATGACGTCGAAGTCGACCGAGTTCTTGACGGAGTCGAGCGAGGCGTCGATCTGGGTGTCCTTGACCTGGGCGTCGTTGACGCCGACCGGCTCGAACTGGCTGCTGTGGTAGTTGAAGTAGTTGCCCAGGGGATCGATCGAGCTCGAGAAGGCGTGCTCCGCGAGGTCGAAGTTGCTGCGCGACAGGGCGCACGGCGTGTCGACCGTCGACTCGTTGTACGAGGCGAAGATGTTCGTCGAGTCGACGCCGTTCGGGACCCCTTCGATGCCGACGTCCTTGAGCCAGCTCGCGATTAGCGCGAGCGTGTCCAGACGAACCTGGCGGGTCGTCGTGCACAGCTCGATCTTGGCCTTGAGACCGCCCTTCTCGCGGATGCCGTCGCCGTCGGTGTCCTTCCAGCCGGCGTCGTCGAGGATCTGGCGGGCCTTGTCCGGGTCGAACGAGGTCGGGGTCTGATCGGCGAAGAACCAGGCGTCGGGGGTCACCAGGGTGTTGGCGACCTGGACGGTCCCGCCTAGCAGCCGGGTGTTGATGTCGTTCTTGTCGATCGCGTACGCGACGGCCTGGCGCATCGCCGGGTCGGCCATCGGGCAGCCGGGCCCGCGATCCTGGACGGTCGGGTTGCGCGAGCAGCCGCCCGTGCCCTTCGCGTCATCGCGGTCCTTGGCATCCGACCAGTTCGGGCGCAGGAACTCGTAGGTCAGGGCCGGGATGGCCGACACCTGGTCGGTGAGATCCTCGACCTTGGGGATGTCGGAGTCCTGGAGGTCGGTCGCGAAGTCGACCTCATTCGCCTTGTAGCCCGCGATCATCGCGTCGGCGTCGCCGTACCACTTCCAGACGACGGACTCGAGATGGGCCGGCTTGCCGGTGAACGGGCTCGTGTAGTTCGGGTTCCGGACGAGGCGCAGCTCGCTGCCGGCTGCGACGGATTCGAACTTGAACGCGCCGCTCGTCGGGACGCTCGCGATCTCGCCCGCGCGGAAGCCCTTGTGGGCGACCTGGTCCTTCATCGGAATCGAGCCGAGGTAGTGGCGCGGCAGCGGCGCCGTGATCAGCGTGAGGTAGCCCTCGTAGATGTTCTTGAAGTGGAGGACCATCTCGGTCGCGGACGGGCAGTCGAAGGCGGTGATGTCCTGGAAGCCGGCGAGGACGACGCCGACGTTGTCCTTGTCGGTCACCCATTCCCAGGCGTACTTGAAGTCGTCGCAGGTCAGCGGCTGGCCGTCCGACCACTTCAGGCCGTCGCGCAGGGTCCACTTGACGGTCATCGCGTCGCCGCCGTCGCCGGGCGCCTTGACGCCGCCATTGCTGAGCGTCGGGATGTCCTTGGCGAGGTCGGGCGCGTACTTGTAGTCGGGCGTCAGGACGATCAGCGTCGACCACGCCGCCGAGGCCACGTTCGCCTCGGTGACCTGACCCGCGTAGTAGGGGTTGAACTCGTTGGCTTCCTGCCAGTCGCCGATGAGGATCGTGCCGCCGTCGGCGCCGTCCTCGGCCTTGTAGTTCGTCCCGAACAGCTGGTCCTCGGTCTTGGCGGTCGACGCCGACGGGGTCGTCGGCGGCGAGGCGCCAGGTCCGGTGGACGCACTGGACGGCGACGGTGAGGTCGTCACTCCCTGACACGCCGTCAGGAGCAGGACTGCCACGAGCGGCAGACCGGAGCGAAATCTGGTCACAAACGACTCCTCCGTGCTCTCCCACCCCGCGCCATCCGTGCCGGCTCGTGCCAGGCGTGATGGAACGGGCGCGACGGCCCCGCGACCGTGAACCGATGCGGAAGGTCACGCTCGCGGGGCCGCGTTCGACGGTCCGGTCGGTCACCGGGCCGTGACCCATCCTCTCGACGGAGCCGGCGCGGACAAGGGCCACTGCCGGACGATCGGCATCGAGCGTTCCCAAGCCACTCGCCCTCGGGACGGGAACGCTTCCATCACGCGGACCGGACCGCGCGCCGCCGGCGCCCGCGATGAACCGGACGCCGCGATCGCGGGTATCGGGTCGTGACGACGACGGTGCGCGACGCCGCCGCTGCGTCGCCCGAGGAGCGGAGGAACGGGTCCTGTCCAGCCCCCCGATCGTGCTTGACCGCGTGGCGGCGACACCGCTCTACCGCCAGATCGAGCTCCAGCTCCGCGATGCGATCCTCGCCGGCCGGCTTCGGCCGGGTGCCGCGCTGCCCGGCATCCGGGCATTCGCCCGCGAGCTCGGCGTCGCGGCGATCACCGTGATCACCGCGTACGACCAGCTGGCGGCCGAGGGCTTCCTCGACCCTCGACCCGGCCGGGGAACCCTCGTCTCGGCGGACCTGGCGGCGATGCAGCGGGACGCGGGCCGGCGGCGCGCACGGCCCCGTGGCGGGACGGCCGCCGGCCGGGTCGGGCCGGACGGGACGGCCGGGGACACGGTCCGCCGCCCGGCCCTGCCGGCCGTCAACGCGCGCGGACCCGTCACGCCCTTCTTCACCGATGGCTGGCCCATCGTCCGGTTCGACTTCCGGACCGGCGCCACCCGTCTCGACGTCTTCCCGAACCGGATCTGGGAGCGCTGCATCCAGGCGGCATGGCGCGACCTGGCGATGGGCCACGGCAGCGCCACGTCGTACCTGGAGCCCGAGGGCGACGCCCTGCTCCGCCGGGAGCTGGCGGCCTACCTCGCTCGATCCCGGGCGGCGCACGCGGACGAAGGCCAGCTCGTGATCACGGCCGGCGCCCAGGGCGCGCTGGCGATCGCGGCCCGGGTCTGGCTCCGCGAGGGACGGCGGCTCGCCGTCGAGGATCCCGGGAGCCCGTACCTCCAGCGCACCTTCCGCGCCCAGGGAGTCGGGCTGGAGCATGTTCCCGTGGATGATCGCGGGTTGCCGGTGGACCGACTGCCAGGCGACGTGGCCGCGGTGATGGTCACCCCGTCGTGGCAGTACCCCAGCGGCGGGACGATGCCGATCGCTCGCCGCCTCCAGCTCCTGGACTGGGCCGCGGAGCGCTCGGCCCTCGTCATCGAGGACGACTGTGACAGCGAGCTCCGCTACGAGGGCCATTCCCTGCCCTCGCTCCAGGGGCTCGACCAGGACGGCCGCGTGCTCTACGTCGGGACCTTCAGCAAGGTCCTCTACCCGGGCCTGCGGACGGGCTACGCGATCGTCCCGCAACCGGCCGTCGGCCCGTACGTCGCCCAGCTCGAGGCGGCGGCCCGCGGCCCGGGGGCGATCGAGCAACGGGCCCTCGCCCGGTTCATCGCCGACGGCCAGTTCGAGCGCCACCTGGGCCGGCTCCGGGCCGCGTTCGCGGAGCGCCAGGCGGCGCTCGTGGAGGCGCTCGAGCGGGAGCTCGGCCGGGTCGTCTCGGCGGCGGCGGCGCCCGGCGGCAGCCATCTCGTCGTCCGGATCGAGGACGGTCGGATGACGGCCACCGAGCTGGCCCGCCGGGCGATCCCACACGACGTCGCGATCGAGCCGCTGGCGGGGTCGGCCCATCACCCGATCCCCGATCGTGAGTTCCTGATGCACTACGGCCGGCTGCGACCGGACGAGATCCGCGCCGGCGTGGAGCGGCTCGCGCGCGCGGCGGCCGATCGCCCGCGCCGCGCGATCGCCTGACCTCCGTCCGCGCGCGGCGCTCGGCGCGCACGAGCGCGAGCGTTCCCATCGAGCCGATCCCGATCGTGCCTGTCCATGGGATCGGTCGGGCGCGACGATCAGGCGGATCCCGGCGCCCCGCGCCGGCACCTTCGGAGACCGCGATGCCCACGACCTCCATCGACCTGCCCGCCGCCGAGCACCTGTTCGAGACCGGTCAGTTCGCCGCCGCGCTGGAGGCGTGGCGGGCGATTGCGAGCGCCACCCCGGACGCCGTCCGGCCCCGGGCCAGGATCGCCGCCTGCCTGCTCGCTCTCGGACGCGCGGACGAGGCGCGCCGCCTCCTGGAGGTCCTGGCGGCCGAGCATCCGGGTCAGCCGCTCGTGCTGGTCCGGCTGGCCGCCGCGCGAGCGACGGTCGGTGACGGAGACGGCGCATTCGACGCGCTCGAGACCGCGGCCGCTGCCGGGGCGCGTCTGGCGATCGGAGTCGACACCGAGCCGGCCTTCGAGGCGCTCCGAACCGACCCGCGCTTCGGCCCGCTCCGGGACCGGATGGACCGGAACAGCCGCACCACGGCCGACGATCCGGCGTTCCGGGCGTTCGACTTCTGGGTGGGCAGCTGGGAAGCGCGGACGGAGGATGGCGTGCTCCAGGGACACAATCGGATCGAGGTCGTCCTGGGCGGCGCCGCGATCGTGGAGCGGTGGACGGGCGCGACGGGCTACACGGGCACCTCGCTGAACCGCTACGACCGTCGGACGGGCGCCTGGCGCCAGACCTGGGTGGACGACACCGGCGGGATCGTGGAATTCGTCGACGGGGTCGCCGCCGACGGCCGAGTCGTGTTCCACGCCCGCGATGCGGATGGCTCCCGGCGCCGGCTGACGTTCGAGGACCGCGGCCCCGAGGCGTTCCGCCAGCTCTCCGAGGGCTCGCCAGACGACGGCCTGACCTGGACCGTCGAGTACGACTTCCGGTACCGACGCCTGGAGCCGCCCGGCGGTTGAGGGTCGCCGTGGCGGGCCAGCCCGGCGAACCGGCCGATCGCCCGCGCGCCCGCGCCCGGAGCCGGCGCTACTGGAGCAGGAGTCGCTGCTGGACGATCGCCTGCTCGACGAGCCCGCCGATCAGCTGGCGGACCGGACCGTAGTCCGCGAGGCCCTGCTGGAGCTGCTGGCTCCCCGCGATGATCCCGCTCGCATCCCCGGCCGTGATCGCGTCGCGGAGCTGCTTCGCGCCGGCCGAGATCTCGGGGAACGCCTTGCGATAGATCACCGCGGCGGGCTGCGTCGCAGGGTAGATCTCGAGCCGGGCGATGTTCGGCATCAGGCCGTCGATCATCTTGGCCAGACCGTCGGCGGCCCCCCACATCGCCTTGAGATCCTGGTTGTTGACGGCGGTCTCGAGATCGATCCCGGCTTTCTGGATCTCACCGTCGGCCGCGCCGAGGGCGATCGTCGCGAGGACGGTGGTCCCGGGCCAGGTCGGGCCAGACGCATCCGGCGCGGGCGACCCGCCGAGAGCAGATGACGCTCCGGCCGGCGACGGCGAGCTGGCGACCGCGCTCGCGGACGACGCGGGACTGGCATTGCCGCTCGGCCCCGGGCCGCTGCCGCAGGCGGCCACGACGAGCGCGAGCAAGCCGACGAGACCGGGTGCGACCGCTCGGACCCACGCCGGCGTCGCGGAACGCCTGCCCGCCGGACGTCCCTGCTGAGCGACGGTCCGTGGGCCCGGACCCGTCGCCCCACCGCGAGTCATTCCGGATCGGCGACCGCCGTCTCCAGGACCGACTGGGTCTCGACCGCGGCGGACACGATCTCGGTGCTGATCTGCTCGGCAAAGTGACAGGCGGTCTGGTGGCCGGCCCCAAAATCGCGGAGCTGCGGCTCCTCGGTCGAGCAGCGCTCGGGGTTGCCGAGCTTCTCGCGGAGCCAGCAGCGGGTGTGGAAGCGGCAGCCCGACGGCGGCGCGGCCGGCGATGGGACGTCGCCCTTCAGGACGAGCCGCTTCTTCCGCCGGCGCGGGTTCGGGTCCGGGATCGCCGAGAGCAGGGCGACCGTGTACGGATGACGCGGATCGGCGTACAGCTGCTCCACCGACCCCATCTCGGCGATCTTGCCGAGGTACATCACGCCGACCCGGTCGCTGAAGTACTGGATCACCGACAGGTTGTGGCTGATGAAGATGTAGGTCAGGTTGAGGTCGCGGCGAAGATCCAGCAACAGGTTCAGGACCTGGCTCTGGATCGAGACGTCGAGGGCCGAGACTGGCTCGTCGCAGACCACGATGTCCGGGCCGAGCGCGAGGGCCCGGGCGATCCCGATCCGCTGGCGCTGGCCGCCGGAGAACTCGTGCGGGTAGCGCCGGGTGTACTCGCGCCGGAGGCCGACCAGCTCGAGCGTGTCCTCGACCTTCCTGTCGCGGGCCTTGCGGTCCTTCATCCCCTGGGCGAACAGGCCCTCGCCGATGATGTCGCTGACGGGCATCCGGGGGTTCAGCGAGCCGAACGGGTCCTGGAAGATGATCTGCATCTTCCGGCGGAGCGGTCGCAGCTCGTCGGCGCTGATCTTCGAGATGTCGCGGCCGGCGAACCGGATCGTGCCGGCCGTCGGCTCGATCAGCCGGAGCACGGACCGCCCGAGCGTCGTCTTGCCGCAGCCGGACTCGCCGACGAGGCTGAACACCTCGCCCGCTTTCACGTCGAAATCGACGCCGTCGACGGCGTACACGGTGCCGATCTGGCGCTTGAGCAACCCGCCGATGATCGGGAAATGCTTCTTGATCCCGCGGACCTGGAGGAGCGACTGGCCTTCCTCGACGCGTTGGATCTTCAGCGGATCCATCTCGTCGAGGGCGTCGGCCGAGCCCTCGACGATCTCGGCGGCGGGTGTCGGCGGCGCGGGCGGGGCGGCCCCCGCCTCGGGTCGCGTCGGCGCGCTGGTCGATTCCATCGGGCGGTGTCCGTCCTCCACGTCAGCCGATTCCCTGGCCGACGTTCATCTTCCGTTCGTGGTCCAGGATCGCATCCGGCAGGCGCGCCGCGCCGGCCGGCGTGTGGAGATGGCAGCGGGCCCGCTGGCCGGACGAACGGCCCACCTGGTACAGCTCCGGTCCCTCCTCCCGGCAGAGGTCCCAGGCGTACGGGCAGCGCGGCTCGAAGCGACACGCCGGCGGCATGTTGAACGGGTTCGGGACCGTGCCCTTGATCGCCGACAGCCGGCCACCCCGCTTGTCGACCGTCGGGATCGACTCGAGGAGGCCCATCGTGTACGGCGCCCGGGGGTTCACCAGGACCTCGTCGACCGAGCCCTGCTCCACGACCTGGCCCGCGTACATGACGATCACGTCGTCGACCATCTCGGCCACGACGCCCAGGTCGTGGGTGATCAGGATCAAGGCCGAATCGGTCCGCTCCTGGATCGTCTTGAGGAGCTCGAGGATCTGGGCCTGGATCGTCACGTCGAGGGCCGTCGTCGGCTCGTCGGCGATCAGCAGCTTGGGCTCGCACGAGAGCGCCATGGCGATCATCACGCGTTGGCGCATGCCGCCCGACATCTCGTGGGGGTACTGCTTGACCCGGCGCTCCGGCGACGGGATGCCGACGAGCTGGAGGGACTCGACGGCCCGGTCCCAGGCCGCCTTGCGCGGAACCTTCTTGTGGCGCTCCACCTGCTCGGCGATCTGGTCACCGATCGTGAACACGGGGTTCAGGCTGGTCAGTGGCTCCTGGAAGATCATCGCGATGTCGTTGCCGCGGATCTTGCGCATCTCCTCCATCGGGAGGCCGAGGATCTCGCGCCCGTCGAACCAGATCTCGCCGTCTCGGATCTCGGCCGGCGGGATGTCGATCAGGCGCATCATCGTCAACGCGCTGACGCTCTTGCCCGAGCCCGACTCGCCCACGATCCCGAGCGACTTGCCGCGTTTGAGGCTGTAGGAGACCCCGTCCACGGCGGGAACGGTGCCGTCGAGGACGTGGAAGTAGGTCTTCAGATTCCGGACGTCCAGCAGGACGTCGCTCGGCGGCGGTGCCCCCTGCGGCGTGGGGGCGTCGATCACCTCGGTGTCGACCACCTCGGTCATGCGCGGGACCGCGGATCGAAGGCGTCGCGCAGCCCGTCCCCGACGAAGTTCACCGCCAGGACGACGAGGATGATCGCGAAGCCCGGGAAGAACGGCCACCACCAGTTGCCCTGGGTGATGAACGTCAAGGCGGTCGACAGGATGTTGCCCCAGGTCGGCGTGATCGGGTTGACGCCGAAGCCCAGGAAGCTCACGAACGCCTCGCCGATGATGTTGCCGGCGACGATCAGCGACGCGGACACGACGATCGGGCTCAGGGCGTTCGGCAGGATGTGCTTGAAGATGATCCGCCGATCGCGGACGCCCACGGCTCTCGCGGCCTCCACGAACTCGCGTTCCCGGATGGACAGGAAGAGGCTCCGGACGAGCCTGGCCACCCCCATCCAGCCGAACACCCCGAAGATGATGATGATCGTCCAGACGTTGTCCCGGGCACCGGCGAAGAACCGGGCCGCGACGAGGATCACGAACAGGATCGGCAGGCTGAGCATCACGTCGACCAGGCGCATCAGCAGGTTGTCGATGAACCCGCCGAGGTAGCCCGCGATCGACCCGACGATCGTCCCGATGATCACGCCGATGAACATGCTCGAGAAGCCGATCAGGAGCGACCAGCGGGCGCCGTTCACGACGAGCATCAGGACGTCGCGCTGGAGGCCGCCGGTCTCACCGAACGGATGGGCGAGGGACGGCGGCCGGCCCCTGGCGACGATCACGTCGGGACGCGGCACCTTGTCGAACGAGAACGGCATGAGGAACGGGCCGACGATCGCGACGATCACGAGGACCGCCAGGATGCCGAGGCCGATCATCGCCAGGCGGTGCTTCTTGAACTTGCGCCAGGCGAGCTGCCACTGGCTCAGCGATTCGAGGCCGACCTCGTAGTCGGCGCCCGGCGCCGGGGCAGCGCTGCCGCCCTCGACCTCGGCGCTCGTCACGTCGCGGCTGATGTCCTGTGCCATGCCGGTGCGCGTTCCTCTCCGCAGTGGGGCGGTCGGTGGTGGACGGGACCCCGGATCAGTACTTGATCCGGGGATCGACGAAGGCGTAGGCGAGGTCGGCGATCAGGTTGGCGAGCACGACCAGGAGCGACGTGATCATCAGGATGCCCATGAGGATCGGGTAGTCGAACTTCTGGGTCGCGTCGATCGTCAGCTTGCCGATCCCGGGCCACGAGAAGATCGTCTCGGTGACGATCGCACCGGTGAAGAGGAACGGGATCTCGAGCCCGATGTTCGTGATGACCGGCAGGAGCGCGTTGCGAAGCGCGTGCTTGAAGGTCACGGCCCGACCGGACAGGCCCTTGGCCTTGGCGGTCCGGACGTAGTCCTGGCTCAGGGCCTCGAGCATGCTCGCCCGGACGAAGCGGGAGTCGCCGGCGATGTTGACCACCACCAGGGTGAACACGGGCAGGATCAGGTGCCGCCCGATGTCCGCGACGGTCGCGATGGGATGCGAGCCGAAGTACTGCCAGAACTGGGGTGTCCCGAACGCGCCTGACGTCCGCAGATCGGTGATCCCCGAGGCCGGCAGGATGTTCAAGCCGGGTCCGCTGAAGATGTAGATCAGCATGATCCCCAGCCAGAACGTGGGCATCGCGAAGCCGACGTAGGCGAAGATCGTCGCGGCCTGGTCGAACCATGAGTAGCGCTTCACGGCCGCGGTGACGCCGATGAGGATCGCGATCGTCAGCCAGATGACCAGCGCGAAGGCGGCCAGGATGAACGTCGGCAGGGCGGCGGTGGCGATCCGGCCCATGACCGGCTCGCCTGAGTCGATCGAGAAGCCGAAGTCACCGTGGAAGACGCCGTTCTTCGCGCCCGACAGGGCGCTCGGAAGGAAGTTCGGCCAGCCGGTGTCACCGAGGAATGCGGCCGGCGCGGGCAGGATCCCGAGGATCGTGCCCTCGTGGTCGGGATTGCAGATGCCCATCCAGCGGCAGTACTGGACGGGAACCGGCTGATCGAGTCCCCAGGCGTGCTTGAACGCCTCTTTCTGCTCGATCGTCATCCGCGGGTTCTGGGCGAACTTCGCCGTCGGCCCACCCGGGGCGGACAGGAGGATCGCATACACGGCGATGCTGATGCCGAAGAGGACGGGGATCGCCTGAGCAACTCGGCGGATCACATATTTCGTCATCGGCTCACCACCTGTCGTGTTGCGAGGTTGGTCGAAGAGACCACGGATCCTTCAGCTTGGTCCGTGTCCCGAGCCGCATCGGTGGCGACACGGTACCACGGGCAACGAGGCGGATGTCACTCGGGGCGCCCGCGCGGTGCGGGCGCCCCGAGAGTGATCAACTCCTGATACCGGACCCGGTGGGTCCCGGTTCAGATCAGCCGGCGACGTACCAGTCGACGGCGTTCCACGTCGGGCCTGCCTGCGTCGGGTTGGCAAAGAAGTTGCCCACCTTCGGCGATGCGAGGTCGACGTTCTTGCGGTAGTACAGCGGGATCTCGACCGTCTTCTCGACGTAGATCTTCTGGAACTCGGACATCGCGTCCTTCAGGACCGCGAAGTCGACCGAGTTCTTGACCGTGTCGAGGGCCTGGTCGATGCCGGTGTCCTTCACCTGGGCGTCGTTGACGCCGGTCGGCTCGAACTGGCTGCTGTGATAGCTGAAGTAGTTGCCGAGCGGGTCGATCGAGCTCGAGAAGGCGTGCTCCGCGAGGTCGAAGTTGCTGCGCGACAGGGCACAGGGGGTGTCCGCGGTGGACTCGTTGTACCCGGCGAAGATGTTCGTCGAGTCGACGCCGTTCGGGACGCCTTCGATGCCCACGTCCTTCAGCCAGCCGGCGATCAGGGCGAGCGTGTCGAGGCGAACCTGGCGGGTCGTCGTGCACAGCTCGATCTTCGCCTTCAGGCCACCCTTCTCGCGGATGCCGTCGCCGTCGGTGTCCTTCCAGCCGGCGTCCTCGAGGATCTGCTTGGCCTTGTCAGGATCGAACGTCGCCGGCGGCTGGTCCGCGAAGAACCACGCGCCGGGGGCGATGTTCGTGTTGGCGACCTGGACGGTGCCGCCCAGCAGCCGGGTGTTGATGTCGTTCTTGTCGATCGCGTAGGCGACGGCCTGGCGCATCGCCGGGTCCGACATCGGGCAGCCCGTGCCGCGGTCCTGGACCGTCGGGTTCTTCGAGCATGCCGTGGCCGACCAGTTCGGGCGCAGGAACTCGTAGGTCAGGGCCGGGATCGCCGACACCTGGTCGCCGAGGTCCTGGACCTTCGGAACGTCCGAGTCCTGGAGGTCGGTCGCGAAGTCAACCTCATTGGCCTTGAAGCCGGCGATCATCGCGTCGGCGTCGCCGTACCACTTCCAGATGAGGTTGTCGAGGTGGGCCGGCTTGCCGGTCGCCCAGCTCGTGTAGTTGGGGTTCTTCTTGAGGCGCAGCTCGGTGCCGGCCGCGACCGACTCGAAGCTGAACGCGCCGCTGACGGGCATCTTCGAGACTTCCGAGGCTCGGAAGCCGGCGCCGGAGGTCTGATCCTTCATCGGGATCGACGCGAGGGTGTGGCGGGGAAGCGGGGCAACCATCATCGTGATGTAGCCCTCGTAGATCTTCCCGAAGTGCCAGACCATCTCGGTGGCCGACTTGCACTCGATGCCGTCCGCGCCGCCCTTGAGGTCTTCGAAGCCCGACTTGATGACGCCGACGTTGTCCTTGTCGAGGACCCACTCGGCGGCGTACTTGAAGTCGTCACAGGTCAGGTCCTGGCCGTCCGACCACTTGAGGCCGTCACGGAGGGTCCAGGTCACCGTCATCGCGTCGCCGCCGTCGCCCGGAGCCTTGACGCCACCGTTGGTGGTCGTCGGGACTTCCTTGGCGAGGTCCGGCGCGTACTTGTAGTCATAGGTCAGCGCGACGAGGCTGGCCCACGCGGCGGACGCCACGTTGGCCTCGGTCACCTGCCCGACGTAGTACGGGTTGAACTGGTTGGCCTCCTGCCAGTCGCCGATGATCAGCGACCCGCCGTCCTTGCCGTCGTCCGGCTTGTAGGCGGTATCGGTCAGGTTGACCCCACCACCGGAGGCAGACGGCGCCTCACCCGACGGAGCCGGGGCCGAAGACGTGGCCGCCGGGGTCGAGGGTGCCGCGCTGCTCGGCGAGGGGCTCGCCGCACCCTGGCATGCCGCGAACACGACCATCGTGCTTGCGAGCAGGCCAACGAGCTGTTTCCGCATCAAGACTCCTCCCACTGAGTGTGTCTCCCCACACTGCTGGTCAGGGGCCGCCGCGAGTGGCGTGCTCCGGGCTCCTCCGCCGTCATCCCCGTTCGGGCATCGCCAGACGGGCCGGTCGATCAGAGGGACGCGCGAGCACACGGTGAGCGTACGGCTCCTGCGCTCCGGGAACTATCGCCACCGCGCCAAGCCCTGTCAAATTGGCTGGGCCGGGCGTCCGGTCGACTGATCCGGGTCCACCTCCTTCTGCTTCGGTCGGTAGTTGTCGGGGTAGCGACGGGGATAGCTCGCCCCACCCGAATCGAGCGATTCGTCGGGCTGCGCCGCGGTCGGCGGGGTGCGCTGGCGAGCCATGAAAGCGAGCTCGGCCTCTCGTTCCGAGGGACTGACCGAGGTGTCGCTGCTGAAGGTGGCGGCGACGGTCGGATCGACGACGCCGGTCCCGCCCAGGCGGATCGGCAGGACGAGCACGGCGACGATCGCGAAGCTCATCGCGACGCCTGCGAGCGGCGACATGATCGCCGGCCGGCGGTGCCAGCCCTGGATCCGGATCCGGAGCCGCGGCCAGGCGTCGGCGGGCGGCTCCACCGCGGCCGCCTCGTCTCCCATCCGGCGCAGGGCGGTGATCGTGAGCATCGTCCCCTCGACGATCTCGGTGCAGCGCATGCACCGGTCGAGATGGGCGAGGGCGGCGCCGGTCTCGGGCCGGACCTCGCCGCGGTCGACGAAGTCGATCAGGACCGACCGATGCCGGGAACAGGCGCGGGTCAGGTCGATCACGAGGCGTTGGCCTCGACCTCGTCGGGCGGCGCGAGGTAGGCGCCACCGAAGCGCCGATCGCGCTCGAGGTGACCGCGCAGGCTGCGCAGGGCGTAGTGGAGCCGGGATTTCACCGTCCCGAGCTGGATCCCGAGCACCTCGGCCGTCTCCTGGAGGGACAGGCGCTGGAGGTAGTAGAGGATGACGACGCTGCGGTGCTTGTCGGGCAGGGCCGCGATCCCGTCGCGGACGATCCGGCGCAGCTCGGCCTGCTCGGCCTGGTCCGCGGGCAACGGCGACTCGTCGGCCCGGCTGGCCTCGGTCGCCTCGTCGATCGGGTTCGTCGCCACGCGCCGCCGGGACAGGCGCGAGTAGCACAGGTTCAGCGACACCCGATGGAGCCACGGCAGGGGCGACACGTCCGGATGGAGCGTGTGGCGGCGCTGATAGGCTCGGGCGAACGTGTCCTGGAGGACCTCCTCGGCCGCCTGTCGATCGCCGGTCAGGCCATAGGCCGTCCGGTAGATCGATGAGCGGTAGCGGGCGAAGAACTCCTCGAAGGCGTCCAGGTCGTCAGCCTGGACACGGCGCAGCAGCTCCGCATCCATGGCCTGACTCGTCCTCGACGTGGCGCCTCCCGCAGCGTCGTTCGTCGTCAGATCTCCGTGCAGGCGAACAGGCCCGAAGGCCGTCTGTTGCTCACAAGATACGCGCCCCGCGGCCGGAAGGTTCAAGTCCCGTGGACGAGGTTGGCGGGGCCACCGAGTCGTGCCGTCCCATCAGGCTCGCCGTTCGCCTCGGCTGAGTCACCTCGCGGCGCAAGCGGGGTCCGAGCGAGCGTGGGCCGAACGCGATCGCGACGTGCTCGTGCACGGCCGTCGCCGGATTGCGTCGCGTGACGACTCAGCGCGCCCGAGCCCGGGCGCCCGCGCGACCGCCCTAATCCGGGCAGGGCATCTCGCGCCCGGTCATCCCCCGCCAGCGCAGGTTGGGCTGGCGGGCGGCCGTCGCCTCGTCGAGCCGGCCGACCGGCGCCTCGTGCGGCGCGCTCGTCACGAGGGTGGGGTCCGTCTCGGCCTCGCGCGCGATCGCGATCAGCGCGTCGGCGAACGCGTCCAGCGTCTCGACCGATTCGGTCTCGGTCGGCTCGATCAGCATCCCCTCCTCGACGGTCAGGGGGAAGTAGATCGTGGGCGGGTGGAAGCCGTGGTCGATCAGCCGCTTGGCGACGTCCAGCGTCCTCACCCCGGTCCGCTTCTTGAGGCCGGCCGCGCTCGCGACGAACTCGTGCTTGCAGAAGCGGTCGAAGGGGATCTCGTAGGCCTCGCCGACGCGCTTGCGCAGGTAGTTCGCCGCGAGCACCGCGTCATCGCTCACCTGGCGCAGCCCGCTGCCGCCGTGGGCGCGGAGGTAGGCGTAGGCGCGGACGAGCACGCCGGTGTTGCCGACGAAGCTGCGCAGCCGCCCGATCGAGGTCGGTCGCTCGCCGACGGTCTCCAGGCGATAGCGGCCGTCATCGGCGCGGAGCACGCGCGGGGTGGGGAGGAACGGGATCAGGCGCTCCCCCACCCCGACCGGTCCGGCGCCCGGGCCGCCGCCACCGTGCGGCGTCGAGAACGTCTTGTGCACGTTGAAGTGCATGACGTCGAAGCCGGCCTCGCCCGGCTTGAACCGGCCCAGGATCGCGTTCAGGTTCGCCCCGTCCATGTAGGCGAGGGCGCCGGCTGCGTGGACCTTGTCGAGCAGGTCGCCGATCCGCCGCTCGAACAGGCCGAGCGTGGACGGGTTCGTGATCATCACCGCGGCCGTGCGCGGGCCCAGCGCCGCATCGAAGGCGGCCACGTCCACGCCGCCGTCCGGGGCGGATGGGATCGTGATCGTCCGGAAGCCGGCCATCGACGCGGTCGCCGGGTTCGTGCCGTGCGAACTGTCGGGGACGAGGACCTCGTCGCGCTCGACGTCGCCTCGGCTCCGGTGGTAGGCCCGGATCATCAGGATCCCTGTCAGCTCGCCCTGCGCGCCGGCCGCCGGCTGGAGCGACACGGCTCGCATCCCGCTGATCTCGGCGAGCCATTCCTCGAGCTCGAAGAGGAGCTGGAGGGTGCCCTGGGCGACCTCGTCGGGGGCCATGGGGTGGAGGGTCGCGAAGCCGGGCAGGCGGGCCGCCCACTCGTTCAGCTTCGGATTGAACTTCATCGTGCACGAGCCGAGCGGATAGAAGCCCGTGTCGACCGCGTAGTTCAGCTGCGACAGGTTGACGAAGTGGCGGACGACCTCCGGCTCGTTCATCTCCGGCAGGGCCGGCGGCGCGGTCCGCCGCGCCGAGGCCGGGATCCGGTCGAGAGCGTCCTTGGGCGGATGCGGGATCTTGTCGCCGCCGCGGCCGGGCCGCGAGCGCTCGAACAGCGTGGGCTGGAGCGGATCGCCGACGACGCCCATCAGACGCGCTCCGTCCGGGCGCCGGCCAGCTCGGCTCCCAGCGCCTCGCCGAAGCGGGCGATCTCCTCGTCGGTCGTGACCTCGGTCGCGCACACGAGCAGGCCGTCGGCCAGGGACGAGACCTCGGGCACCGCGTCGGCCAGGACGAGCCCGGCGAGGATGCCCCGATCCAGGAGCCGACGGTGGACGGCTCGGGCATCGGGGACGCGGATCGCGAACTCGTTGAGATAGGGGCCCGGATGGAGCCGTGGCGCGCCGGCCGCGGCGAGGGCCTCCTCGAGCCGGGCCGCCCGGGCCGCCCCCTGTGCGGCGACGTCGCGCAGGCCGTGCGGCCCGATCGTCGCGAGGTAGATCGACGCCGCCAGAGCGAGCAGGGCCTGGTTCGTGCAGATGTTGCTGGCGGCCTTGTCGCGCCGGATGTCCTGCTCGCGGGCGCGGAGGGTCATCACGAACGCCCGCTTCCCGTTGACGTCGCTCGTCATCCCCACGAGCCGGCCGGGGATCTGCCGGACGAGCGCGTCCGTCGACGCGAGGATCCCCAGATACGGCCCGCCGTACTGGGGAGCGATCCCGAGCGGCTGGCCTTCGCCCGCGGCGATGTCCGCGCCGTAGGAGCCGGGTGGCGCGAGGACTGCGAGCGAGACGGGCTCGATGACGCTGACGAACAACGCGCCGGCGGCGTGCGCGGCCGAGCCGATCGCCGCCATCGGCTCGAGCAGTCCCAGGAAGTTCGGCTGGGCGGCGATCACCCCGGCGACGGGACGGCCGTCCTCCGCGAGCATCCGCCCGAGGGCCGCCAGGTCCGTCGTGCCGGCGGCCTCGCCGTCCTCGACGAGGGGGATGTCCTCGAGCTCCAGCCCACCCCCGAAGTACGCCGCGAGCGTCTGGCGGTAGTGGGGATGGACGCCGGTCGAGACAAGGACCCGCTCGCGCCGCGTGGCCCGGCAGGTCATCAGGCCGGCCTCAGCCGTGGCGGCGGCGCCGTCATAGTGCGAGGCCGACACGACGTCCAGGTCGACCAGCTCGGCAAGCAGGGATTCGTACTCGTAGATGCTCTGGAGCGTGCCCTGGCTGATCTCGGGCTGGTACGGGGTGTAGGCGGTGTACCACTCGCCGCGGAGGAGCAGCTGGTCGACGTTCGGCGGGGTCCAGTGGCGGTACACGCCGGCCCCCAGGAACGAGGCGAGGTCGGTCCGGTTGCGCGCCGCCAGGCCCTGCAGCCGGGCGGCCAGCTCGAGCTCGGGCTCGGGTGGCGGGAGGTTCAGGCCGGAGGCCCGCAGCGGGGCCGGGATGTCATCGAAGAGCGCGTCCACGCTGTCGATCCCGAGCGCCGCGAGCATCCGCTCCCGGTCGCCCGCGGTGTGCGGTCCGTACGGCATCCGCTCAGCCGGCCGCGATCAGCGCGTCGTAGGCGTCCGCCTCGAGCAGCTCGTCGACCTCGGCAGCGTTCGTCAGCTTGACCCGGATCATCCAGCCCGCGCCGTACGGGTCGCTGTTGACCTGCTCGGGCGCGCCGGCCAATCCGTCGTTCGCGGCGCTGACCGCGCCGGTGAGGGGCGCGAACAGGTCGCTCACGGCCTTGACCGATTCGACCACGCCGAAGGCCGCGAACTGGGTGAGCGCCCGGCCGACCTCGGGCAGCTCGACGAAGACGATGTCGCCGAGCTGGCTCGCCGCGTACTCGGTGATGCCGACCGTCGCCTCGTCTCCGTCCACGCGGACCCATTCGTGGTCCTTCGTGTAGCGCAGATCGGCAGGGACCGTCACGTGTGCTCCTCCAGACGGGCGGCGGTCAGCGCTCCCGGCGGTAGAACGGAAGGGCGACGACCTCGGCGGGGATCCGCTGCCCGCGGATCTCGACATCGACCATCGTACCCGGCTCCGCATCGACCGTGGCGACCATCGCCATGGCGATCGCCTCGCCGAGGGACGGCGACTGGGTGCCGCTCGTCACGACCCCGGTCCGATGCTCGCCCGACCAGATCGGGTAGCCGTGGCGGGCGATTCCGCGGCCGCGCATCACGAGCCCGACGAGCCGCCGGTCGACGCCGCTCGCGGCGACCTTCTCGAGCGCCGCGCGGCCCACGAAGTCGTTCGCCTTCGCGAGCTTCACGACCCGGCCCAGGTTCGCCTCGAACGGGTTCGTGGAGCGGTCGAGCTCGTTGCCGTAGAGGGGCATGCCGGCCTCGAGCCGAAGCGTGTCCCGGGCACCGAGTCCGATCGGCGCGAGACCGTGCGGCGCGCCGGCCGCCATCAGGGCGTCCCACAGCTCGCCGGCACGGGTCGTGTCCACGAAGACCTCGAAGCCGTCCTCGCCGGTGTAGCCGGTCCGCGCGACGAGGCCCGGGATGCCGGCGACGGAGCCCTCCGCGATCGCGTAGTAGCGCAGCGCATCGAGGTCGACGTCGGTCAGCGGCCGGACGATCTCGACCGAGCGCGGGCCCTGGATCGCGATGAGGGCGGTGGCCAGCGAGCGATCGTCGAGGACGGCCTTGAATCCGCTCAGCCGCTCGGCCAGCTCGTCGCTGACCACGCGGGCATTGCCGGCGTTCGCGACGACGAGGAACCGGTCCGCTGCCACGCGGTACACGATCAGGTCGTCGATGATCCCACCGTCCGGGGCGACGATCATCGAGTACTGGGCGCGACCCAGGGCGAGCGATGGCGGGTCGGTGACGAGGGCGTGGGCCAGCCCCTCGCCCGCCTGGGCGCCCTCCACGAAGAGCTCGCCCATGTGGCTCAGGTCGAACAGCCCGGCCCGCTCGCGGACGGCGCGATGCTCCTCGAGGATCCCGCCGTACTGGACCGGCATCAGCCAGCCGGCGAAGTCGATCATCCGCGCCCCGAGGGCGATGTGGCGATCGCGCAGGGGCGTCTCGTGGATGGCGGGATCGAGGGTGTCGGCCACGTCAGGCGCCGCCGGCCGACGCGCCGCCGAGCGGCGCCGAGGCCGTGGCGCCGATCGTCGCCCGCTCCGAGGGCGGGTCGACGACCTCGGCGGCGCGGGCGACGAGGGCCCGTTCCGTCTCGAAGGTCAGGACCGCGGGCGCCTCGTCGAACCGGATCCAGCGGACGTCATCGAACTCGTGATCGTGGCGGGCGAGGTCGCCGCCGACGGGTTCCATCAGGTAGTAGTGGACCGTCTTGTGGATCCGCGTCCCGCGCTGGACGAACCAGTACTCGATGGAGTCGAGGACGTCGGTGATCCGGACCTCGAGGCCGGTCTCCTCGGCGACCTCGCGGAGCGCCGTCTGCTCGCGGGTCTCGCCCGGATTCGGCGTGCCCTTCGGCAGCGTCCAGGTGTAGACGTCCCGATCACGCCGGCGGGCGCCGACCACCAGCGAAGGGATGCCGTCCTCGAAGCGGACGACGATGCCGCCGGCCGAAGTGGCGGAGCCGGTCCTCAGCCGCGCCACGGCGCCGTGGCGGCGCTGGAGCGACGGCCGGATGCGGCGACCGCGGTGCCGGTCCAGGTCATCGCCACCGCCGGGCGGGGGCGGCCGTCGGTCCGCCGCGGATGCGCCGGGCGGATGGCGCGCCAGTCGCCGCGGAGCCGTGCCAGGATGCTGTCCGAGGGACGGCGCAGGACGGTCATCCGGGTCGAGGCCGGACGGAAGCTCCCGGCGCCGCGGAGACCGAGCCGCCGCTCGCGAGCGCGCGTCGAGGTCGTCACGAATCGCGCGGCCGGACGGGCCGCATAGCGTGCGGCGATGCTGCGCTCCATGGGCGGCAATGGTAGCGCGTCAACCGGGCGTTGCAAGGGTCCTCGACAGGCTCGATCGCAGGGCCGCCGCGCCTTCCGGTGTCAGGGCGCCCCGTTCCTCGGCGAGGCGAATCTCG
Source organism: Candidatus Limnocylindrales bacterium (assembly GCA_035693125.1). GTDB lineage: Bacteria > Chloroflexota > Limnocylindria > Limnocylindrales > CSP1-4 > CF-46. The sequence goes on along the minus strand of DASSHB010000010.1, from coordinate 29,246 downwards.
CGCTCGGCGAGCGCCTGGTAGACCCCGACGACAGACGGCGCGAAACGGCTCAACACGGCCAGATGGGCGGCCACGGTCCCGGCGTCGCCGCGGGTCATCGGCCCGGTGAGCGCGGCCGCGATGCCGAGCGTCCGGGCATTGCCGAGGGTCTGCTCGATCAACGGGCCGTAGATCGCCAGCGCACCCGCCTCGTCGAGTCCGGCGACCCGGCCCAGCTCGGCGATCGCATCGAGGAGCGCATCGAAGCCGCCGGCGGCCAGGACCGCCGCCGCATGGTAGGCCGGCTTCGCACCGGCGGCCAGGCGGACCGGCGTCGCCCCGAGGACGTCGGCCATCCGGGCCAACAGGTCCACGAGCTGCTCGTCGCCCTCGATCGCGATCGTGGCGCCGTGGAGGGCCGCGACGGCTCGCTCGAGATCCGCGAAGGCGACGAGGGGATGGAACGAGCCGACCTGCGTCCCGGCGGCCATCGCCGGCGCGAGGGCCTCGGCCCCGAGCAGCCCGCTCGTGTGGACCATCGCCTGGCCACCGTACATGTGGACGCTGCCCGCCAGCCGCGGGACCGCGTCGTCGGGGACGGCGAGGATGATCAGCTCGACCTCCTCGACGAGCGGCGCCGCGTCCTCGAACGGCCGGACGCCGGGCACGAGCGACCGGAACCGCTCGCGACGGCCGGCGTCACGGCTGGCCACCGCGTGGATCCGCCAGCCGGCCCGGTCGAGGGCCACGCCGAGGGCCGTGCCCACGGCCCCGGCCCCCACGATCCCGATGACCGGCGGCTCGCCCGGCTCGCTCTGGACATGGGGATGGCCGTGCGGCGCGGCATCGTGATCCGGGCCATGGTCGTGGGCCGCGGCCTGGGCCGGGCTGGGCGGGTCGAGATCGATCCCGGCCTGGCCGAGCTCGCGCAGGGTCTCCTCGCGGGCTCGCCCGGCGATCGCGGCCTCGTCCTCGGGGTCGCCCCAGGCCTTCACCGAAGCGGTTCCTGGCGGGACTCGCGATACTCTTCCACGGAGCGAGTGTACCGACGCTTTCCCACGGAGGACGCGTGACCCATCCCGATCCGTTCGGTGCCCGAGCCAGCCTCGGCGCCGACCTGCCCGACCTCTTCCGGCTGGCCGTCCTGGCGGACCGGATCGACCTGGAGCGGGCGCCCGTCACGCTGAAGATCCTGCTCGAGAACGTCCTCCGTCATGCCGGCGGCGGGATCGTCGAACCCGGTGACGTGGAGACGCTGGCGGCGTGGCGGCCGGGCGAGGCCGCGGAGGCCGAGGTCCCGTTCATGCCGGCGCGCGTGATCCTCCAGGACTTCACCGGCGTCCCGGCCGTCGTTGACCTGGCCGTGATGCGCGACGCGATGGCCGACCTGGGCGGTGACCCGGCCAAGGTCAACCCCCTGGTGCCGGCGGACCTCGTCATCGATCACTCGGTCCAGGTCGACCGGTTCGGCACCTCTGCGGCATTCGCCTTCAACGTCGAGCGCGAGTACGAGCGCAACGGCGAGCGCTACCAGCTCCTGCGCTGGGCCCAGACGGCGTTCCGCGACCTTCGGGTCGTGCCACCCGGGACGGGCATCGTCCACCAGGTCAACCTCGAATACCTGGCAACGGTCGTCACGGACATCCCGGATCCCGCGGCGGGCGATCGGCGGATCGCGTTCCCCGACACGCTGGTCGGGACGGATTCGCACACGACGATGGTCAACGGCCTGGGCGTCCTGGGCTACGGCGTCGGCGGAATCGAGGCGGAGGCCGTCCTCCTCGGCCAGCCGCTCTACCAGCCGATGCCCCGGATCGTCGGCGTCCGCCTCCACGGCGAGCTGCCGCGGGGCTCGACCGCGACGGACCTGGTCCTCGTCGTCACCGAGATGCTCCGCAAGCACGGCGTGGTGGGGGCGTTCGTCGAGTTCGCCGGCGACGGACTGGCCGGCCTGGCCCTCGCCGATCGGGCGACGATCAGCAACATGAGCCCCGAGTTCGGGGCGACCTCCACGATCTTCCCGATTGACGACGAGACGCTCGCCTATCTCCGGCTCACCGGTCGCACGGCGGAGCGGATCGCGCTCGTCGAGGCCTATGCGCGGGCCCAGGGGCTGTGGCGCGAGCCCGGCGCCGGACCGGACTTCGACGAGACGCTGGAGCTGGACCTCGCGACGGTCGAGCCGTCCGTGGCCGGTCCGAAGCGGCCGCAGGACCGGGTCCCGCTGACGCGCCTCCGCGACTCCTTCCGGGCGGCGTTCCCCGACGGCCTCGGCGCGCTCGACGAGGGCACCCTCGAGACGACGAAGCCCCAGGCCGGCCAGGTGGAGGAATCGTCGGCCGAGTCGTTCCCGGCGAGCGATCCGCCATCGTTCGCGCGGAGCCGGGCGCACGACGAGGCGGAGGTGCCCGCGGCGGCGCCCGCCGCCAGCGGCGGCGCCCAGCCGCAGTACCGACCCGTGACGGTGGAGGTGGACGGACGCCGGGCCACGATCCGGACGGGCTCGGTCGCGATCGCCGCGATCACGTCGTGCACGAACACCTCCAACCCGACCGTGATGGTCGGTGCCGGGCTGCTCGCCCGGAACGCGGTCGCCCGCGGGCTGACCGTCCCGCCCACGGTCAAGACATCGCTGGCGCCCGGCTCCAAGGCCGTGACCGGCTACCTCGCGGCAGCCGGCCTGATGGCGCCACTCGAGCAGCTCGGCTTCGCCCTCGCCGGCTACGGCTGCACGACCTGCATCGGGAACTCGGGGCCGCTGGACGAAGCCGTGGCGAAGGCGGTCGAGGACCACGATCTCGTCGTGGCGGCGGTCCTCTCCGGCAACCGCAACTTCGAGGGCCGGATCCATCCGCTGGCGCGGGCCAGCTACCTCGCCTCCCCGCCCCTCGTGGTCGCGTTCGCGCTGGCCGGCCGGGTCGACATGGACCTCACGCTCGAGCCGCTCGGCCGCGGGTCGGACGGCCGCGAGGTGTTCCTGACCGACATCTGGCCCACGCCCGACGAGATCCGCTCGGTCATCGGCTCCTCGATCGATCCGGAGCTGTTCCGCCGGACGTACGCGGTCGTCTTCGACGGGGACGAGCGCTGGCAGGCGCTGCCGATCCCGGATGGCGACCGCTACGACTGGGACCCGCGCTCGACCTACATCGCCAAGCCGCCGTTCTTCGACGGGTTGGCGGTGGATCCCGCCCCGATCGCCGACATCGAGGGGGCTCGGGCCCTCGCCGTCCTGGGCGATTCGGTCACGACCGACCACATCTCGCCCGCCGGCTCGATCGCCGCCTGGTCACCCGCCGGCGACTGGCTCCAGGAACGGAACGTGCCGCCGCTCGAGTTCAACTCGTACGGGGCCCGCCGGGGCCACCACGAGGTGATGATGCGGGGGACGTTCGGCAACATCCGGCTGCGGAACGCGCTCGCCCCGGGCAAGGAGGGACCGTACACGGTCCACCTCCCCGACGGCGAGGAGCAGTTCATCTACGACGCCGCGATGCGCTACCGGAAGGAAGGCACCCCGCTCGTCATCCTGGCCGGCCGCGAGTACGGGACCGGTTCGTCGCGCGACTGGGCCGCCAAGGGGACGATGCTGCTGGGGGTCCGGGCCGTCCTCGCCGAGAGCTACGAGCGGATCCACCGCTCGAATCTCGTCGGGATGGGTGTCCTGCCGCTCCAGTTCCAGCCCGGCGAGAGCGCCGCGTCGCTCGGTCTGACCGGGCGCGAGACGTTCACGATCCACGGCCTGTCCGACGACCTCTCGCCGAAGAAGCGGTTGACCGTCGTCGCCGCCGCGGATCCCGCCGACGGTGGCGCCGAGAAGCGGTTCGAGGCGATCGCCCGGCTCGACGGCCCGATCGACGTGGACTACTACCGCCAAGGCGGGATCCTGCCGGCGGTCCTGCGCCGGATCGCCGCCGAGGCCTGACCGCCGGGCTGGGCTGAACGACCCGCGCCGCGCCGGCGTATCCCCATCGATGGCCACACCTCGCGAGGAGCCGACCGAGCCCATGGACCGTGCCACGGACATCGAACCCGGCACGCCGCCAGGCGCGGCCGCCGTCGGACCTCCTCCACGCCCGACCGACGCCACGATCCGCGCCCTGTGGTCCGACGTCCGCGACGCCGTCGGCCGGGCGGTGGTCGGGGGCGACGAGGCCCTCCGGCTCGTCCTGACCGCGCTCCTCGCCGACGGCCACGTCCTGATCGAGGACGTGCCCGGCACGGGCAAGACCCTCCTCGCTCGGGCGATCGCGCGCGCCCTGGGGCTCGAGACGAACCGGGTCCAGGGCACGCCGGACCTCCTGCCGGTCGACGTGACGGGATCGTCGATCCTCGAAGCGGGCTCCCTCCGCTTCGCACCCGGCCCGGTCTTCACGAACATCCTCCTCGTCGACGAGATCAACCGGGCGACGCCGCGAACGCAGTCCGCCCTGCTCGAGGCGATGCAGGAGCGGCAGGTCTCGATCGAGGGCCAGACGCGGCCGTTGCCCGATCCGTTCGTCGTCCTGGCGACCCAGAACCCGATCGAGTTCGAGGGAACGTTCGCCCTGCCCCAGGCCCAGCTCGACCGGTTCCTCGTCCGGATCCGGCTCGGCTACCCCGACGACCTCGCCGAACGGACGATCGCCCGTCGCCACCAGGCGGCCGCCGAGCCGCTCGACGCGATCGAGCCCGTGATCGACACGGCGCGACTACTGGCGCTCCGGGACGAGGTCCGGACGATCCGGGTCTCCGACGAGGTCGAGGGCTACCTCGTGGCCCTCGTTCGGGCGACCCGGGCCCGGCGTGAGCTGCAGCTCGGGGCGAGTCCTCGGGCGAGCGTCGCCCTGTATCGCGCGGCCCAGGCGAGCGCGCTCCTGGCCGGCCGCCGGTTCGTCCTGCCGGATGACGTCCAGGCGATCGCGCGGCCGGTTCTCGCCCACCGGCTCGTCGTGGATCTCGACGAGAGCCTGCGCGGGGCCTCCTCCGACAGCGCGCTCTCGGCGATCCTGGAGTCCGTGCCGGTTCCGCCCGTAGCGGTGGAGCGCAGCGACGGGCGCTGAGCCGCCCGAGCCGCGCGCCGCCGGCCGGCCATGACGTTCACCGCCTTCCTCGCGGTCCTCCTCCTCCTGACCGGGGCCTGGTTGGACGTGCCGATCGCGATCCTCCTCGCGATCGTCGTCCTGATCCTCGAATCGGTCCGTGCGATCTGGTCGCGGAACGGGCTGTCGCGGATCGTCTACGAGCGACACCTCGAGCGCGATCGGATCACCTGGGGCGAGGAGATCCCGACCGAGATCGAGACCTGGAACCGAGGCGGTCTGCCGCTCTCGTGGTTGCGGGCCGAGGACGAGGCGAGCCCGGGCGTCGTCGTCCGCGAGCGGCCGCTCGTGATCGGTGGCGGGGGCGGCCGCGTCCTGCGCAACGCCTGGACGCTCGCGCCGTTCGAGCGCGTCCGGAGGCGCTTCCACGTCACGGCCGAGCGGCGTGGCGTCTACGAGCTCGGTCCGGTCGCGCTCTCGATCGGCGATCTGTTCGCGCGAGAGGCGGCCCGCGAGGACCGGCCGAGCCGGCGACGCTTCCTCGTCCGGCCGCGGGTCCTCCCGATGGCCGCGCTCGAGCGACGCGACACCTGGGGCGGCCAGGAACGGACGCGGGCCGGCCTGAGCGAGGATCCGTCCCGGTTCGCCGGCGTCCGGCCGTACGCGCCGGGTGACCCGCTCCGACGGATCCACGTCCGGGCGAGTGCGCGGCTCGGCGTCCCGGTCGTGAAGCGGTTCGAGCCGTCGCGCGAGCGCGAGGTCCTGCTGGCGCTGGACGTTCAGACGGCCGCGGGCTTCGCCTGGGACACGTCGGTCGACGAGGAGGAGGTCGAGTCGCTGTTCGTGGTGGCGGCATCGGTCGCTCGCTCGCTCGCCCGGGACGGAGCGGCGTTCGGGCTCGCCGCCGCGGGCTATCACGGCGCCGAGAGCCGGTTCGCCCAGGTGGCGATCTCGGAGGCGCCCGGCCAGCTCGAACGAGTCTTCGACCTCCTTGCCCGGCTCTCGTCCCACCCATCCGCCCCGTTCGAGCGCCTGCTCGGGATGCTCATTCGCGTCGTCCGGCCCGGGACGACGATCCTCGTCGTGACCGCCCGGGATCCGTCGCCGTACCTGGCCTGGCTCCGCCGGCTGGAGCGCGCCGGCTGCCGGGTCGTCGTCCTCGCCTGCGGGCCCGACGGAGCCGCGGACGCGGGCCGGATCCGCCGGCTCGGACTTCCGGCGCGGAGCGCCCGCCTCGACGGTCCGTGGCGAACGGCCACCGTCCTCGGCGTGACCGGCTGATGGCGCCGGTCGCCGGCCCGCTCTCGAGCGCCGTCCCGGATCGGCGGCCGTCCGGCGGGAGCCGGCGGTCGGTCGGACGGATGATCGAGCTGGCGCCTCTCGTCCTCGTGATCGTCGCGGAGGCCGCCTGGATCGAGGTCGTCGGGGGCCTCGTCCAGGAGTTCACCCTGCGCCGGACCGTCATCGGCGTGCCGGTCCTGGCCGCCTTCGTCGCCGCGGGTGTCGCGGCAGCGCGGATCCTCGGCCCTCGGCTCGGCCGGCGCTGGCCGATCGCGGCTCTCGCGATCGCGGCGCTGGGCGCCGCGCTCGGCTGGGCGGTCTCGGATGAGGCGCGCTCGGCAGCGACCGGTGGCTTCGGTCCGGGCCTCGCTGCGCACCCCGGTGGGATCGTCGCCGGTCTGGCGGTCATCCGCGGTTACGCCCATGCCCGGCTGCCACTCGCCGAAGACACCGTGGGCCGGCTCCTCTCGATCGGGATCCCGGGCCTGGCGATCCTCGCCGTGATCGGCGGGCTCATCGGAGAGCCCCTGCGCAGCGCCTTCCTCGGGGAGGCGCTCACGTCCGCGATCGTCTTCGTCGCCGCGGCGGCCCTGGCCCTGGCCCTCGTCCGGCTCGACGAGGTCGGCCAGGACGGCGGGTTCGACTGGCGGCGCAACCCGCCCTGGCTGTTCCTCGCCGTCCTCGTCCTCGTCGTCGCGATCGCCGGCGCGATTCCCCTCGCAGCCGTCGCCGGCACCGTCCTGTCCGTCGTCGTGTCGCTGGCGCTCGGTCCGCTCCTCGTGGTCGGCCTCGCCTCCGGGTTCGATCGCACGGCCCGCCGGGCGGTGCTGTTCTTCGGGTCCGTCCTCGTCGTGATCTACCTGCTGTCGCGTGGACCGATCCAGGTCGTGCTTCCGAACCCCAACGCTCCCGGCGCCGCCGGGCAGGGCGTTCCATCGACCGGTGAGCAGGTGATCTTCGCCAGCCTCGGCGGATTGCTCGCGGTGGCCGGCTTGATCGCGATCGTCGTCCTGATCGCGCTCTGGATGCGCCGGACGCCGGCCGTCGAGCCGGGCGTCGACGAGACGCGCTCCATCGACCGGGGCGGCGAGCCCATCGGACCGCTGCGCCGTCGGGGACGGTTCGGACGACGGATCGAGCCAGCGAACGCGATCGAGGCCTACGTCGCGCTCGTCGACGACCTCGAGCGGGATCCGGACGTCCGGCGGGACCCGGCCGAGACGCCCGCGGCGCACGCCGCCCGGTTGCGCGCGAGCGACCGCTCCGGCCTGTCGCTCGAGCTCCTGGCCGCCGACTACGGGCTGGCCCGCTACGGCGGCGTCACGCTGACCGATCGGGAGGATCGGCGGGCGATCAGCCGCTGGCGGACGCTCCGCCGGTCACTCCGGCACGCACCCCGGCCGCGGCCCGGAGCGACGTCGGCGGAGCCGGTCGTGCCGCGGCCGGAGGCCGGCGACGGTTCGCGGATGGGGACGCGAACCGGCGGCTGAGCCGGTGGGGACCGCGGCGCACGACGCCGATCAGGAGCAGGTGGTGGGCGATACTGGATTCGAACCAGTGACCCCGCGGATGTGAACCGCGTGCTCTAACCACTGAGCCAATCGCCCGTCTGGGGCCGGAGCGTCGCTCAGGACGCCCGCCGCAGGTGGTCGATCATACGCGGAGGCCCGGATAGCGGGCAACGACCGCCTCGGGCTCGAGCCCGTCGACGACCACGAGCTTCTGGCGGCCGGCCGCCCCGGCCACGAGCCGGACCGAGCGCCGCGGCACCCCCAGCTCGTGGGCGATCAGCAGGAGCAGGGACTGGTTGGCGGCCCCACCCACGGCCGGGGCCGCGACATGGGCACGGAGGACGCCGTCCACGACGCCGTCGACGTGGTCGGACCCGCCCCGGGGAGTCAGACGGACGGCGAAGCGGGCCTCGGTGTCAGCCAGGACGCAGGAACAGCTGCGTGACGATGCCCAGGACGATCAGGACGACGAGCGGCGACAGGTCGAGCATGCCGGTCTGCGGCAGGGCCCGCCGGACGGGCGCCAGGATCGGCTCCGTGGCGGAGATCAGGAACGCGCCGAGCTGGGTCCGGCCCACCGGATCGAACCACGACATCAACACCCGCCCGATGATCAGGAGGTAGGCCGCGAAGAGGGCGATCTGGAGGAGGTTCGAGACGAAGGGAGCCACGGCCAGAGTCTAGCAAGGCTCGTCACCCGTCCCGGAACCCGTGCCGGCGCTCAAGCCGCGGGTCGGTCTCCGAACAGGGCCCGCCCGACGCGGACGACCGTGGCGCCTTCCTCGACGGCGATCGGGTAGTCGTCGCTCATCCCCATCGACAGCTCGGGTCCCAGCCCCGGCCAGCGGTCGCGGAGCCGGTTCGCCAGGCGGCGCAGGGCGGCGAAGGTGGGGCGCGCGTCCTCGGCTCGTTCGACGAGCCGCCCGACCGTCATCAGCCCGTCGATCCGGAGGTGTGCCAGGCCGAGCAGCTCGGGCAGGTCGCGCTCGAGGGCGACCGGCGTGAACCCCGACTTCGCAGCATCCGCGTCGACGTTCACCTGGAGCAGGGCGCTCATGGGGCGGTCGGGCCGCAGCTCGGCGGCCAGCCGATCGAGCCGCTCGGCCAGCTCGAGCGAGTCGACCGTCTCGAGCACGTCGAAGATCGCGACCGCTCGCCGGGCCTTGTTCGACTGGAGCGGACCGATGAGGTGCCACGTCGCCCCGGCGACGATGCCCGCCTTCGACTCCGCCTCCTGGACGCGGTTCTCGCCGAGCGTCGTCAGTCCGGCGTCGACGGCGTCGAGCAGGCGCTCGGCGGGCACGGTCTTCGAGACGGCGACGAGCGCGACGGACGACGGGTCACGACCCGTGCGGGCGCAGGCGTCGACGATGCGATCGAGGACCCGGGCGCGCGCCGCCCGGAGCGCGTCTACTTCCGCCGGAGGAACGAGGGGATCTCGAGGTCGTCGGCGTCGTAGGCGGCGGCCCGCTTGACCGGGACCGGCTCGCCGACGCTGCGCTCGATCCGCGGCGCCATCACGGCCGCCGCCGGCCGCTCCTCGCGGTCGTCATGGGAGCCGTTCGCGGCCTCGGTCCGCTGGCGCTCGAGCTCCTCGAGGAAGTCGCGCTCGCGCGGGACGCGGACCGACGTCCCCTCGGCGGCCGGCTGGGCGGCCTGAGCGCGGTGGCTCGTGTCCCGCTTGCGCGTGCCGTCGAAGCCGGTGGCGATGACCGTGATCATCACCTCTTCGCCGAGCCGGTCGTTGAAGCTCGTTCCGAAGATGATGTTCGCCTCCGGATCGGCCGCCGCGCGGATCTCCTCGGCGGCCTCGGTCACCTCGAACAGGCTGAGGTTCGAGGAGCCCGAGATGTTGAACAGGATTCCCTGTGCCCCGGCGATGTTGACCTCGAGGAGCGGGCTGGCGATCGCCTGGCGGGCGGCTTCGACGGCGCGGTTCTCGCCCGTCGCGCGGCCGATCCCCATCAGCGCCGACCCGGCGTCCTTCATGATCGCCCGCACGTCGGCGAAGTCGAGGTTGATCAGCCCCGGCATCGTGATGATGTCGCTGATCCCCTGGACGCCCTGGCGAAGGACGTCGTCGACCACGCGGAAGGCGTCGATCAACGACGTGTTCTTCTGGACGACGTCCTTGAGCCGGTCGTTCGGGATCGTGATCAGGGTGTCGACCTGGGCCTTGAGCTCCTCGGCCGCCTTCTCGGCGACGAGCTTGCGCTTGGCACCCTCGAACGAGAACGGCTTGGTGACTACGCCGATCGTCAGGGCGCCCGCCTCCTTGGCGATCTGGGCGACGATCGGTGCGCCGCCCGAGCCGGTCCCGCCGCCGAGCCCGGCGGTGATGAAGACCATGTCCGAGTCCTCGAGGGCCTGGGCGATCTTCTCGGAGTCCTCCTCGGCCGAGCGAGCCCCGATCGAACTGTCGCCGCCGGCGCCGAGGCCGCGCGTGATCTTGTCGCCGATCCGGATCTTGTGGGGGGCGTCGGACTGGAGGAGGGCCTGCGCATCCGTGTTGCAGGCGATGAACTCGACGCCCATCATCTCGGCCCGGATCATCCGGTTGACGGCGTTGCTGCCGCCCCCGCCGACACCGATGACGCGGATCAGCGCGAAGTTCTCGGAATCGGACCGCAGCGGCATCGCCTTCCTCCGGGGCTGAGCGTGGTTGGCGACGAACGCCCGCTCGGCACGGAACGGCGATCGTCGGGTGGCTTGCGACTCGGCCGCCGGACCCGCAGCGGGTGCGTTCCTCGAGGTCCGTCGGGTTGTCGGGCAGTCTACCACCGGGCCATCGCCGCCGGACACCCCGATCTCGGTCCGGTTCTTCGCTGGGCCGGGTCAGCGCGGAGCGCCCGGAGGTGCCTCGAGGCACCGTTCGCGCGATCTCGTGCGATAGGGCATTCACCCGATGGACAGGCTCCGCGGCGCGCTGCGATCCTGCCGAGCGTACCGGCACTGGTACTACCGGGGAGAGCGCGCGTGGGACTGTCGTACCGATCTATCCGGGCCGCGGGCTCGGCTGTCCTGGTCGCCGCCGCCGTGGGGGCGGGCGGCATGACCGGCATGGCCTCGGCCCTGGCCAACGAGGCGACGAGCGTCGCGGTCGCGGGAACGCTCGTCGATGGCTCCGGCCAGCCCCTGGCCGGCGTCCACCTCACGCTCGTCGAAGAGCTGCCCCCCGACGGCGGGATCGCGGCGGTCACGGTCACGACCGCGGCCGACGGCTCGTTCGGGGCGGATCTGTACGCCTGGGGCACGACCGACGCTCCGGCGACGCTGACCGTCAAGACCGGTCCCGACGAAGAGCTCCAGGTCACCCATGAGGCATGCAGCCAGACCTGGGGCGTGGCCGTCTCCGACACTCGCCAGCTCGCCCTGTCCCAGGGCCCGCCGGAGCCCCTGACCGTCAGCGCGACCACGACGCTCCTGGGCGAGGCCTGTGGGGTGACCGGGACGCCGGGCGGAGGCGCCAACGGCGGAAGCGGCGGCGGGGATCCACGCGGCGGCACGGCCGAGCTCACCCCGCCGCCGACGGACGTCCACCTGGCGAGCGCGGCCGCCGGACCGGATCGGCTGGCAACGGCCCTGTCGATCGGGTTCGCCGCCGGGCTGCTCCTGGCCGCGGTCTTCCTGCTGCCCGTCCGCCGGACCCGCCGCCGCTGATCGGCCAGAGATGTCGCGGCGCGACCGATCCGGCTAGCCCGCGAGGAAGCTGAGCACCACCGTCCGGTCGGCGTTGTCCGCGTTCGGGTCGAGGAGCGCGACCGACTGCCACGTCCCGAGCGTCATCTCCCCGCCGACCACGGGCACGCTGACCGAGGGCGCGGCGAGGAGCGGCAGCACGTGATCGGCGCCGTGCCCGGCCGAGCCGTGACGGTGGCGCCAGCGATCGTCGCGCGGCAGGAGGCGATCGAGCGTCGCGAGCGCGTCGTCATCGGAGCCCGCGCCGAGCTCGAGGATCACCAGGCCGGCGGTCGCGTGCGGCACGAACACCGTCAGCAGCCCGTCGGCTCCGGCGCCGCGCTCGGCGAGGAACCGCCGGCATGCCCCGCTGAGATCGGTGAAGCCGCGCCGGGAGCCCGTCCGGACCGTCAGCTGGATGGTCTCCAATGGTCAGCTCCGGATCGATTCCCGCGCTCCGCAGGCCGGGGGGACGCTTCGCGACCCCATCCGCCTACGGAAAGATGCTGCGGAGGGCGTCCCGGATGCGGCCCAGGCCGCCGGCCGCCGGGGCCGATTCGTAGCGCAGTGGCTCGCCCTCGTCGAGGGTGGAGGCGCCCCACACCAGGAGCCCGACCGCGGTCGAGTAGGCCGGGGTGAGGATGGTGTCCACGAGGCCGCCGATGCCCGCCGGCGCGGCGATCCGGACCGGCATCCCGAGGACCTCGCGGCCCAGCTCGGCGGTCCCGGCGAGCTGCGCGCCGCCGCCGGTCAGGATCACCCCGGCCGGCAGCATCCCCGGCCCGCCGCGGGCCATCTCGCCGCGCATCAGCTCGAACGTCTCGCGCATCCGGGCCTCGATGATGTCGCAGACCTCGCGTCGCTGGATCGTCCGGCCGGCTTCCTCGCCGAGGACGCTGACCGTGATCTCCTCGTCGTCGTCGACGGCAGCCAGGTTGCACGTCCCGTGCTGGATCTTCAGCTCCTCGGCGACCTGGAGGCTCGTCTTCAGCCCGAGCGCGACGTCGTTCGTGACGTTGTTGCCGCCGATCGGCAGGACGGCCGTCCGGAACGGCGAGCCGTCGGCGAACATCGCCAGGTCGATCGTCCCGGCCCCGATGTCGGCGACCGCGACGCCGAGCTCCTTCTCCGTCTCGGTCAGGACCGCATCCGCCGAGCCCAGCCCGGACGCGACGAGCTCGTCGATCTTCACCCCGGCCGCATTCACGCACTTCGACAGGTTCTGGACCGCGGTGGCAGCGCCGGTGACGATGTGGACCTCGACCTCGAGCCGCAGGGCGCTCATCCCGAGCGGGTCCTTGACCCCCTCCTGGCCGTCGACCTTGAAGCCGCGGCGCTCGACATGGAGGACGACCTGGTTGCCGGGGATGGAGACGGCCCGGGCGACCTCGACCGCCCGGTTCACGTCCTCGCGCGAGACCTCCTTGCGTGGCCCGCTGACAGCGACCTGGCCGGGCGAGTTGAGGCTTTCGACGTGCTGCCCGCCGACCGCGACGAACGCCCGGTCGATCTTCCAGCCGGACAGGCGTTCGGCCTTCTCGACCGACTCGGCGATCGAGCGGACCGTCTGGTCGATGTTGACGACGACGCCCTTCTTCAGCCCGTTCGACGGGACGGTGCCGTGGCCCATGACGGTGATCCGGCCGTCGCGGCTGACCTCGCCGATCAAGGTGCAGACCTTCGACGTGCCGACGTCGATCCCGACCAGGACCGCTTCTCTCTCCACCGTCGTCGTTCGTCCTCCAGGAGTCGCTGCTAGACGAAGTGGCGCCGGATCAGCGCGACGTTGTTGAAGATCCGGAACCCGAAGTTGATCAAGGCCACGAGGTACAGATCGAGGCTGAGCCGATCGCCGATGAACGTGAGGATCACCGCCACGATCGCGTTCGTGATGAAGCCGCTGATGAAGATCCGATTGTCGTAGACGCCATCGAGCTCGGCGCGCACCGCCCCGAGGACCGAATCGAGCGCGGCGAGGATCGCCACGGCCGTATATCGGGTGAACTCGAAGCCGACGTTGACGTTGAGGACGAGCCCGGCAAGGACGCCCACGAGGAGACCCGCCAGGGGTAGGAACACGCCTCGCCGCCCTCGCTCCGGTACGTTTGGGCAAGGCTACCCGACGGGCGCGGGGGCTGCCAGCCGATCGCCCGGGCCGCGGGCGCCCTCCGCGTCACGGGGCGGCGCTCTGGCTGGCCTTGGCGCTCGGGCGCGGCGTCGGCTTCAGGGTGTACGTGCCGGCCGAGGTGTCGGCGAGGACGATCTCGTCCATCCGGTCCTCGCCCTTCGCCAGGACCGCGGTCAGCGACTGGACCTGGCCCGGGATCAGCTCCGGCGTCCGCTGGCTCGTCCCGTAGAAGCCGAAGATCGCCAGCCAGCCGTCCGGCCCGCTCGAGACCGTGAACCCGTTCTTGACGGTGATCCGGACCGTCAGCGCGCTGGCGTGGCTGCCGATCTGGGCCGGCGTCAGCGACGCGATCCGGGTGGCCGCGTCGAGGATCACCGGATCGAGCGTGCTCCGGACGCCGAGGCCGGCGGCGTCGGCCCGCTCGTCGATCACGACCGGGATCGACTCGGTCGGGCCGCCCGGGTCCGCGCCAACGACGGCGAAGAGCAGGCCCGAGTCGTCGACCGCGTAGCGGACGCCGCCGGTCTGCCAGATCACGATCGGGCGTCGCTCGGTGACCGCGATCCGGAGGGTGTCCGGCAGGCCGACCGAGACGGCCACGTCGCGGACCGGGGTCAGCTCCCGGATCCGGGCGGCGATCGGCTCGGTCGCCAGGCCCACCAGGTTGGTCCCCGGCTCGATCGCCGCGGCGCTGCGAACGGCCTCGACCGGCGTGAGCAGCGCGCCCTCGACGTCGAGCGTCCGGAACCCGAACGCCGACGTCGTCGCCAGGCCGAACAGCGCCCCGAGCGCGATCAACATCGCCAGGATCGCCGCCGACCGGGTCGGGGTGAGCCCGCCGGACGCGCGCCGGACGCGCGGCTGGCGGCGCGCCGTGCCGGCCGCCGTCCGGTAGCGGCGGTTCGGCCGGCTCGTCATCCGCCGTCCATGGCCGGGGCGCCCGCCCCGCGACGATGGGTCACTGCGTCAGCGCGGCAGGTCGGCGGCGGTCAGCCGTCGCCCGGCGCGAGACGCCCGTCGCTCGAGGGCCAGATCGATGACCTTGCGGCAGACGTCGGCGAACGTGTAGCCGCCTTCGGCCGGCATCGTCGGGAAGAGGCTGATCGGGGTGAAGCCCGGGATCGTGTTGATCTCGGACAGGATCGGCCGGTCGCCGGCGAGCAGGAAATCGACCCGGGCGAAGCCCTCGGCCCCGATCGCGCGATAGGCGTCGCGGGCGATCTTCAGGATGATCTGGCGGAGCGGCTCGGGGATCTCGGCATGGGTCGAGGTCTCGGACAGGCCGGGCGTGTACTTGGCGGCATAGTCATAGAACTCGCGGCCGGCCAGGATCTCGCCGGGACCGTACAGCTCGAGCCGGGCGTGGTCGTTGCCGATCACGCTGACCTCCAGCTCGCGGGCGTCCGCAACGTAGGCCTCGACGAGGGCGACGTCGTCGAACCGGAACGCCTCGTCGAGGGCGGCCGGGATGTCGGACGGGCCGTGGACGAGGGTGATCCCGACGGACGAGCCCAGCCCCGACGGCTTGACGATCAGCCGCGGATCGCCCGTGCCCGCGGCGAACGCCTCGACCTGGGCCGTCGTCGCGGCCCGCTCCGCACGCCAGCGGCCGGACCGGACCTCGATCCAATCGGCGACCGGCAGGCCGATCCCGCGGACGAGGCGCTTGAAGACGGCCTTGTCCATGCCGAGTGCCGATGCGGTGACGCCGGCGCCCGTGTAGGGAAGCCCGGCACTCTCGAGGAGCGCCTGGACGGTGCCGTCCTCGCCGAACGGTCCATGCAGGGCGATGAAGATCAGCGGCGCCGGATCGGCGGCTACGAGCCGATCGAGGGCGGCGCCGGCGCTGAGCGGGCCGTCCGCTCCGAGCGCGCTCGGATCGTCGTAGGCACGCTGCGGACGACCCTCGCGGCGATGGTCCACCGGCAGCCACCACCACTGCCCGTCGAGGTCGATCACGACCTGGCGGACGTCGTCGCCGCTGTCGCGCAGGGCGTCCGCGATCGCCGTTCCCGACACGATCGAGACGTCGTGCTCGGCCGACGGTCCGCCGAGGAGGACGACGATCGGCGGGTGGGCCATCATGCGGCGGGCCCCCACGCGCCCAGGAACACGACCTCTTCCTCCAGCTCGACGCTCGTCCCGGCTCGGACCGCTTCGCGGACGTCGTCGATCAGGCCGCGGACGTCGGCGGCACTGCCCTTCCGGTCGTTCACGATGAAGTTCGCGTGCTTCTCGCTGACGGTGGCGCCGCCCCGGGTCCGGCCCTTCCAGCCGATCGAGTCGATCAGCCGGCCGGCCGAGTCGCCGGCCGGGTTCCGGAACGTCGAGCCGGCCGACGGGATCCCGAGCGGCTGGTGCTCGCGACGCCAGCGCCGGATCTCGTCGAGCCGGCCGGCGATCGTCGCCGGGTCGGCCGGCTCGAGGCGGAAGGTCGCGCCGAGGACCACCTCGTCGGGGGCATGCTTCAGGCGGCTGTCGCGGTAGCGCAGATCGAGCTCGGCGGCAGCGACGGTCGCTTCCGTCCCGTCGGCCAGGAGGACGTCGGCGGTCTCGAGGATCGCGGCGACGTCGTGGTCGTGGGCGCCGGCGTTCGCCCAGACCGCGCCGCCGACCGAGCCGGGGATCGCCAGGCCGAACTCGAGCCCGGTCAGGCCGGCCTTCTGGGCCTCCGTGGCCGCCCGGGCCATCGGCACGCCCGACTCCGCGATGTAGCGCTGGCCCTCGATCCGCGAGCCCTCGGCCCGGTTCTGGACGACGAGGCCGCGGATCCCGGCATCCGCGATCACGACGTCGCTCCCGCGGCCCAGGATCGTCAACGGGATCGCGCGCGCCCGCGCGAAGCGGACGATCGCCCGGAGCTCGTGGACGTTGTGGACGGTCGCGAAGAGGTCGGCGGGGCCGCCGACGCGCATCGTCGTGAACCGTGCGAGGGGCTCGTCGCGAGACGTCTTCACGCCGATCCGGCGCTGGATCGCGGCACCGACGGCGACTGGGTCGAACGGCTCGGCCGGGGTCGTCGCCGACGCCACGCTCGCACTCGTCATGCCGTCCGTCATCGCGCACCCCCCCTCGCGATCGCGGCGATCGCCGCCGGCGAAGGCAGCGGCCGTCGCTCGGCCAGGGCGAGGACGAGCGCCGCGACGGCGTCCGCGGCACCGGGTTGCCCGATCGCTCGCGAGGCGGCCGCCATCGCGGCCCGGGCCGGCTCGTCGAGGAGGAGATCCGCGGCCGCGACGAGCGCCTCGGCATCGAACGCCTCGTCGGGAACGATCCGAGCGGCGCCGGCCTCGGCCAGGATCTCGGCGTTCGCGCCCTGGTGGCCGGCCGCGTGGGGATACGGGACGATGACCGCCGGGATGCCGAGCGCCGTCACCTCGGCCACGGTCGAGGAGCCGGCTCGTCCGACGACCAGATCGGTGGCCACGAGAGCAGGGAGCATGTCGTCCCGGAGGAAGGGATAGGGCCGGTACCGCGCGCGCAGGTCCGGGGCAAGCCCCTCGCGCGAGGCGAGCGCCGCCGCATAGCCCGTCTCGCCGGTGACGTGCAGGACGTGGACGCGCTCGACGAGCCGCGGGAGCGCCGCCGCGACGGCTGCGTTGAACCGCCGCACGGCCTGCGAGCCGCCGAAGATCAGGATCGTGGGGGCGTCGGGCGGCAGGTCCAGCCGGGCTCGAGCCTCGGCCCTCGAGATCGCGCCGACGTCACGGATCGGGGTCCCTGTCACGAACGTCGGCTTGCCCGACGCCGCCAGGACTCGCCCGGCCGCCTCGTACGAGACCGCCAGGGCATCCGCCAGGCGAGCGGTGGCCCGCACGGCCCGGCCCGGGATCGCGTTGCCCTCCCACATCACGACCGGGATGCGGAGCGGTGCGGCGGCCATCAGGACCGGAACCGCAACGAAGCCGCCGGTCGTCAGGATCGCCGCCGGCCGCTCGGCGGCCAGGATCGCCGCGGCCTGCGGGACGGACAGGGCGAGTCGAGCCGGATCGAGGATGGCGTGGACGGACAGGTCCACCGTCCGGAGCGAGCGCAGGACGAGCCGCCGGAAGCGAATCCCGGCATCGCCGACGATCTCGGCCTCGAGCCCGCGGTGGCCCCCGACCCAGACGAGGTCAGGCGCGCTCGGGCGATCGGCTCGCTCGCGGAGCGAGCGTGCCACGGCGAGGGCCGGGTAGATGTGCCCGCCCGTCCCGCCCCCGGCGATCAACAGCCGCATCGTTCCAGGTTCCTCGTTCGACGGTCTCCCGCGAGATCGACAACAGGATGCCGACGGCCGCGAGGCTGATGGTCAGCGACGAACCGCCGGCGCTGATGAACGGCAGGGTGATGCCGGTCACCGGGATGAGCGCGACGACGACGCCGATGTTGATGAACGCCTGGATGCACAGCCAGGCCGTGAT
This sequence comes from Candidatus Limnocylindrales bacterium, assembly GCA_035693125.1. GTDB lineage: Bacteria > Chloroflexota > Limnocylindria > Limnocylindrales > CSP1-4 > CF-46. The sequence continues at coordinate 11,245 of DASSHB010000010.1, read as the reverse complement.
CCCGGCCGCCAGCAGCGATCCGAACGTGTCGGGCGCCGCCAGCGAGACGCGGATCCCAGAGTAGGCCAGGCCGACGAACAGGACGATCACCACCCCGGCCCCGAACAGCCCGAACTCCTCGCCGATGATCGCAAAGATGTAGTCGTTGCTGGCGTTCGGCAGGAACAGCCCCCCGGCCAGGCGGCTCTCCCCGAGCCCGGCGCCCAGGAAGCCACCGAGGCCCAGGGCGAGCAGGCCCTGGATCGTGTGGAAGCCGGCGCCGAGCGGGTCCGACCACGGGTTCAGCCACGTCCGGATCCGATCGAGCTGGTAGGCCCGCAGGCCGACCGCGACGAGCGCCGCGAACGCGGCCGCGCCGATCGCCACGAGATGGATCATCCGGCCGCCGGCCAGGAAGAACATCGTCACCGCGGTCAGCCCGATGACCATCGTCGTGCCGAGGTCGGGCTCCTTGAACACGAGCGCGACGACCGGGCCGATGATCACCAGGAACGGGATCGTCCCCGTCCAGAAGCCCTTGATCGCCAGGCCGCGCTTCGCGAACCAATGGGCGAGGTAGATGATCAGGGCCAGCTTCGCGATCTCGGCCGGGTGGACGGCCGGCAGCGGCCCGAGCTGGAGCCAGCGGGCCGAGCCGCCGACCGAGATCGCCCGGACCGGCCCGCTCGTCGGCAGGACGAGGACCAGGACGAGCGTCGCGGCGGCGATCGCGAATGCCGGCACGGAGATGAACCGGAGATAGCGGTAGTCGAGCCGCATCATCGCGATGAGGGCGATGATCCCCAGGCCCGCCCAGGCGATCTGCGGCCCCACGACGGCCAGGGTGTCGTCGCTCGCGAGGTAGGCCTTCATCGCCGAGCTCGAGTACACCATCAGGATCCCGATCGCGGTCAGGGCGACGACGATCACGAGGATCGCCCAGTCGGCCTGATGGCGATCGCGGTTCAGGGCGCTCGACTGCTGGCGGGCGGGCGTGCGGCGCGAGGCGGCGTCGCCCTCGGGCTCCTTCGGCTCGGTGCGGAGCGACCCCCGACCCAGACCGCGGGTGGCCGGGAGCGCGGAGGCGGCGCCACGAGATCGCGTCATCCTGGCTCCGGTCATCGGTCCCTCCCGGATTGCTCGGCGGCGATCGCCGCCACGACGTCCTTGAATGCCCGTCCCCGGGCGGCGTAGTCGACGAACATGTCGAAGCTGGCCGCGGCCGGGCTCAGGAGCACGGTCGCGGCCGGGGCCATGCGCTCGGCGCCCGGGTGGCTCTCCCGCGAGGCACCGCGCCGATCCATCTCCTCGCGCGCCAGGCCCTCGGCGACCCGCACGGCGCTCTCCAGCGTCGCGGCTCGGCGAATCGTCGCGAGGCCCGCCGCTCGGAACAACCGCTCGAGGGCCGGGCCGGTCTCCCCGATCAGGACGGCCGCCGCAGCGCGCTCCGCGACGACCGGCGGCAGGCCGCTCAGGTCGACGCCCTTGTCGCGGCCGCCGGCGATCAGGACGATCGGGGCGTCGAACGCCCGGAGCGCGGCGATCACCGCGTCGGGCTGGGTCCCCTGCGAATCGTTGACGAACCGGACGCCGTCGATCGTCGCGACGGTCTCGAGCCGGTGCTCGACGCCGTGGAACCCGATCGCCGCGCCACGGATGGCCGCCGGCGCGAGGCCGAAGAACCGGGCAGTCGCCACCGCGGCCAGGGCATTCGAGACGTTGTGGGCGCCCGGGATCGCCAGCTCGTCGACACCGAGGATGTCCGTCCCGTCGTCGCCCACGATCCGGCCGTCCACGACGCCCACGCCGCCGGCCGGCGGCTCGCCGGCGCGGTAGCCGATCACGCGGGCGCGCGCGTCGCGCGCGTAGCCGGCAACGACCGGATCGTCGTCGTTCAGGATCAAGGCTCCGGCCGGGTCCACGAGCTCGGCCAGCCGTCGCTTCGCGGCGCGGTACGCCTCGAGCGACCCGTGCCGGTCGAGATGGTCCGAGGTGACGTTCGTGTAGACCGCGACATGGGTGCCGCGGGACAGCGTCGGGAGCTGGAGCTCGCTCAGCTCGATGACGACGCGATCATCGGCGCGGAGGTCCGGCAGGCGCTCGACGAGGGGGATGCCGATGTTGCCGCCGAGGATCGTCCGGTGGCTCGGGTCGGCGCCGAGGACCGCGGCGATCAGCGACGACGTCGTCGTCTTGCCCTTCGTCCCGGTGACGCCGATCGTGACCGACGGGCAGAGGCGGAGGAACAGGTCGGGTTCGGAGAGGAGCGGCGGCGCCGTCGGATCGCCCGCCTCCCGCCGGAGACGGAGGTCGCGCAGCGCGTTGCGCATGAATTCGTCCGTGGTCGGGTAGTGCTCGTTCACCGACGGCGACGCGACGATCAGGGAAGCGCCCTCCCAGCTCGACGCGCGGTCCATCCGTGGCCCGACCCAACGCTCGACCTCACGGCCTTCGAGCTGACGGAACGAATCCGCCAACGCGTCAGTTCCGCGGGCGTCGTACACGCGCACACGGGCCCCGGCGTCGTGCAGGAATCGGGCCGCCGCGACCCCGGATCGCGCGAACCCCAGGACCGTCACCAGCCGACCACGCAACGCTCCGGCGCGGACGTCGTCGATCGTCAGCCGATCGAGATCGAGCGGCGTCGCGGTCGTCATCGTCGCGATCACGCCAGCTGCCGGATCGAGGCCAGGAACAGGGTCACCCCGAGCAACCCGGCCAGGATCCCCACGATCCAGAACCGGAGCGTGATCTTCTCCTCGTCCCAGCCGGCCAGCTCGAAGTGGTGGTGGAGGGGCGCCATCCGGAAGACGCGCTTGCCGCCGCTGATCTTGAAGTAGCCGATCTGGATGATGTCCGACGCCGTCTCGATCACGAAGATCAGCCCGATCAGGGGCAGGACGAGGATCTGGCCGGTGATCAGGGCGATCACGGCCAGCGTCGCGCCCATCGACAACGAGCCCGAATCGCCCATGAACACCTGGGCCGGGTGGACATTGAACCAGAGGAAGCCGAGGAGGGCGCCGATCAGGAGGGCGCACAGGAAGGCGAGGTTCGGCTGGGCCGGCACGTTCAGGAGGGCGACCAGCAGGAAGGCGACGAACGCGAACACCAGGGTTCCCCCGGCGAGCCCGTCCAGGCCGTCCGTGATGTTCACGCCGTTGCTCGCCGCGATGATCGCGAAGGCCGCGAAGGTGACGTAGACGACGGGGTCGACGGGGACCGGAGCGATGAACGGGACGGCGATCTGGTCGATCCCGTAGGTCCGCTGGATGAGGAAGGCGGCCGCGATCGCGAAGACCACCTGCCAGGTCAGCTTCTGGATGACCCGGATGCCCTCGCCGGTCTTCGCGTTCAGGTAGTCGTCGAACGCACCCAGCAGCCCGACGCCGGCCAGGGTTCCCAGCGGGGCGTAGATGCCGCCTTCGGGCGGCCAGCGCAGGAGCAGGTACAGGGCCAGGACGACGCTGATCACCAGGGCCCCGCCCATCGTCGGGGTGCCGTGCTTGACCTGGTGGCTGTCGGGGCCCTCGATCCGGATCTTCTTCGTGAACCCGGTCGCCTGCAGGAGCCGGATGTACGGCGGCATCAGGATCACGACGATCGCGAACGCGAGCAGGACGCCCTGGATCAGCTCGATCCTCACCGGCGAAGCGCTCCGGGGCCGGGGCTCGTCGGGCCGCCCAGCGCGCTGACGAGCTCATCGACGAGCACTTCGAGCCCGATCCCGCGCGACGCCTTGACGAGCACGACGTCGCCGGGGCGCAGGATCTCGAGGAGACGTTCGCGGGCGGCGTCGCGATCCGCAACACGATCCACGGGCGCCGCGGTCCCGGCGGCGATCTCCTCCGCGCCCGCGCCGACGACGACGAGCCGGTCGACGACGTCGGACGCGGCGGCGCCCACGCGGCGATGCCCGTCGACGTGATCGTCGCCGAGCTCCAGCATCTCGCCGAGGACCGCGATCCGCCGGCCGGGCAGGCCCCCGAGCAGCTCGAGCGCCGCGATCACCGACCCCGGCGACGCGTTGTAGCTGTCGTCGACGATCGTCACGTCGCCGGCGGCCACGAGCTGGGCGCGATGCGGCGCACTCCATCCGGCGCCGAGGGCCGCCGCGATCGTGTCGAGCGGAAGGCCCGCGCAGACCCCGACGGCGGCCGCGGCCAGGGCGTTGTGGACGGCGAGACGCCCCAGCGTCGGGATGGCGACGGGGCGGCCGCCAGCCGGCGTCGCCAGATCGAACGTCATCCCCTCGACGCCGCGCGAGCTGACCCCGTCGGCGCGAACGTCGGCGTCGTCGGCAAAGCCGTACGTGAGCGATCGGGCCTGGGTTCGACTCGCCATCCGGCGGACCCGCTCGTCGTCGGCGTTCAGGACGGCGACCCCGTCGGCGGGCAGCGCCTCGACGAGCTCGCCCTTGGCCCGCTCGATCGCCTCGATCGTCCCGATCCGCGAGAGGTGGACCGCCTGCACCGCCGTCACGACCCCGATCTCCGGCCGGCCGATCGCCGCCAGGTCGCGGATCTCGCCGCCGACGTACATGCCCATCTCCAGGACGGCCGCGCGATGCTCCGGCCGCAGGCGGAGGACGGTCAGCGGCAGCCCGATCTCGTTGTTCAGGTTGCCCTCGTTCTTCAGGGTGGGCAGCGCGGCGCCCAGGACGGACGCGATGGCTTCCTTCGAGGACGTCTTGGCGATCGAGCCGGTGATGCCGACGACGAGCGGATCGAACCGGGTCCGCCACGCCGCCGCGACCGCCTGGAGCGCCCGGAGCGGGTCGTCGACGACGACGACCGTCGCGTCGCCGCGCTCCAGGTCGGCGGCAGCGACCGGGCGGGCGACGAGGATCGCGGCCGCGCCGGCGGCGAGCGCCGCTCCGACGAACTCGTGACCGTCGGCGTGCTCGCCGGGCAGGGCGACGAACAGGTTGCCGGGCTCGACGAGGCGGGAATCGACGGCGCCGCCGAGGATCGGGCGGGCGGACCGGACCTGGGCGCTGCCGCCGCTGATCGCGATCAGCTCGGCCGCCGTCAGGCCATCGTCGGGTCGCGCCTCTCCCGTCGCGGTCACACGGGCCATTGTCGCATCGGCGGTCAGCATCGGTCGGCGAGCACGGGTCAGCGGGTCGCCGTCGTGGCGTCGGCCGGGACGGTTCGAGACGGCAGGAGATCGGGCGTCGTGATCGCGTCGTGGGCGATCCGCCGGAACAGCTCGAACGACATCACCGGCATCTCGAGCTGGCCGAGGTGGGCAACCGTCGGCTTGCCCTCCTCGATCCGGATCGCCACGACGAGATCGGGCTTGCCGGTCTGGCGGGCGATGTAGCCGATGAACGAGTAGTTGAAGAGGTTCCGCTTCCACGCGCCGCGGCCGTGGTTCGCCTTCGTGTCCCAGATCTGGGCGGTGCCGGTCTTGCCGCCCACGTCGTAGCCCTTGATCAGGGTCCGGTCGCGGTAGAACGGAACGGTCGAGACGACGTGGTTCATCATCCCGATCAGGGTCGTCGACAGGCCCGGCGTGATCAGGCGAGCGCCCTGCGTCGCCCGGGTCTCGCTCATCCCGACCGACTTCACGACGTGGGGCGTGATCTGGGTCCCGCCGTTCATCATCGCCGCGTACGCGGTCGCCAGCTGGATCGGCGTCACGGCCACGCCCTGGCCGAAGGCGCCGTTGGCGAGGTCGATCTGCTGCCAGCTCTGGATCGCCGGGTCGCGGACGATCCCGGAGACCTCACCCGACAGGTCGATCCCGGTCTTCTTGCCGAACCCGAACCGGGTCCACGTCGAGTGGAGCATCGCCGAGGCGCGGCGCAGGTTCGGGTCGAGCCCGATCGCGACCTTCGCCGCGACGACGTTGCGCGAATACGCGATCGCGTCCTCGAACGACAGCCAGCCCATCGCCTTGTGGTCGGCGTCGTCGACGTGGGCGTGACCGTGGTCGAGCTCGAGGATGCCCGTGTCGTTGAGCCGGGTCTGGGTCGTCACCTCGCCCGACTCGAGGGCCGCGACCGACGTCAGCATCTTGAACACCGAGCCCGGCTCGTAGACCGAGCTGACGACCGGATCCATGAAGCGCGCCGGGTCCGTGGCGGCAATGTTCGCGTAGTCGTTGCCGTCGTAGGACGGGTACGACGCCTCGGCCAGGACCTCGCCGGTGTACGGGTCCATGACGACCGCGGACACGGACTTCGCCCGATCGGCGGCCCACGCCGCGAGGAGCTCCTGCTCCACCGCGAGCTGGAGCCCCGCATCGATCGTCAGCCGGATGTCCTCCCCCGGCTGGCCGGCGTCCTGGACGACCGTCCCATCGGTCAGCGAGCGGGCGGCGATGTCGCGCTGGGCCAGGACGACCCGCGGCCGGCCCGCGAGCTGATCCTGGTAGAACTGCTCGATCCCGTACTGGCCCACGCCATCGCGGTTGACGAAGCCCAGGACGTTCGCCGCCAGGGTCGTCCCGGGTCCGCCGCCGTTCTGGGGGTAGACCCGGACGGGCTCCGCCTCGAGCGTCACGCCCTCGATCGTCTTCGCCTGGAGCGCCGCCCGGATCCGATCGCCGGTCGCCGTGTCGAGGCCGTGGGCCAGGATCACGTACTTCTTGTCCGAGGTGACCCGCGTCGTGAGCTGGGCCGCGTCGTCGCCGCTCAGCCCGAGGATCGTCACGAGCGCGTCGGCGACCTCGCGCCGGCGGCTGGCGTCCTTGATCTGGGACGGGCTCGCGATCAGCCGCTCGCGCTGGATCGTCGTCGCGAGGACCACCACCCCCGTCCGGTCGTAGATGTCGCCGCGGGCGCTCGGGGTCTCCTCGCGGATCGTCGTCTGCTGGAGCGCCTGGTCGCGGAGGTCACCCTGCCGGCCCACCTGCCAATACGCGAGCCGGGCGAGGAGCGAGGCGCCGCCGACCGCGAACGCGATCAGGAGGAGGAGGGCGCGGCCGCGGGAATCGGTTCGACCCATCGCTCGATCTGGTCGGTCAGCGGGCAGCCACGCCGCCACCGACGACGGTCGGCGCGCGAAGCTGGGTGAGGCCGTCGTCGAGCGCGAGCTTGCGGATCGCGGGTTGCTGGCTGAGCCGGTTCAGGTCGGTCAGGAGCTCCTGCTTGCGGACGAGCAGCGCGTCGCGCTCCCGACTGAGCCGGTCGAGGTCGTAGCCGGTGGCCGAGACGCGAACCGTCTGGGCAAGCGAGAAGAAGGCGAGCAGGAAGGTCAGGACGATCCCGCCCAGGACGATTGCCAGCCGGTTCGTCCGGCGCCGTGCCCGCGTCGCGCCGCGGATCCGGCGGCGGGGCAGCGTCGGCTGGTCGACGACCCGCGAGCGCTGGGGAAGGAAGGTGGAGCGAGGGCGGGCCCCCGAATAGACCGCCACCCGCTAGTCGCCGACCGCGAAGCGCAGACGCGGGCTGCGCGGGTCGAGGAACGCGAGCGGATCGGTTGCGGCCGGCTGGTCCCATCCGTCCAGGTCGAGCTCGGCGGCGAGCGGGTTGTGGCGACGCGTCGTGTCCCGCTCGTGCATCTCGTGCTGGCGCCGTCCGTACGACCGCCGGCGGTTGGACTGGTGGCGCTTGCTCATCGCGGCTCCTCCTCTCTTCCTGGTGGTTGACGATCGATCGGGTCAGGCGGCGAGGCGCTCGGCGGCCCGCAGGCGCGCACTCCGGGCGCGGGGGTTGGCGGCGATCTCGGCTGCGGACGGCACGACCGACGGCTTCGTCAGCAGGCGGAGCCGCGGGTTCTTGCCACAGACGCAGACCGGCAGCTCGGGTGGGCAAGTGCAGCCGCGGCGCTCGGCCGCGATGAAGCGCTTGACGATCCGGTCCTCGAGCGAGTGGTAGCTGAGGACGACGAGCCGGCCGCCGGGCCGGAGGAGGTCGACCGCGGCGGCCAGCCCGTCCTGGAGGGCATCGAGCTCTTCGTTGACCGCGATCCGGAGCGCCTGGAAGACGCGTGTGGCCGGATGGATCCGGCGACGGAGCCGGGGGTTGCCGGGTGCGACGCGCTCGACCAGCGCGGCCAGCTCCTCGGCGGTGGTCAGCGGGGCCGTGCCCCGCGCCGCGACGATCGCCCGACTGATCCGGGCCGCCTGGGGCTCTTCCCCATAGCGCCGGAACAGGGCCGTCAGCTCGGTCTGGTCGAGGGTCGCGAGGAGCTCTGCGGCCGGGACTCCGCGCGCGGGGTCGAAGCGCATGTCGAGCGGTCCGCCCGTCCGGAAGCCGAAGCCACGATCGGCATCCGCCAGCTGGTAGCTGGACAGCCCAAGGTCGAACAGCAGTCCGTCGACCGCGCCAAAGCCGGCATCCGGGGCGACGTGGCGGAGCTCGCGAAAGTTCGCCCGGCGAAGGACGAGGCGGTCCCCGAACCGGGGGCGGAGGCGACCGTCCACTCTGGCGATGGCCGCCCCATCGGCATCGATGCCGAGGAGGCGGCCATCAGGGTCGGTCGCCTCCAGAATCCGCTCGGTGTGCCCACCGCCGCCAACGGTCGCGTCGATCTGAAGGCTGCCCGAAGCCGGCGCGAGAATCGACATGACCTCGTTCGCCAGGACGGGCAAGTGCCCAACCTTCATCTCTCCTCCACCGTTGACGATCGGATCCCGAGCGGACCCTGGAAGCGCATGTGGTCGAGCTCAGATCCCCAGGCCCTGGAAGGCCTGGGCGAGCTCGTCGGCATCGTCGAGCTGGGCGGCGTAGGCCTCCCAGGTCGCCGGCACCCAGATCTCGGCGTGGTCCCGCGACCCGACCACGACGGCCTCGCCGCCGAGGTCGATGTGCTCGCGGAGGTAGGCCGGCAGCAGGATCCGCCCCTGGCGGTCGAGCTCCACCTCGGCGGCGCCGGCGAAGATCAGCCGCGAGAAGCGGCGGGCGTTCGGATCGGTGATCGGCAGCGCCGCGACCTTCGTCGAGAGCTCGTTCCAGCCGTCCTGGGTGTGGATCGCCAGGCACGCGTCGAGCCAGCGCGAGACGACGGCTCCGGCGCCGAGCTGGGCGCGGAACTTCGCGGGGACGGCGAGCCGTCCCTTGTCGTCCACCGAGTGCCGGTACTCGCCGGTGAACACCTGTCGGGATTCCCCAATTCGGGAGCGCTGCCTGGTCGAGACGTGCGAACGCGGGCGCGGGGGTGGCGGTCTGTTTCCCCACTTTGGTCCACTTCACACCACTTCCCGGCATCATAGCGCGCCGCAGGGCGCCGTCAATGGGGTTTGTGCGCCACCGGGTCGGGGTTTGGCGCGGCGTGGTCCGCGTCGAGGGGCGGGCGGTGATCGCCGGGCCGGGCGGGCGCGCCCCGTGTTCGGTCACACCTGACGATTCGGGCGCGAACGGTCAGGCGGGCGTCGCTCTCACGCTCACGTGTTCGGCGGCACCGAACGGGTCGATGGGCCCGCGACCTTGGTGCGGGCGCTGAGGGCCGGATCGTCCGGTGTCACCGAACGCTGGCTCCCCTGCTTGCCTGCCTCAGCGCGTCGGAGGTGGGAGGCGCAGCTCCTGGCCGGCGCGAAGGCCCGTCGTCCGCGCCCACGGGTTCATCGCGTAGACCGCGTCGAGCGACACGCCGAAGTAGTGGGCGATGCTGACGAGGTTGTCGCCGTTCCGGATCGTGTAGATCCAGCAGTCGGGCGTGGACGGGCAGGGCCTCAGGAGCAGGTAGCGGTCGCTCGACGGAGCCGGGGTGTGGGTCGCCGGCGCCGGGGTCTCGGTCGGCGGTGGCGGCGTGGCCGTCGGGCTCGGCGTGGACGACGCCAGGGGGCTCGGGCTCGGGCTGGGGCTGGCGATCGCCGGCGCAGTGGCCACGGGGCTCGTCGCCGGGGTCGGAGATCCGCTGGTGATCGGCGTGATCGAGGCGGCCGGGACGACCGCGATCTGCGATCCGTCCGGGCTCGGGCTGGCGATGGCGACGGTCAGACCGCCGCGGACCGCGAGGAACCCGAATGAGGCCGCGATCGCCGCGACGAGGATCAAGCTGGCGACGATGACCGCCGGCGCGATCGGATCGCGCCGCGGAGCGGCCGGGGGCGCCGCCGTCACGAGCACGCCGCGCAGGTAGCGGGGACAGTTGCGGTGGGCCGCGGTGCGGCAGACGAGCTCCTGCTGGCGAGCCGACTGCGGTGCAGCGTCCCCGAGGGCCAGGCAGCGGTTGGCGTCGTCGACCCCATCGACCGGGGGGCCGAATCCTTCGGTCGTCTGGCGGCCCAGGAACCGGCAGACCGACGGTGGCTCCGCCTCGCTGATGCGGTCGATGCCGACGAGCCAGGGCAGGATCGGAGCGTCGCGATCGGACGGGCCGTCCGCGGTCGACGCGCCGCCGATCGTGCTCTCCTCGCCCTCCGCCACGCACCCTCCAGCGCTCGCCCGGTTTGGACGGCGCGGAGTCTAGTACGTTTGGCGTGTTGCCGTGTTGAACAGGGCGGTGTTAGAGTCCGGCGCCTGATCGGGCAACCGGCCGCCCGTCCCTCCGAGGCCCCACCCCCCAGATGGCCCTCCCCCTTCCGATGGTTCCGCCCGAGGCCGATCCGTATCGGCTCGCGCCCCAGCGGATCAAGCGGTGCACGTTCCGCCGGCTCATCCAGATCGATTCCGGAGCGGATCGCCTGTACGACGTCGAGTGCCTGCTGCCGGACCGCCGTCTGCCGATCCCCCTGGGCCATCTCGAGGCCGCGACGCCGATCTGCAACTCGTGCACGGCGCCGCACATCTTCCGGCCGGACGAGGACTGAGCTCGGGCATCTCCGTCTGGGCGAGGCCGCGAGCCGCCCGCGCGGCGCGCACGGCTTGCGTCGCCAGGCAACGCAGATCGCGCTCTCATGGACGTGGCCGCGCACGGATTCGTGCACGCCGGAGCGTGGCCGAATCCCGTTTGCGTCGCGAGGCGACTCGCCGCCGGGGAGATCGTGCCAGCGAGAGCGGTCTGTACGCCGAGTTCTGTCACGACGGCTCGCGCCGTCGCGGATGGCCATCCATCTGAGGCCGGCGGTTACCCGACGGCTCATGCGGCCGACCCGAGGGCTGGGCAGCGCACCTCTCCCCCGACGGGTTGCCCCGCACGGGTTGCGCCCTCCTATTTGGCCTTGCTCCGGGTGGAGTTTGCCGCGTTTCACTCCGGCCGGCTCGCGCCGCCCGGCATCGTCACTGTGGCACTGGTCCTCGTGTCACCACGGGCGGGCGTTACCCGCCACCCTGCGCTGTGGAGCTCGGACGTTCCTCACGCCATGAACGGGGTTGCCCCCGACGGGCGCGCGGCCATCCGACCGCCTCGCTGGCTCGGGCATTCTAGCCGAGGGG
>DASSHB010000009.1:0-19407 GCA_035693125.1 Candidatus Limnocylindrales bacterium | reverse complement strand
CCAACCTCGAGGCGCTGGGCCTTCGACGGATCTGGACGCGAGCGGGCTTCCGGGTCGAGCCGGGAGCGGCGCCAACCGTCGACTGAGGGTTTCCATCGCTCGACGCGGCTCGCCGGGCGGCGGAGGATCACCTCGATGTCGGTCTCGAGCCTCGCCCTCGTCCTCCGCACCGGGTTCACGATCCTCGCCGTCGCCCTCGTGGCGATCGGCTGCGGGATGATCCCAGGGCTGGGCGGCGGGAGTGGCGCCGCGGCGACGGCGCGACCGTGCGCAGCCGTCTACTCCGCGGATCGTTGCGGGGCGATCCTCAGCTCCGCCGCCGAGCAGCTCGGCATCCGCGACGATGACGTCACGGCGGTCGAGATCGCCCCCGACCCCACGCCCCGGCCCGACGGGATGCTCGAGACACGCGGCGGCTCCCGCGGTTTCGGTGTCCTCGTCCATGCCGGCAGCACCGTCCGGGAGATCCAGATCTGCTACGGCCTGCCGTCCGGACCGGCCTGCTCCGATCTGCCCGATGTCGGTGGCTGGACCCTCGGTTCCGCGATCGGCAATGGCTACGACGACATTCCCTGTCCCGGCGAGCCACCGGCCGGCTGTCCGTCGCCCGTCCCGTCCCCTGAGCCGGTGGCGCTCGCCGCGGCGGAGGCCCTCCGAATCGACGATCGCGTCATCCCCGTTCCGGCGAGCGGGCCCTACCAGATCGAGCTCGGTGAGGCGAACCTGCCCAACGGCGTCCTGACCGAGGCCCGAGCCAGGCTTGTCGACCCGACGCCCGACCACGTCAGGCTCTCGAGCGCGGGGATCCACCTGGAGATCCGTTCGCTCGTCCCGGGCCGGCCGCCGTTCATGAACCGCTACGAACACGGCTGGTGGCCGGGCATCGAGCCGGTCGAGGTCATCCTCGTCTTCGAGGCGCGCCACGTCGATCCGGGCGCCACGATCGAGATCCGGGACGTGCTCGTCCGCTGACGCCTCCCGCGCCGCGACCGGCCTGAGGCACGCCCATCGGGCTACGATCCGTCCCGTGACCGACCTCCTCCGGATCGAGCGCTCGGGCCCGAACGACGCCGTGGCGCGGGTCACGCTGAACCGAGCGGACGTCCACAACGCCTTCAACGCGACCGTGATCGCCGAGCTGCGCCGGACGTTCGGAGCCTTCGCGCGTGAGGGCGCGACGGAGCTCCGCGTCGTGGTCCTCGCCGGTGACGGTCCGTCGTTCTCCGCCGGTGCCGACATCGACTGGATGCGCGCGGCCACGCAACTGACCGTCGACGCGAACGAGGGCGACGCGATGGCCATGGCCGACATGCTCGAGATGATCGACACCTGCCCGGTGCCGGTCATCGCCCGCGTCCACGGGGCGGCGCTCGGCGGAGGCGCGGGGCTGTGCGCGGTCGCGGATGTCGTGATCGCGGAGGCCGGCGCGAAGTTCGGCTTCACCGAAACTCGACTGGGAATCCTGCCGGCCGTGATCTCGCCGTTCGTCATCGCGAAGATCGGCGAGACCCACGCGCGGGCGCTCTTTCCCGGCGGCCGCCGCTTCGACGCGATTCGGGCCCAGCGGATCGGGCTCGTTCACGAGGTCGTCGAAGGCCTCGAGGCGCTCGACGCCGCCGTCGACCAGGCTGTCGCGGACGTCCTCGCGTCGGGTCCAACCGCGGCCCGGGCCGCCAAAGCGATCGTCCGCGAGGTCCGCGGCCTGGGCCACGGTTCGGCGAAATGGCACACGGCGCGGGTGATCGCCCGGCAACGCGTCAGCGAGGAAGCGCAGGAAGGGTTCCGGGCCTTCGTCGAGCGACGAAAGCCGGCCTGGGCACCGGACGAGTGAGGTGACGAGCGACTCGCTCGCGCCGCGGTCCGGGTTGCGATCGCACGGCTCCTGATGGACGCCCTCCTCCTGTCGTTCGGCGTGATCTTCCTCGCCGAGCTCGGCGACAAGAGCCAGCTGATGGCCCTCGCGTTCGCGGCCCGGTTCCCGGCCGCGCCCGTGCTCGTCGCGATCACGCTGGCGACCGCGCTCGTCCACGCGGGATCGGTCGTTCTCGGGGCGACCGTCGCGCTGGCCGTGCCGACGAACCTCATCTCGGTCGTCGCGGGACTCGCCTTCCTCGCCTTCGCCGCGTGGACCCTTCGGGGCGACACGCTGACCGCGGCCGACAGGGATCGCACCGCGGCCGACACGAGCCGGTCGGTCATCCTCACGGTCGGGACCGCCTTCTTCCTGGCCGAGCTCGGGGACAAGACGATGCTCGCGACCGTGACCCTGGCGACCCACGAGAGCGCCCTCGGGACGTGGGCGGGGTCCACCCTCGGGATGGTCGCCGCCGACGCGATCGCGATCGCCGTGGGGCGGCTGCTCGGCGGCCGGCTGCCGGACCGGGCGATCCGGATCGGAGCGGCCATCGCGTTCGTCGCATTCGGACTGATCCTCATCTGGGACGGTCTCCGCGCCTGAACCGAGGTTGCGATCGCGGCGCGCGGGCGCGACAATCGCGACAGAAATGCCGACGGATCTGAGTCCCAGCCAGGCGGCCGCCCGGATCGGGGCGACCACGCGCTCCGTCCAACGCTGGATCGCCGCTGGCCGCCTGCCGGCCACGCGCGTCGGCGGCCGATGGCGTGTCGCGTCTGACGCGTTGGACGCGTTTGTGGCCCTCCCGGCCGCCACCCAGGCCGCTACGAAGCCAGGGCGCACAACGATCGAGCGCCTGTTCGTGGCCAACCGTGGTGAGATCGCGAACCGGATCCGCCGGACGTGCGATGTGCTGGGGATCGATGCGATCGTGCCGGAGACCGAGGGCGCGAACGCGCTCGACCTCCTCGACATCGCGGCCGTCGTGGCCGCGGCGACGGCCGCCCGAGCCGATGCCGTCCACCCGGGCTTCGGCTTCCTCGCCGAGAACGCGGACTTCGCGCAAGCGGTCCTCGACGCCGGCCTTCGCTGGATCGGCCCGCCGCCGGGCGCGATCCGGGCGATGGGCGACAAGGCCGCGGCCCGCCGGCTCGCCCACGCGCTCGCGATCCCCACGATCGAGGGCTACGACGGCGACGGCCAGTCCGACGCGGCCCTGACCCGCGCCGCTCGGACGATCGGCTTCCCGGTCCTCCTGAAGCCGGCGGCCGGCGGCGGCGGCAAGGGGATGCGGATCGTGGGCGATGGCGCCGATCTGCCCGCGCAGCTCGCGGCCGCGCGACGAGAGGGCCGGGCGGCGTTCGGCGACGAGCGGCTGGTGATCGAGCGGTTCCTCGAAGGGCCGCGTCACGTGGAGGTCCAGGTCCTGTTCGACGCCTTCGGCGGCGGCGTCCACCTCGGCGAGCGCGACTGCTCCTGGCAGCGGCGCCACCAGAAGGTCCTCGAGGAGACGCCGTCGCCAGCCGTCGGCGTGGCCGTCCGCCGCCGCCTCACCGATGCCGCCCTCGCGCTCGCGGGGGAGGTCGGCTACGTGGGCGCGGGCACGTGCGAGTTCCTCCTCGACGACGCGGGCAACGCCTTCTTCCTCGAGATGAACACCCGGCTCCAGGTCGAGCACCCCGTCACGGAGCTGGTCACGGGCCGCGACCTCGTCGCCGACCAGATCCGGATCGCGGCCGGCGAGGCCCTTGGCTTCGGCCAGCGCGACGTCCGTGCGCGCGGCCACGCGATCGAGGTCCGCCTCTACGCGGAAGACGCCGAGGCCGGCTTCCTGCCGGCGACCGGCCCGATCCTGGAGGTCCGCTGGCCGGCCGGCGAGGGCATCCGCGTGGATGCGGGTGTGGCGGCCGGCGACGTGGTCGGCGGCCGCTTCGACCCGATGCTCGCGAAGGTCATCGCCTACGGCCCCACTCGACGCGCGGCCCTGGCGCGCCTCACGCGCGCGCTCGACGAGACCGTCATCCTGGGCCTGACGACGAACCTGCGCTTCCTCCGTTGGCTCGTCCGCCGGCCCGAGACGATCCGGGGCGAGGCGCGGATCGACACGCTCGAGCAGATCTGGCAGCCGGGCTCCGGCGCGGCGACGCTCCCATCGATCCCCGACGACGCCTGGGCCGAGGCCGCCGGCCTGCTGGATGGAGGCGGCTGGCGCCTGAACGCCCCAGCCCGCGCCCGCCTTCTGACCGACGACGGCCAGGAGCGAACGACGACGCTACCGGCATCGGACGCGCCGCGGGCGCACGCCGCCATTCGGGTCGGCGACGCCGCCCACCTGGACGTGGAGGGTCGGTCCGTGGCATTCCGGATCGCACCACCCCCGGACGTGGACCGAACCGCCGCCGCGGCGGCCGCGCACGCGACCGGCGGCGGCCCCGCGACGGTGGTTGCACCGATGCCCGGCGCGGTCCTCGCGATCCACGTGATCAGCGGCAGCCGCGTCGAGGCCGGCGATCCGATCGTGACGCTCGAGGCGATGAAGATGGAGCACGTGGTCCCCGCCCCATCGGCCGGCACGGTCCTCGAGCTGGGCGTCCGGCCGGCCGATCAGGTGACCCGTGGCCAGCTGCTCGCGCGACTCGAACCGTGACGTCGGCACGGACGCGCTAGGCTTCCGGCGAAGGAGGCTCGATGGCCAAGGACAAGGCGAAAGGCGGAGCGGGCAAGAAGGCGGCGAAGGGCGACAAGCCCGCGGCTCCGGTCTCGGCGGCCGAGGCGTCGGGCGGCCAGCATCACGCCGCCAAGGCCCACGGCCGGCCGGCTCGCATCGACGAGGGCCTGCCCGCGACCCGAGCCGAGCTCCTCGCTCGCCACACCGAGGCCCGGAAGCGGCGCAACGACGCCCCGCTGGGCAGCGAGGCGTTCCGCGCCGCCGTCGACGAGATCGGCCGGATCGAGGTCCGGATCGCCGCCGTCGACCGCGCCGCGGACCCGCCGCTCGACTGATCGCCGGCCCGCGACCCCGACGGATGTGACGAGCGCACCCGCTGACCGCGTCCGGATCTACGAGGTCGGGCCGCGGGACGGGCTCCAGAACGAGGCCCGCCGGATCCCGCTCGAGACGAAGCTCCGCTACCTCGAGCTCCTGGCCAACGCCGGCCTGACCGAGATCGAGGCGACCTCGTTCGTCGCCCCGTCCGCGATCCCCCAGCTCGCCGACGCCGACGAGCTGATGGCCGCGTTGCCCCGGCGGCCGGGCGTCCGCTACCCCGTCCTCGTCCCGAACGAGCGCGGAATGGCTCGCGCGGAGGCGGCCGCCGTCGACGCGATCGCCGTCTTCACGGCCGCCAGCGACGCGTTCACGACGCGCAACATCCGGATGACCGTCGACGAATCGCTGGCGGCCTTCGCGCCGGTCCTCGCCCGCGCCGGCGAGCTCGGCTGGTGGCGCCGCGGCTACGTCTCGACCGCCTTCGGCTGCCCGTACTCGGGGGCCGTGGATCCGGCTCGCGTCGTGGAGGTCGCCCGCCGCCTCGTGGAGCTCGGCCTGGACGAGGTCTGCTTCGGCGACACGATCGGCGTCGGCGTTCCGCCGCAGGTCCGTGACCTGACCGCGCGAGCGCTCGACGCCGGGATTCCGGCCGAGCGGATCGCGTACCACTTCCACGACACCCGCGGCACCGCGCTCGCCAACGTCGCGGCCGCGATGTCGGTCGGGATCCGCTGCTTCGACGCCTCGACCGGCGGCACGGGCGGCTGCCCGTACGCCCCGGGGGCGGCGGGCAACCTCGCGACCGAGGACCTGGTCTATCTCCTCGACGCCATCGGCCTCGAGCACGGCGTCGCCCTCGACGGCGTCCTCGTCGCCGCGCGGTTCATCGCCGAGGCGCTCGGGAGGCCGCTCGCGACGAAGGTCGGCCAGGCGGGCGGCTGGGATCCGCGGACCGGCGCACCCACGGGACGCGGATGAGGGCCGAAGCACGAACCGCGGTTCTTGGTATCGTCCGCTCGGAATGAACGGCGTCGTGCTCGTCCTGAACCAGAACTACGAGCCGCTGAATGTCTGCAACCTGCCGCGGGCATTTCGGCTCGTCTTCGGCGACAAGGCCGAGGTGATCGAGTACGACCACCAGGTCATCCACACTCCGCGCGCCGAATACCACGCCCCGTCGGTGATCCGGCTCCAGTACCAGGTCCGCCGGCCGCGGCCCCGGGTGAAGCTCAGCCGGCGCGAGATCTTCTCGCGCGACCGCCACACCTGCCAGTACTGCGGCCGCCAGGGCCATGACCTGACCCTCGACCACATCGTCCCGCGCCACCGGGGCGGCGGCCACAGCTGGGAGAACCTCGTCACGGCCTGCAAGGCGTGCAATCACCGCAAGGGTGGCAAGACGCTGGAGGAGGCGCGCTTCCGGCTCAGCCGGCCGCCGTTCGAGCCGCGCAGTGACGTCTACTCGATGTTCACGCCGTATCTCGCCGACGCCACCAACGAGGCCTGGCGGACCTACCTCTTCCTGGGCCGGAACTGATCGGTCCCGTGCCAGGCGTGGAGGCCGGCACGGATCCGGCCGATCGCATCGCGGCCGCGATCCCGGCGGCCGTCCACGACCTGCTGGGAACGCTGTGGTCCGCGGGTCACGCCGCGTACGTGGTCGGCGGCGCGCTCCGGGACACCGTCGCCGGACGGGATTCCGCCGATTGGGACCTCGCGACCGCGGCCCTCCCGGACCAGACCGTGGCCCTCTTCGACGACGCCGCGTACGAGAACCGATTCGGGACGGTGGCCGTGCGCCGGGCCGGGACAGCCTACGAGATCACGACGTTCCGGACCGATCACGAGTACGCGGACTTCCGGCGACCCCATCGCGTCGAATTCGGGACCTCGCTCGACGCGGACCTCGCCCGCCGCGACTTCACGATGAATGCGCTGGCCTGGGGCGCCGAGGGCGAGCCGGAACCGGGCGGCCCGACCCTCGTCGATCGGTACGACGGCGTCGCCGACATCCGGGCGGGGCGCATTCGCGCGGTCGGCGAGCCTCGCCGACGGTTCGAGGAGGACGCCCTGCGGATCGTCCGGGCGATCCGGTTCGCCGCGACGCTGGGCTGGACGATCGAGCCCGCCACCCTCGAGGCCATCCGGGTCACGGCGCCTTTGGTCGCTCATCTCTCGGGCGAGCGGATCGCGACCGAGCTCGGCAGGATCCTCGCCGCGGAGCGGCCGTCGGTGGGGCTCCGGCTGCTCGAGGAGACGGGCGTCTTGGCCGCCATCTCCTCGGACCTGGCCGCCCAGCGCGGCGTCCCGCAACGGAAGGTCCCGGGCGAGGACCTGTGGGACCACACGGTCCGGACCGTCGATGCGGCGGAGAACACGCCGACCGTCCGGCTGGCGGCGCTCGTCCACGACATCGGCAAGCCGGCCACCGCTGCCGACGGCCACTTCTACGGCCACGACACCGTCGGCGCTGAGCTGGCGGATGCCTGGTTCGACCGGCTCCACCTCGCCACGGCCGAGCGCCACGCCGTCGTCCACCTCGTCCGCCAGCACATGTTCCGCTACACCCCCGACTGGGGCGATCCGGCGGTCCGCCGGTTCCTCGCGAAGGTCGGGCCCGCCGCGGTGGGCGACTTGTTCGCCCTGCGCGAGGCGGACAACGCCGGGAGCGGACTGGCCCGGAACGCGGACGACCTGGACGGCCTCCGCGCCCGGATCTCGGCCGAGCTGGCGGCCGGAGCGGTCCTCGACCGGTCGGCGCTGGCCGTCGACGGGGCCGACCTGATCGCCGAGCTCGGGCTGACGCCCGGGCCCCGGTTGGGCGAGGTGATTGCCCGACTGTTCGAGCGGGTCGTGGAAGACCCGCGGCTCAACGAGCGCGAGCGGCTCCTGGAGATCGCCCGCGAGATCAGCGCGGAGCCCGATCCCGCCGATCGCGGACAATGACCGGGATGGCCGAGCCCACGGACCTTGCGATCCAGCTGTACACCGTCCGCGACTGGCTGGCGGACGACCTGGGCGCCACGCTCGCGGACCTGGCGGCGATCGGCTTCCGGACGGTCGAGGCGTTCGACCTGCCGACCTTCGCGGAGGCGCTGGCCGCCGCGCTGCCGGGCCTCGGGATGACGTGTCCGTCGGTCCATGCCGGCGTCCTCGACGACGTCGACGGCTCCCTCGCGGGCGCCGCAGCCGTCGGCGCCGGGCTCGTGGTCCAGCCCTGGACGGAGCCGGGGCGCTGGGAGCGGCGCGAGGACGTGGAAGCGATCGCCGCCGGCCTGAACCGAGCGGCAGAGGTCGCCGCCGACCGCGGGCTCCGGATCGGCTACCACAACCACCACTTCGAGCTGGCGTCGCGCATCGACGGCCGGCATGCCCTCGAGGTCTTCGCCGACGCCCTCGCCCCGGAGGTCGTCCTCGAGATCGATGCCTACTGGGCCTTCGCCGGCGGCGCCGACGTGGCGGCCCTCGTCCGGCGGCTCGGCGACCGCATCGCGGCGCTCCACCTGAAGGACGGCGACGGGTCGCTCGACACGAACCGCCAGGTGGCCGCGGGCCGGGGCGTCGTGCCGCTCCGGGAGGTCATCGCGGCCGCCCCGCCGACCGCGCTCCGGATCGTCGAGTTCGACGACACCGCGGGCGACCTGCGCGAGGGGATCGTGGCAAGCCGCGATTACCTCCGGGAGCCGATCGGTGGCTGATCCGGCACGGGTGCGGCAGGGGCCGGTCGGCATCGGGCTGATCGGGGCCGGCACGATCAGCGCCGAGTACCTGGACAACCTGGCCCGGTTCCCGGACACGCGGGTCGTCGCGATCGGGGATCTCCGCCCGGAGGTCGCGCAGGGACGGGCGGCCGAGCACGCCATCAGCGTCTCCGGCGGGCCGGAGGCCGTCCTGGACCACGACGACGTCGAGATCGTCGTGAACCTCACGGTCCCGGCAGCCCACGCGGAGGTGGCGAGCCAGGCCATCGCCGCCGGCAAGCACGTCTGGAACGAGAAGCCCCTCGCCGCCGATCGGGTCGCCGCGCTCGATCTGCTCGAACGCGCGGCGGAAGCCGGCCTCCGGGTGGGCTGTGCGCCCGATACGTTCCTCGGTAGCGGGCTGCAGGCCGCTCGCCGGCTCATCGACCAGGGCGCCATCGGAGAACCCCTCAGCGCGCTGGCGCTGATGCAATCGCCCGGGCCCGATGCATGGCACCCGAACCCGGCGTTCCTGTTCCAGGAGGGCGCGGGCCCGCTGTTCGACCTGGGGCCGTACTACCTGACCGCGCTCGTCCAGCTGTTCGGCCCGATCGCGCGCGCGGCCGCCCTGGGCTCGGTCGCTCGTTCCGAGCGCGTCGTTGGCGCTGGACCGCTCGCCGGCACCACGTTCCCGGTGACGACGCCGAGCCACGTGTCGACGATCCTCGGGTTCGCGTCCGGCCAATCCGCCCAGGCCATCTTCTCGTTCGACTCGCCGCTGCCGCGCGTCCTGCTGGAAGTCACCGGCACCGACGCGACGTTGATCCTGCCGGACCCGAATCGGTTCGACGGCGACGTGTGCATCCGGCGGCGGGGCGCCTCCGCCGAGGAGCCGCTGATGTCGACGACCCAACGCTCGTCGCGCGGGACCGGCGTCCTCGAGATGGCCCGCGCGATCCGAGCCGGCCGGCCGCACCGCGCTGACGGCGCGCTCGGGTTCCACGTCCTCGATGCGATGGTGGCCGTCCGGCGCTCGATGGACGAGGGGGCATTCGTGACCGTCGAGAGCTCCGTCGCACGTGCGGAGCCCCTGCCGGAGGACTGGGATCCGATGGCCGCCACGCTGGCGACATGATCGAGCTGATGCTCGAGGCGGAGCGCGCGCTCGCCGTCGGGCTCTTGGACCAGGCCGAGCGCCACTACGCCCAGGTGGTCGCGAACGACCCGCGCAACGCGATCGCGGTCGTGGGCCTCGCCCGCGTCGCGCTCGAGCGGGGCGACCAGGCCGGAACATACCGGTTCGCACGCCAGGCCCTCGCGCTCGATCCCGACAACCCGATGGCCAGCCATCTCGCCCGCCGGATGGCCGAGCAGTTCGTCCTCCGCGGCGAGCCCGTGCCGGATGGCCCGCCGTCCGCGCCGTCCGCGCCGTCCGCGCCGTCCGCGCCGTCGCCGGTGGGGTCGAGGGCCGCGCCGTCGGGCGCGGCGCCGACGCCCCCCGCTGCGGCACCCACGTCGACCCCGGCGCATCGGCCGGAGCCCGTTCTCCGGCCCGCCCGCCGGCCGAGCCTCCTGGATCGACTCCGCGGGCGCGAGCGATGAGCCCGCGCTGATGCGCGTTCTCGTCACCGGCGGCGCGGGCTACGTCGGGTCCGTCTCGGTCGAGCGCCTGCTCGAGGCGGGCCACGAGGTCGTGGTCCTCGACGACCTCAGCACGGGTCACCGCGAAGCAGTGCCGGCGCGATCCTCGCTGGAGGTCGCGAGCTACGGCGATCCGGCGACGATCGGCCGGCTCCTGGAACGGGCGCAGGTCGACGCGATCCTCCACTGCGCCGCCCGCTCGCTCGTCGCCGAGTCGGTCCGGGAGCCGGCTCGCTACTACCGCGAGAACGTCGCGGGCGGGATCGTCCTGGTCGAGGCAGCCCGTCAGGCGGGGGTCGGCCGGATCGTCTTCAGCTCGAGCGCGGCCGTCTACGGCATCCCCGACCGGACGCCGATCCCGGAGAGTGCGGCGCTCCAGCCGATCAATCCATATGGCGAGACGAAGCGGACCGTCGAGGGCCTGCTCCGCTTCTATGGCGAGGCGTACGGCCTGCGCAGCGTCTGCCTCCGCTACTTCAATGTCGCCGGCGCGTCCGAGCAGAACGGCGAGGTCCACGACCCCGAGACGCACCTGATCCCGAACCTCCTCCGGGCCGCCGAGACGGGCCAGCCGATCACGCTCTACGGCGCCGACTACCCGACGCCGGACGGGACCTGCATCCGCGACTACATCCATGTCGAGGACCTGGCCGACGCGCATCTCGCGGCCCTCGAGGCGACCGCGCCGGGCGACGAGCGGACCGATCAGGCGCTCGTCTGCAACCTGGGGATCGGGGCCGGCTTCAGCGTCCGCGAGGTCGTCGACGCGGCGGCGCGCGTGGTGGGCCGGGCGATCCCGGAGGCGTCCGGGCCGCGCCGCGCCGGCGATCCGCCCATCCTCGTCGCGGAGGTCCAGCGGGCGCGCGACGTCCTGGGCTGGGTGGCCCAGCGGGCGGATCTGGAGGCGATGATCGGGTCGGCCTGGGAGTGGCGCCGGCGGAACCTCGACATCGTCACCGGTCAGCGGGCGGCGGCGGCCCCCGGGTCGTAGGTCGCCCGCTCGGTCAGCGCGGCTCCAACTGGGTCAGCGCGGCTCCAACGGGGCCGCCGCGGGCGCAAGACGTTCCGGGGGGATCGTCTCGACATCGGCCGTCCCGGGAGCCTCGCCGGCGCCGGCCCACTCGTCGGACACGGCTTGGATCAGCCGGTAGCCGATGACCATCGTCACGAGCAGGGTGACGACCGCGATCTGGTACGCCCCGACGTGGAGCGTGTCCAGGAGGGCGAACAGCGTCACCCCGTAGAGCGCCTGGCCGATGACCTGCGATCCCTTGCCCACCAGCCCGTACAGCCCGAAGAACTCGCCCAGGCGCTCGGGCGGCGAGAGCCGGACCATGAACACGCGGTCGGCCACCTGGACGCCGCCGAGCCCGCTGCCCAGGACGGCGCCGGCGCCGAGGAACAGGACGAACCCGATCGGCCCGTCGATCCCGAGCGAGATCGCCCCCGCGACGAGGCCCACCGCCCACGACCCCAGGACCCACATCAGGGTCCGCTTGGGGCCCCAGGCATCGACGAGCCGGCCCCAGGCGAAGCTCGCGAGGACCGCCACGACGGTCAGCGTCAGGAGGACGATCTGGGCCGTTCCCTCGCTCAGGCCCTTCGCGTAGACCGTGACGACGGTCATCACGACGATGATCGTGTTCACCGCGTCCGAGTAGAAGAAGCGGCCCAGGAGGAAGCGCCCCAGGCCGGGGACCGCCTTGGTGTGCTCGATCGTGGTCCGGAGCTGCGACCACGAGGTGGTGAGGTCCGCCATGGTCGGCCGGCCCACCGATCCTTCCTCGCGGACGAGGGCGAAGATCGGCACGGCGAACAGCGCGAACAGGACGGCCGCGACGACGAACCGTCCCTCGACCGGGACCTTGAACAGGATCAGCAGGAGCCCCACGAAGATCGTGCCGCAGTACCCGACCGCCACGCCGATGCCGCTCAGGCGGCCGCGGGTCTCGGGCCGGCTGACGGTCTTGAGGGTCGCGTCGTAGTAGATCAGGGCCGCCTGGTAGCCGAAGTTCGCGATCGAGAACAGGACGATCCCGACCGCCGCGGGGCTCGGCCCGATGAATGCGGTCGGCACGATGCACAGGGCGGTGAACGCGAGCAGGTACGGGAGTCGCCGCCCGCCTCGGTCGCTCAGCGCGCCGAGGACCGGCGAGACGAGCGCGTTCAGGGCGACGCTGACGACGATCGCGATCGACACGACGAGGTTGCCGTCGCGCTCGCCGAACCGGCCCGGATCGGTGGCCCACAGCCCGATCGCCGTCGATACGACGGCGTACGAGAAGATCGTGTTCGCGAAGTCGTACAGGGCCCACGCGGCGGGGCGGGCGGCACTGCCGTCTGGGCTCAGGGCGGCCAGCCCGCGCCCCGCCGCAGGGAGCTGTGACGCCGGACGGGTCGAGGACGGATCGACGCTCGCCATCGCCCGGATCATGGCAGGTCGAGACCCGGTCGGAGCAGCGGAACCCCGATCGCGAACCCGCGCGTATCATCGGCCGACGATGCTCGCGACCGACGCCCTCTCCGCCGCCACGACCTGGCGGCCACAGCTCTTCGGGGACAAGCGGGCGCAGGCGATCGCCGATCCGATCATCGAGCCGCTCTGGACCGGGCCGCGCCTGCTCGCGTTCGCCCGGGCCGGCGGCGCCACCCTGACCGACGCCGACGGCGAGCCGATCGACGGCCGCCCCGAGATCGAGGCAGCCCTCGTCGAGGCGTCCGGCGGCGCGACGGTCCTTCTCGAGGCGGTCCTGACCGCGGAGCCGATCCAGGCGCCGGTCGGGATCGGCGGCCGCGACCTCGTCTCCGTCCCGAAGCCGGCCCAGGCCGTGACCCAGATGATCGTCGGGTCGCGCGGCGATCGGAAGGATCGGATCGCCCGCCACGTCGAGGAGGCCCAGAAGCGGCAGCTCGCCGCCAGCTCGGAGCCGCTGGCCCTCGTCGCCGTGGACCTCGTCTGGCTCGACGATGAGTCACTCTGCGACGTCCCGCTCCTGGAGCGGAAGCGGATCCTCGAGTCCGTGCTCGTCGAATCGGAGCTCGTCCGGGTGGGGATCCACGTGAAACCACCCATCGACGCGTGGCTCGGCTCGTGGCGCGCCTTCGGCTTCCGCCGCATGGCATACAAGGCGGCGAATTCGCGCTACCTGCCCGGGGTGAAGAACCCGGACTGGGCGCTCGCGGAGATCCCGCATCGATAGTGCCGCCGACCGGCGGCCCGTTCCCGCGCGCGACGTTTACGCCGCCGCAACGCGACCGGTGGTAGGGTCTCGCCAATGCCCCCGCACGGTTTGACGCCGGCCATCCACGACGAGATCGCCCGTCTCGGGCACGCGGACATCATGGTCGGCATCCCCAGCTTCAAGAACGCCGCGACGATCGGCTACGTCGTCCGGGCTGCCCAGGCGGGGCTCGTCCAGTACTTTCCCGACCTGCGCCCGGTCCTGATCAACAGCGACGCGGGATCACCCGACGGAACGGGCCGGGTCGTCGTCGAGACCGAGCCGCCCGACTACGTGGAACAGATCCTCCTGACCCGGCCCACGAACAAGCTGTCGCGCGTCAGCCTGACCTACCCCGAGGTCGACGGGGTCGGCGGCAAGGGCGCTGCCCTCCGAACGATCTTCGAGATCGCGGCGGCCCTCGAGGTCCAGGCCCTCGTCGTCGTCGACAGCGACCTGCGCTCGATCATCCCCGAGTGGATCGAGCTCCTGGCCGGTCCGATCCTCAAGGGCGGCTACGACTTCGTCGCCCCGCTCTACGCCCGCTACAAGTACGACGGCACGATCACGAACACCGTCACGTATCCGCTCACGAGGGCGCTGTACGGCAACCGGATCCGCCAGCCGATCGGTGGCGACTTCGGCGTCAGCGGCGATCTCGTCCGCCACTACCTCGCCCTCGACGACTGGACCGACGACATCTCCAAGTTCGGGATCGACATCTGGATGACGACCTCGGCGCTGACCGGCGGGTTCGCGGTCTGCCAGGCGCGCCTGGGCGCCAAGGTCCACGACCCGAAGGACCCCGGCGCCGACCTGGGGCCGATGTTCCGCCAGGTCGTCGGGACGATCCTGCGGCTGGCCGCCAGCCACCCCGACAGCTGGCTGTCGATCCGAGGCAGCCACGACGTCCCGGCCTATGGCTTCGAGCGGATCATCGACCCGCCGCCCCTCGAGGTGAACACGCTCCGGCTCCTGACCGAGTTCCACAGCGGCTCGCTGACCCTCGCCGACACGTGGCGGAAGATGTTCGCGCCGGACAACGTCCGGACGGTCCTGACCCTCGCCGAGGAGGCCGGCCGGCTCATCGACCAAGCCCGGACCCGGCTCGGGATCGCCGGCGAAGGCGCGTCGTCCACCGCGACCACGCTCGAGATGGCCGAGGCACTCGCGACGTTCCACTTCCCCGACGAGGTGTGGGCGCGTCTGATTTACGACCTCGTGATCTGCGCCCGCTCGGCCGAGCCGCCGATCGAGGGGCTCGTCGCCGCCCTGGTCCCGATCTACTTCGGGCGGGTGGGCAGCTTCGTGATCGAGAACCGCCACCAGACGACCGACGAGGCCGAGGATCGGGTCGAGCGCCAGGCGCGCGCCTTCGAGCTCCTCAAGCCGTACCTCGTCGAGCGCTGGGAGGCCGCCACCGGCGCGACGGGCGGAGCACTCGCCGCCGCGGAGGCCGGCCGATGAACGCCGCCCGCGGGCCGCTCCCCGCCCGGATCCTGATCCCCGTCGCCAACCCGGCGACGGCCGAGGAGCTCGTCCGGCTCGGGGCCGCGCTCCTCGATCCCCGGGCCGGCGAGCTGACCGCCCTCGGGATCGTCGAGGTTCCCGAGGGCATGCCCCTGAGCGAAGGCGCGACGCGCGCCCGGCACGCCCGGCGCCTCCTCCAGCGCGTCCTCGACTTCGCGCCCGACGGGACGACGATCCATCCGATCGTCCGGATCGGTCGCCATGCGGCCGAGGGCATCATCGAGGCGTCGGCCGAGCAGGAGGCCGACCTGATCATCTTCGGCTGGGGCGGCAAGGCGCCGGCCGGTCGAGACGGCGGATCGGTGATCTCGCCGACGATCGACGAGGTGGTCCGCGATGCGCCTGCCGACATCGCGGTCGTGAAGCAGCGCGGCAGCCGCGACATCCGGCGGATCGTCGTTCCGGTCCGCGGTGGCCCGCACGCCGAGCTCGCCGTCCGCTATGCCGACGCGATCGCCCGCCGGACCGACGCGATCGTGAGCGTCCTCCACTTCGTCCCGCCCGGCATCACCCTCGCCGTCCGGGCCCAGGCGGAGCACGCGCTCGCCCAGTTCATCCGACAGCACCTGACCGGCCGGAGCGAGGGCCTCGTCCGCGAGGCCACGAACGTCCGGAACGCGATCCTGCGCGAGGCCGAACGGGCGGACCTCGTCGTGATGGGCGCCTCGGCTGCCCCCGCGGGGACCGACGGCGAGAGCTACCTGTTCGGTGCCCTGCCGGAGGCGATCGCAACGCGGGCCAAGCCCAGCGTCGTCGTCGTGAAGACCCGCGAGACGATCGGCCGGTCGACGTTCGAACAGCTCGCCTCGCGGGCCGAGACCCTCGCCGCCGCCGATCGGGCGGCCGAAGAGGCGCGGGCCGTTCCGGCCCGGGTCGAGCGCTGGTTCGGTGAGTCGAACTTCCACCACGCCGAGTTCGCCGACCTGCGCCGCCTCGTCCAGCTCAAGGAGAAGCAGGGCGTCACCGTCTCGCTCGTCCTGCCGACGCTCGACGAAGAGGAGACGATCGGCCCGATCGTCCGGCGGGCCATGCGCGAGATGATGGGCCGCGTCCCGCTCGTCGACGAGATCCTCGTCATCGACTCCGCGTCGGTGGACCGGACCCGCGAGATCGCCGAGGCCGAAGGCGCCCGGGTCATCCAGCACCCCGACGTCCTGTCGCGCTACGGCTCGTTCCGGGGCAAGGGCGAGGCGCT
Source organism: Candidatus Limnocylindrales bacterium (assembly GCA_035693125.1). GTDB lineage: Bacteria > Chloroflexota > Limnocylindria > Limnocylindrales > CSP1-4 > CF-46. The sequence goes on along the minus strand of DASSHB010000009.1, from coordinate 3,296 downwards.
CTGGAAGTCGCTCCACGAGACGAGCGGCGACATCGTCGTGTGGGCCGACACGGACGTGCGCAACTGGCACCCGCGGATGGTCTACGGAACGCTGGGGCCGCTCCTCCACGAGCCGCGTCTCCAGTACGTGAAGGGCTACTACCAGCGCCCGATCGTCGAGGGCGGCGTCCTCAAGGAGGGCGGCGGCGGCCGCGTCACCGAGCTCGTCGCGAGACCCCTGATCAACCTCTTCTATCCCGAGCTGTCGGGGATGATCCAGCCGCTCAGCGGCGAGTACGCCGGCCGGCGCGCGCTCCTCGAGAGCATCCCGTTCTTCACCGGCTACGCCGTCGAGATCGGGCACCTGATCGACGCGGCCGAGCGGGTCGGGATCGAGGGGCTGGGCCAGGTCGACCTCGAGCGACGGGTCCACCGGAACCAGGAGCTGGAAGGCCTGTCGCGGATGTCGTTCGTGATCCTTCAGGCCGTCATGAAGCGCCTCGAGGAGCGCCGCAAGGCCCGGCTGTTCGCGGAGATGGGCTCGACGATGAAGCTGCCCCGATCCGGTCGCGGCAAGCTGGCCCTCGAGGTGATCGAACTGGCCGACCAGGAGCGGCCGCCCATGATCCGGATCCCGGAGTACCTCGAGCGGCGCCAGTCCCTGACGGGCTCGAATGGGGTCCACGGCGCGGACGGGGCGAACGGCTCGAGCCAGCGGCTGATCGAGACGGCAGCGGACGAGCCCGAGCCCGCCCGGCGGTGACGGCGGCTCCCCGACGGGCCCTCACCGTCCTGATCGCACCCGACTCCTTCAAGGGATCGCTCACCTCGCTCGAGGTCGCGCGCGCGCTGGCCGCCGGCTGGGCCCGCGCCCGGCCCCACGACGCGGTCCTGCTCGCGCCGCTCGCTGACGGCGGCGAGGGGACGCTCGTCGCGATCGAGGCCGCCGGCGGCTGGCTGGCCCGGGAGACGGAGGTCCACGATCCGATCGGGCGCGAGATCCGGGCGCGCTGGCTCCAGTCGGCCGACGACAGCGGCGCGATCGTCGAGATGGCGGCGGCGTCGGGGCTGTCGCGACTGACGACGGCGGAGCGCGATCCCCTGGGCGCCACGACGCGCGGCACCGGGGAGCTGCTGCTCGCGGCGATGGCGGCCGGGGCGCACGAGATCACGCTGGGCATCGGCGGCAGCGCCACGAACGACGGCGGAGCGGGGATCCTGCGGGCGCTCGGCGCGAGCATCTCGGCCGATGCTGTCGACCTGGCGGGCCTCGATCCGCACCTCGCGTCGGTCGACCTGCGGATCGCCTGTGACGTGACGAATCCGCTTCTGGGCCCGAACGGGGCGGCCGCGACCTACGGTCCGCAGAAGGGTGCGACCCTGGCCGACGTCGAGGAGCTGGATCGCCGATTGGGGCGGTTCGCGGGGGCGCTCGAGACGGCGACGCGACGCAGCGAGCGCGAGACGCCCGGGGCGGGCGCGGCCGGAGGCGTGGGCTTCGGACTCCTCGCGATCCAGGATCGGTTCCGATCGTTCGCCCTCCGTCCGGGCGTGGACCTCGTCATGGAGGCGACCGGTTTCGAGGAGAAGCTCGGCCGGGCGGACCTCGTCCTGACGGGCGAAGGCCGGATCGACGCCCAGACGGCGTTCGGCAAGACGGCGCTCGGCGTGGCGCGGCGCGCGGCCGCGGCCGGTCGTCCCTGCATCGCGGTCGGGGGCGGCGTCGAGCCGGACGGGATCGCGGCGCTGGCCGAGCTGGGCGTGACCGTCGTGTCGGTGGCCGAGCGGCCGCAGACCGTCGAAGCCGCGATGGCCGCCGGCGGCGCCCCGGTCGAACGCTGCGGGGAGCGGCTCGCGCGACTGGTCGCCCTCGGGCTCGGGCTCGGCGCAGAATCCCGGGCGTGAGCCCCACCCGTTCGACCTCGAGCCACCCGGCCTCGGCCGGCGCCGCCGGGCCTGCCGCCCGCACCTCGACGAGGCCCAAGGCCAAGCCGAAGAAGCGCAAGCGTGCCAAGCCCGATCGCGCCCTCGCCTGGGCGCGCCGGATCGCGCGCTACCGGCCGCGCCTGCTCGAGGACACGCTCGACGCGCTGCGCGGGCTCTATGGACCGCAGGTATGGCGGCGCCGGCTCGACCCGACGTCCGAACTGATCCTCACGATCCTCACCCAGAGCACCGCGGACGTGAACGCCGAGCAGGCCTTCGTGGCGCTCCGCGCGGCGTATCCGTCCGGGCTGGCGCCGGCGCATCACGAGCCGGGCGTGGGCTGGGGCGGCGAGGGGCTGCCCGACGGCGCGCCACCGGATTGGGCGGCGGTCGAGGCGGCACTCCCCGAGGAGCTGATGCGGGTCATCCGTCCGGCCGGGCTCCACACCCAGAAGGCACCCCGGATCCAGGCGACGCTGCGCAAGATCCGCGAGGAGCGAGGCGACTACTCGCTGGAGTTCCTCGGCGACATGGCGCCCTTGGCGGCCCGCGACTGGCTGTCGTCGATCCCCGGCATCGGCAAGAAGACCGCCTCCGTGCTGCTCCTGTTCTGCTTCAACCACCCGCTGATGCCGATCGATCGGCACGTCGAGCGGGTGTCGCGCCGGATCGGCCTGCTGCCGCCCAAAGGTCCGCTCGAGGTCGACCACGACCGCTACATCGCGATGCTCGCCGGCTTCCCCGAGCGCTCGTACGAGACGCACGTGCTGCTGATCCACCACGGCCGCGCGATCTGCCACGCCCGGGGCCCCAAGCACGAGCTCTGCCCGATCCGCGACCGCTGCCGGTTCGTCGACCCGAAGGCGCCGTAGCCCAGTTGGCCACCGATCACCCCGGTGATCAAGTTCCAACCAGTGAGCGTTGGCCCTGTCGGGTCACAGGTCTGCCGAGCCCGAATCGGCGATCTGCCCGTGCCCCCTCGTCACGGACTGATCACCCCCAGGATCAACGTGCGCTCCCGGGTACGGACAGCAAACGAACCGCATCCGCGTAATCGCTGAACGCCGCGGTGGTTCGGCGACCGTCGACCGCGGTCGCACGCAGCCACGCAGAACGCCGAGAGCGTGGATCGATCATCGCCAGGAATCGCTGGTCAGGGTGAGCCCTGACACCTGCCAGAAGGTCAGCGAGTGCTGCGGCACGACCCGGAAACGCTCGTGCGAAGACGTCTCGAGCGGCACGAACCGACATCTGGTTGTTCGTCGAGTCGAGGACGAGGAGCGCCGTGGCGACCTGGCGCGGCCGCCAACCGAGCCGTCGCGCGGCCAGGGATGCCTGGGCCTCGTACCACCCGATCGTGCGCTCGACGGCACCGATGTCCAGGAGCTCGG
>DASSHB010000008.1:0-2371 GCA_035693125.1 Candidatus Limnocylindrales bacterium | reverse complement strand
GCTGGGATCTCGGCCTGGCCTTCCAGATCAACGACGACCTGCTCGGCATCTGGGGCGACGAGGCCGCCACCGGCAAGGAGCCCACGGACATCGCCCGGCACAAGAAGACCCTGCCCCTGCTCTATGCCTTCGAGCACGCCGGCCCCGCCGATCGGGCGCGCCTGGCGGCGCTGTGGCGCATCGACGACCTGGGCGCCGCGGCGGTGGGCGAGCTCCGGACGATCCTCGAGCGCTCCGGCGCCCGGGAGTACGTCCGGACCCAGGCCCGGAGCCATCGCGACCGGGCGCTGGCCTCCCTCGATGCGGCCGGCGTCGTCCGGCCCGATGCGCGGGCGGCCATCGAGGACGTCATCCGCCGCGTCATCGCGGCCTGAATTCGGGGCCGGCTAGCGGTCGTCATCCTCCGGCGAATCCGCCGTCGGGTTGTGCGTGACGAGGACCTTGCCGACGCGCCGGCCGTCGGTCGATTCGACCGTCAGCGTGAGGCCCGGCAGCTCCACCCGATCACCGGGTGACGGCACGCCGCCGACCCGGTGGTAGACGAGGCCGCCGACCGTGTCGTACTCCTCCTCGTCCTCGAGGTCGAGGTGGTCCATGTCGAACAGCTCGGCCAGGGCGTCGACGTCCGCCCGGCCGTCGACCCGGCCCTCGGTGTCGGACAGCTTGACGACGAGCGGCTCCTCCACGTCGTATTCATCCTGGATCTCGCCCACGATCTCCTCGAGCAGGTCCTCGATCGTGACCAGGCCGGCGGTGCCGCCGTACTCGTCCAGCACGATCGCGATGTGGACCTTGCGACGCTGCAGCTCGTGGAGCAGGTCGTCGATCGTCATCGACTCGGGCACGAGGACCGGGGCCCGGAGGAGCGACCGCAGCGACGGCCGCTCGCCGGCATCGGGCTTCAGGTACGGCAGGAGGTCCTTGGCGTAGAGGATCCCGACGATCTCGTCGATGGAGTCCTCGTAGACGGGGATCCGGGAGTGGCCATCGGCGACGATCGCGTCGACCGCCTCGCCGATCGTCGCCCCGACCGGCAGGCCGGCGATGGAGACCCGCGGGACCATGACCTCGTGGACGCGCCGGTCGCCGAGCTCGATGACCGCGTTGATCATCTGCTCCTCCTCGGCCTCGAGGACGCCCTGCTCGCCGCCACGCTCGACGATGAGCCGGAGCTCCTCGGCGGTGATCGAGGCCTCGCTGTTCATCTGGACGCCCAGGAGGCCGGTGACCCAGCGCGTGACGCCCGTGAGCAGCGCCACGATCGGCGACAGCACGCGGGCCAGGAAGTCGATCGGCCGCGACAGCACGAGCGCCCATCGCTCCGGACGCGACAGCGCCAGGGTCTTCGGGACGAGCTCCGCGAACACGATCGTGAACAGGGCCAGGATCGTCGTGACGATGAGCAGCGCGACGACCTCGGAGGCGCCCGGATCGGCGCCGGCCTGGACGAAGACGTCGCGCAGGCCATCGGACAGGCTCACGGCCGCGTAGGCCGACGCCAGGAAGCCCGTGAACGTGAGGGCCAGCTGGATCACGGCCAGGAACCGGCCGGGGTCGTCCAGCAGGCGCCGGACCCGTCGGGCGGGCCGGCTGTCCTCCTCGACCAGCTGGTCGATCCGGCTGCGCCGCACCGAGACGAGCGCGATCTCGGCCGCGACGAAGAAGCCCTCGAGCAGCGTGAGGACGACCAGGAGGACGATCTGGCCGATGGGGGCGCTCATGCCTCGGTCTTGGGCTCGGCCGGCCGGCGTGGCTCGCGGACGCGCGCCGGGACGCCGACGGCCAGCTTGCCCGGCGGGACGTCCTTCGTGACGACGGCACCCGCGCCGGTCCGGGCGCCCTCGCCCACGGTCACCGGCGCGACGAGCATCGTGTCCACGCCGAGGAAGGCCCCCTTGCCGACGGACGTGCGGTTCTTCTGGCTCCCGTTCCAGTTGGCGGTGATCGTCCCGGCTCCGACATTCGTGCCGTCGCCGAGCTCGGCGTCGCCGAGGTACGAGACGTGGTGTGACTTCACGCCAGCCCCCAGCGTCGTGTTCTTGATCTCGGCGTAGTTCCCGATCTCGGCGTCGTCGCCGATCCGCGACCCGGGCCGGACGTGGCTGAACGGCCCGATCCGGACCCGATCGCCCACCACCGACGATTCCACGACGCTTGCCCAGACGCTGCCCTCGCGGCCGATCGTCGAGTCGACGATCGTCGTGCCGGGGCCGACGACGGTCCCCTCCCCGATCGAGGTCGCGCCACGGAGGATGACGTTCGGCTCGAGGACCACGTCGCCGGCAAGATCGACTGCCCAGTCGAGGTAGACCGTCGAGGGGTCGCGCATGGTCACGCCCGCCGCCATGTGGCCCTCGTTCAAGCGGACCCG
>DASSHB010000007.1:0-33094 GCA_035693125.1 Candidatus Limnocylindrales bacterium | reverse complement strand
ACGACCTCGATCCGCAGCGGCTGGCCCTCGACGTCGCGTCGGGCGCGGTGGACCTCGGGATGGAGGCGACGCTGCTGCGCGAACCGGACCGGCGGGCGATCGCCGAGGAGGAGGCGCGCCGCCTCGTGGCCGGCGCGGTCGAGCGGATCGACGCGAACCGCACGGCGCGGGCCGAGCTCGTCGACGTCCTCGGCGAGCCGGGCCGGCCGTGGGTCGGGGCGGCGATCGGCGAGCCGGATTTGGCGGGCGCCCTGCACGAAGCGCGGCTGGCGGTGGACGCCGGCGCCGACCTGCTCGAGGTGGAGGTGCCGATCGGCCGTGAGCTGAGCGAGCGACTCCAGCGCGCCGGGCGCGAGGCGCCGATCTGGCAGCCACGCGACGGTGCGCCGGTCGCCGATCCGGCCGACGTCGAAGTGGCTCCGAGCGGCAGCCAGCGCGCCCTCGCGAGCATCCGGCTCGATCTCGACCAGGCGGCCGCCCAGCGGCGGGCGTACGTCCGGCTGGGGATCGTGCCGCCGGCGCTGGGCATCCCGGAGAGCGCGGTCGTCGCCGGGTTCGAGCGGATCGACGTGGCGCGTTCGGATCCGCTGGCCGAGATCGTCGACGGCCATGTCGCGCCCGACCGCGCGCTGGTCGACCACGCGTTCGGTCAGGCGATCCTCGCCCGGGCCGGTGTCGCGATCTCGATCGGCCCAGGGCCGCTCGTCGTGGGCCCGGACATCGCTCGCGGCGTGCCGTCCAGCCCGTCATCGCGGGCGGGGCGGGCCCTCGCCCTCCAGCTTGTCGCGGTGGCGATCGCCCGACGGAACGGGGTCCCCGACGACCAGATCCTCGCCGGTGCGCTGACGCCGTGGCTGGCCGGCGAGGCCGATCCGGTGGCCTGTGCCTTGGGCGAGGTCGAGCTGCGCCGGTTGCTCCTGTCGGGCATCGGGTTGATCCTCCAGGAGCCGGTCGCCCAGGATCGGGCCACGGCCGAGCTCTGGCCTGCGTTGACGGCGGCCGTCCTGCCGGGCCGCTCCGCCACGATCGCCGTCGTGCGCCGCGCGCCGTCCGCCGCCGAGATCCGGGCGACGCGCGTGGCCGCGACGGTCGCGGAAGCGATCGCCCGCGCGACGGAGCCGCGCCGGCTGGCCGGCGCTGCGCTCGACCATGCCCAGGCCACGGCTTCCGCGGCGCTCCGGACCCTGGACCGGCTGGCCGACGATGGCTGGCGCGCCGTGATCGGCGACGGCCCGGCCGAGGCGGCCGATCTCCGGCTGGGCGCCGACGCGGTCGCCGAGCGCTCCGACACGTTCGATCCGCTCGGCCAGGAGCTCGCCCGGGTGGGCTGAGCGCGTCGCCGGCCGCGCTGCGTGCGATCAGGGCGGGCAGTCCGTCCAGCCCGGCGGTCAGCCGCCCGAGACCGCCGGGATCACGTGGACCGTGCCGCCGTCCGGGACGGTCGTACCCAGGTCGGCTTGGACCCCGTCCACGAAGACGTTGATGTGCTCACGGAGCGCCGGCCCGCTGTCGACGAGCCGGTTCCGCAGGCCGGGCGTTCGGTCGTCGAGCCCGTCGATCACCTCCGCCACCGTGGCGCCGTCCACGGAGCAGCGCCGCTCGGTGCCCGGGATCAGGGCCACGAGCGAGCGCGGCAGGATGACCGTGACGGCCACGATCTTCAGTCCACCTCGATCGCCTGGACGCCCCAGATCGGCGGCAGGTTGTCGGCGATCCGGCGCCAGCTGGTGCCTTCGTCCGTGGAGCCGTACAGCTGGCCCGTGCTCGTCCCGAAATACACGCCGGCGGGGTCACCGCGATCGACCGACAGGGCCTCACGCAGGACGCCGACGTAGGCCGCCTCCTGCGGCAGCCCCTCGCCGTGACGCTCCCACGTGTCGGCGCCGTCGCGAGTCCGCCAGACCGCCAGCGCTCCGCCCGGGGCGGTGCGGCCCTCCTCGGGGTGGCTGAGCGGGATGACCCACGCGGTCTTCGGGTCGCGCGGGTGGGTTCCCATCACGAACCCGAACTCCGAGGAGAGCCCGTGGCTGACGTCCTCCCACGACCTGCCCGCGTCCATGGACCGGTAGACGCCGCAATGGTTCTGCTGGTACAGCCGGTCCGGGTCGCCCGGCGCCATCACGAGCTTGTGGACGCACTGGCCGGTCTCCGGGTGCGGGTCGGGTGAGTTGCAGTCGACGACGCCGCGGTTGCGGGCCTCCCAGCTCCGCCCGCCGTCCTCCGTCGCGAACGTCCCCACGGCGCTGATCGCGACCCACATCCGGTCCGGGTCCGTGGGGTGCGGGACGATCGTGTGGCAGATCAGGCCGCCGGCCCCGGGGTGCCAGCCGGGCTGCTGGCGACTGGGATGGTCACGCAGGGCCGAGACGTGCGACCAGGTCGCGCCGCCGTCGTCGCTCCGGAACAGGCCGGCGGGCTCCACGCCGGCGTAGATCGCCCCGTGGGCCGGCGTCACGTTCCAGACCGTCGGGATCTTCGGCCCGTCGTCGCCGTACGTCATCCCTTCCGAGGAATGGGTCCACGAGCGGCCCAGGTCGTCGCTCTTGAAGACGGCCGGCCCGTACCAGGCCGAGCCGCCGCCGGCGTAGATCGTGCCGGTCGCCGGATCGATCTGGAGATCGTGGATCGGCCAGCCCTCGCACATGGGATCCGAGACGGTCCAGTCCGCCCGATCGCGGCCGCCGTCGACGATGAAGGCCCCCTTCCGGGTCCCGACGAGGAGCAGGGTTCGGGTCATGTGCGGTCCTCCACGAAGGTGGTCGTCATCCCTCCAGACGACGATCGCGTCCGGAACTCATCGACAGCATGGGCGATCAGCGTGCCACCTCGTCTGTCGCGTCAGTTGCCGGCCTTGAACGGATAGACGACCCAGCGGTCGGTCGTCACCGCGTGATGATCCGGGATGCCCGGGACCTGCGAGTGGGTCGGCTTGTAGTGGAGCACCACGGTTGTCGGGATCCCGCCGGCCTGGCGGACCCGCTGGGTCACCGCGTGGATCGTCGTCCCGCTGTCCCAGACCTCGTCGACGATCAGGACCGCCTGGCCGCGGAGGAGGGGATCGGCCGGGAACTGGAGGAACGTCGGCTTGGGCCCAGGCCGGCCCTCGTCGTCGTAGTACTCGACCGCGGCCACGAGGATGTTCCGGATCCCCAGCCGGTAGGCGAGCATCCCGGCCGGCACCAGCCCGCCGCGCGTGATCGAGAGCATGACGTCGAAGCGGGTGCCGCTCGCCCGAAGGCGGTCGGCGAGCTCGGCGACCAGGTCGGACAGCGCGTCCCATGTCACGTAGTCCTTGTCGATCGCCACGTTCATCGTCGCCCTCTCGTCGCCCTCTCGTCGCCGCGGTCGCCACGCCGGCCGAACCGTGAACTCCTCGAGCGGCATTCTCCGTCAATTCGGGTCACGGACGACAGTCCCGTTGTCCTGCCGGGGTTGGGGCGACGGTTGGTGGGCCGGGCTCAGGCCCGCCGTGCTGACCCGGCCGGCCCCACGGCACGGATCGCCTCGATCGTCGTGGGATCGTCGAGGGCCGACACGTCCCCCGGATCGAGGCCCAGCCAGGCCGCTCGCACGACCCGACGCATGATCTTTCCGGAGCGCGTCTTCGGGAGGGCCGGGACGATCGCGACCGCCTCCGGCTTGAGGGTCTTGCCCAGGTCGTCGACGACGCGGCGGCCGATCGAGGCCCGAAGCGCATCGTCGTCGGTCTGGCCGGCTCGGATCGTGCAGACCACGACGATCGTCTCGCCCTTGACCGCGTGAGGGACGCCGATCGCGGCCGCCTCCACCACCGCCGGATGGGCGGTCGCGGCGGCCTCGACCTCCGCGGGCCCGACGCGCTTGCCCGCGACCTTCAGCGTGTCGTCCGAGCGGCCCCGGATGAACCAGTAGCCGTCGTCATCGACGAGGGCCCAGTCGCCGTGGACCCAGGTTCCGGGGAAGCGGCTCCAGTACGTGTCGACGTAGCGGTCGGGATCGCGCCAGAAGCCACGGGTCATGCCCGGCTGCGGGGCGCGGATCACGAGCTCGCCGACCTCGCCGCGAAGACTGGCTCCCGTGGCGTCGACGACGTCCGCGGCCGTTCCCACGCACGGTCCGTTGAAGGCCGCCGGCTTGATCGGGCGGAGGAGCGTGCAGCCGACGATCCCCCCGCTCACCTCGGTGCCGCCGGAGTAGTTGACGACCGGGCAGCGGCCCCCGCCCACCTCGCGGAAGTACCACCACCAGCTGTCCGGATCCCACGGCTCGCCGGTCGAGCCGAGGACCCGCAGCGTTCCCAGGTCGTGCGCGCGGATCGGGTCGACCCCATGCGGGATCAGCGCCCGGACGACGGTCGGCGACAGGCCCAGGTGGGTCACCCGGTGGCGCTCGAGGAGCGCCCACAGGCGATCCGGCCCGGGGAAGTCCGGCGCGCCTTCGTACAGGACCAGCCGCGCGCCGAGCAGGAGCGAACCCGAGATGGCCCACGGGCCCATCATCCAGCCGAGGTCGGTGAACCAGAACAGGGCGTCGCCGGCCCGCAGGTCGAACGTGTGGGCGAGGTCCTGGGCAGCCTTGATCGGGAAGCCGCCATGGACGTGGACGGCGCCCTTCGGCCGGCCCGTCGTCCCCGACGTGTAGATCAGCATGTACGGCGTCTCGGGATCGGTCTCGGCGACCGCCGGCTCGTCGCCCGCGTCGAGTCCCGCGCCCCGAGCCGCGTCCATCGCCTCGTCCCACCAGCGATCGCGGTCGGGATGCCACGGGGTCCTGCCCGCCGCGGCCCCGCCCAGCCGCCGGACGACCACGACGCGCCGGACGCTCGGCACCAACTCGACGGCGGCGTCCGCCACGGCCTTCATCTCGACGGGCTTGCCGCGACGAAGGAACCCGTCGGCCGTCACGAGCAGCGACGCCTCGCAATCCTGGAGGCGCGTCGCAACCGCCGGAGCGCCATAGCCCGAGAAGATCGGCGTGTAGATCGCCCCGATCCGCCCGAGGGCGAGCGTCGCCACGACCGTCTCGACGAGCATCGGCAGGAAGATGCCGACTCGGTCGCCGGCCCCGACCCCGGCCGCGGTGAACATCCGGCTCGCCGCGACGACCTCGTTCTGCAGCTGCCCGTTGGTCAGGCGGCGGACCGCTCCGTCCTCGCCCTCCCAGTCGAGCGCCGCGCCGCCCGGGTCGCGGGCCGCCCGCCGATCGAGCGAGGCGACGGCATGGTTGAAGGCGCCGCCGCGCCACCAGCGGGTCCACGCCGGCCCCCCGCTCGCGTCCAGGACCTGGGTCGGCGGCCGTTGCCAGTTGAGATCCAGGTCGTCGGCGGCGGCGCCCCAGAACCAGCCGGGGTCCGCGACGGCGCGGGCCTGGAGCGTCTCGAGGTCCGGCTCGCCGGTCGCCCGAAGGAAGCCGGCGACCCGGGCGTCCACGAGGGTCTGGGGCGAGGGTCGCCAGGCGACGTCGGGAACGTCGCGGCCGAAGATCGGCGAATCGGTGGGCATCGAACCAGAGCCTACGGCACGAGCCGCCGTCGTACCCTTCGGGCGTGACCGATCCCACGTTCATCGACCTGCGCTCGGACACCGTCACCCGCCCCACCCCGGCCATGCGCGAGGCGATGGCCCGGGCCGAGGTCGGCGACGACCAGTTCGGGGAGGACCCGACGATCAACCGGCTCCAGGAGCGGGTCGCGGCCCTGCTCGGTCACGAGGCGGGACTGTGGTTCCCGACGGGGACGATGGCGGACCAGGTCGCGATCCGGACGGTGACGCGGCCCGGCGACGAGGTCCTGGCGGCGCGCGAGGCGCACATCCTCTGGCACGAGGCCGGCGGGACCAGCGGGACGAGCGGCGTCCAGGTGACCGAGATCGGAGCCGGCCGCGGGCGGTTCACGGTCGACGAGATGCTTGCCGCCCGCAAGCCGAGCGCGGCGATGTACCCGCCGACGGTGCTCGTCTCGGTCGAGAACACGCACAACCGCGCGGGCGGCGTCGTGATCGGCCGCGAGGAGGGGCGCGAGATCGCCGAGGCCGCCCGGGCGGCGGGCCTGGCGACCTTCCTCGACGGGGCCCGGCTCTGGAACGCCGCGAGTGCCCTCGAGGTCCCGCCGTCCGAGCTCGCGGCGCCCTTCGACGTCGTCGCGGTCTCGTTCTCGAAGGGTCTCGGGGCGCCGGGCGGCTCGATGCTCGTGGGATCGATGGAATTCGTCGAGCGCGCGACACGCTATCGCCGAATGGCCGGCGGGGCGATGCGCCAGGTCGGAATCTTCGCGGCCGCCGCCGAGCACGCCTTGGACCATCACCTCGACCGTCTCGGCGAGGACCACGCCAACGCGCGGCTCCTGGCGGAGCGGCTCGCGAGCGCGCCCGGCGTCGAGCTGGACCTCGCCACGGTCCAGACGAACATCGTCGTCGCCCGGCTGGCTGCCGGTGCGCCCGACGCCGCGTCCGTCGTCGCCCGCGCCCTCGAGCGCGGCGTCCGGATCGTCGCCCTCGGCCCGCGCACGATCCGGGCGGTCACCCACCTCGACGTCACGCGCGACCAGGTCGCGGCCGCCGCGCAGGTCCTCGTCGCGGCGCTCGCGTCGGGGGTTCCCGCCTAGGGGCCATCGGGCGATACTCCGCGGGTGACGATCGAGCGGAATCCGATGCCCCCGGCCGAGCCGGGACTGCCCCACGCCGCGGCGCCGGGCACCGGCCCGACACCGCTGCAGGTTCGGCTCCAGATCCTCACCACCGAGCACTGGTCATTGCTCGCCTCGCGCGGCCTCGCCTGGAACGAGTCGTTCAGCCGGGCATCGATGTACCTCTCGACCCTGTCGGGGGCCCTCGTCGCGCTCGGGCTGATCGGCAGCGTCGCCGGGTTCGCGGATGCGTTCTTCGTCGTCGCCTTGATCGTCCTGCCGGTCGTCCTGTTCGTGGGCTTCGGAACGTGGTTCCGGATGGGCGCGACGAACTACCACGACGTGATGACGATCATGGGGATGAACCGGATCCGGGCGGCGTATCTCGAGATCGCGCCCGATCTGGAGCCCTACTTCGTGATGGGCATCCACGACGACGCGCGCGGCCTTGGCGTCACGATGGCGGTCCCGCCCGGCACGTCGACCTTCACGCACCTGATCGCCGGCACGCCGACGCTGGTGATGGTCCTCAACGGCGTCGTGACCGGCGCGATCGTCGCGATCGTCTCGCTCCGGATCGCTCGGCTGGACTCCGCCCTCGTCCTGGCGCTCGGGCTGGCTGCTGCCGCCGCCGTGATCCTCGCCGAGTTCCGCTCGGCGCAGGGCAAGATCCGGCGCGGCCAGCGCAGCGTCAAACCGATGTTCCCCACGCCGTCGGACGTGCCGGACGATCGGCCGCGGGGGTGACCGGGGCAGTCCATTCGCGACGGCCGCGACGACCGGCAGCCGGGATTCAGCAGCTTCCGTACCGCCGTCTCGAGAACCCGTTCCGGCCGCTCGAGGTCCTGAACGCCGATCAGGTCGAGGCGATCCACACGGCGTCGCTCCGGATCCTGTCCGAAGTCGGCGTGGAGGTCCTCGGCGATCGCGCCGTCGACCGGCTGGCGGCGGCCGGAGCCCGGATCGATCGCGAGACGCGCCGCGTCCGGCTCGACCCGGGCCTCGTCGAGGAGCGCATCGCGAGCGCGCCGCCGGAGTTCACGCTCCGGGCCCGGAACCCGGCACGGGACGTGACCCTCGGCGGACGGAACCTCGTCATCTCGTCGGTCGGCGGCCCGGCGTTCGTGACCGACCTGGTGCGTGGCCGGCGGGCCGGGAACTGGCGTGACTTCCAGGACTATGTCCGGCTGATCGGTGCGATCAACGTCATCCACCAGGAGGCCGGCGGCCCGCTCGAGCCGACCGACCTGCCCGTGGAGACGCGCCATCTCGACATGTACGCGTGCCTCGCGACCGAGCTCGACAAGACGTGGCACTGCCTCGGCTTCGGGGCGACGGTCGTCGAGGACGCGCTGGAGATCGCCGCCCTCGCTCGTGGCGTGAGCCGCGATGACCTGGACCGCCAGCCGTCGCTGATCACGATCATCAACACGAACTCGCCGCTGCGGCTGGACGGGCCGATGAGCGAGGGGCTGATCGCGATGGCCGAGCACGGGCAGGCGGTCGTGGCGACGCCGTTCACGCTCGCCGGGGCGATGACCCCGGTGACGCTCGCAGCCGCCCTGGCCCAGCAGAACGCCGAAGCGCTCTTCTGCGTCGTCCTGACCCAGGTGGTCCGGCCCGGCGCGCCGGTCGTGTACGGGGCGTTCACGAGCAACGTCGACATGCGGACCGGATCGCCGGCCTTCGGCACGCCGGAGTCGGTCAAGGGCGCGCTCGCGTCCGGCCAGCTCGCTCGCCGCTACCGGCTGCCGTGGCGCTCCTCGAACGCGACGGCCTCGGTCGTCGTCGACGCCCAGGCCGCCTACGAATCGGAGATGGCGGTGTGGGGCGCGGTGATGGGCGGGGTCAACCTGCTCTACCAGGGCGCCGGCTGGCTCGAAGGCGGACTGACCGCCAGCTACGAGAAGCTGGTCCTCGATGCCGAGATCCTCCAGATGATCTCCGAGGTGCTCCAGCCGATCCCGGTCGACGAGGCATCGCTGGGCCTGGACGCGATCGCCGAGGTGGGTCCCGGCGGGCACTTCTTCGGCGCCGCCCACACGCTCGAGCGCTACGAGACGGCGTTCTACCAGCCGATCCTGTCGGACTGGCGGAATTACGAGACGTGGGCCGAGGACGGCGGCCGGACCGCGACGGAGCGGGCGAGCACGATCTGGCCGCGGCTCCTCGCGGAGGCGACCCCGCCGCCGCTCGATCCGGCCGCGGCCGACGCGATCGCCGCGTTCGTCGCGCGCCGGAAGGACGAGATCGGCTGACCGTCGACCGGATGCCCCGGGAGCCGGGCCCCTCGCCTTGACAGGCGGCCGATCGTGGGCGACCGTGATCGCGCAGCCCCGACCGCTTCGATCGATCGAGACCGCCAGGAGGGAGAACGTCATGGCCCAGACCCGCACCGGGTCGCGCCGCTCCATGTCACTCGGCGCCGCCGGGATCGCCCTTGCGTTCGTCGCGGCGGCGTGCGGCGGCTCGGCGAGCCCGTCGGCCGCCGCCAGCGCCTCGAGCGCGCCGTCCGTCGCCGCTCCATCGCCCAGCGCCAGCCCTTCGCCATCGCCCAGCCAGGCGCCCAGCGTCGCCCCTTCGGCGGCGGCCTCGCTCTCCGCCGAGGATCCCGCCAAGGGCCTCACGATCGCGGCGCCCTACACGCTGGTCGAGCTGGACCCGGCGCTGAACCAGTATTTCCGGAACCAGATGACCGCGAGCATGGGCGCGTTCGGCGGCTTGTTCTCGATCGGCCTGCGCCAGGTCGACGGCGGCAAGGCGACGGCCAACGTCCTGATCGTCATGGGCTTCCCGAACGGGACCCTCGATGAGACCTCCTATGCCGCGGTCCTGACCGGCATGACCCAGTCGATGGCCGGCGGGACCCTGACGAAGTCGACCGAATCCGGCGTCGAGATCTCGAGTGGGACGATCCCGTCGGGGACGATCGCCGCCTTCCACATCGCCGACCATCTCATCCTGGTCGTGTCGTCGGGGGCGGCCGAGGCGCTGCCGGTCGCGAAGGCCGTCGTCCAGGCCAACCAGTAAGCCCGCCGGGCGGACGCGGGCCGCGCGGTCCGCGTTCCGTCCTGCAAGTCTCGAATTGACAGGGGACGGCCGCGCATCGACGCTCCGCGGATGTCGATCCCCGTTCGCGACGCCCTGGCGAAGGTTCCGCTGTTCGCCGGCTTCGACGCCAAGCACCTGGACAGGCTCGCCAAGGACTTCACCGAGCGGCGGTTCGCCACCGGCAGCGTCGTAGTCCGCCAGGGCGATGACCACGGCATGGGCTTCTTCGTCATCGCCGAGGGCGAGGCGGCCGTGTCGATCGACGGCCGCGACGTGGGTCACCTCGGGCCGGGCGATGAGTTCGGGGCGATCGCCCTGATCAGCGACCGCGTCCGGACCGCGTCGGTCACCGCCACGACCGATCTCGTCACCTACGTGATGACGTTGTGGGACTTCCGGGCGTTCGTCCAAGGGGACAGCGAGGTCTCCTGGAAGCTCCTCGAGCAGCTCGCCAGGATGCTCCACCCGCAGAAGAGGCCGGCCTCCTAGACGCGGTCAGAGCCGGCTGCGGATCTCCCAGAGGTCGGGGAAGACGGGCTGGAACAGCGTCCTCCGCAGGTACTCGACGCCGGCCGAGCCGCCCGTCCCGCGCTTCGTCCCGATCGTCCGCTCGACCATCTTCACGTGGCGGTAGCGCCACTCCTGCACGCCCTCGTCGAGGTCGACGAGACGCTCGGCGACCAGGGCCGCGTCCGCGTCCGAGCGGTAGACCGCCACGAGGACGTCCTGGACCCGCTCGTCGGGCTCGGGCGGGAGACGCACGTCGCGCGCGAGGGCGCCGTCCGCAAGCGCGTGGCCGCGCGCGGCGAGGTACCGCAGGAACGACGCCCAGAGCGACGGCCGGGCCTGGGCGGCCTCGATCCGCGCCCGCCCCTGCGACCCCTCGGGGTGCGCGGCCGCGGCCGACGGCTCGCGCTTGCCCAGGACCGCCTCGACCTCGCGGAACTGGGCCGACTGGAAGCCGGACGCCGACTCGAGCCGGTCCCGGAAGGACAGGAACTGGAGTGGCGTCATCGTCTCGAGGACGTCGATCTGGGCGACCAGCGTCTTGAGGATCTTCAGGATCCGGTTGAGGAGATGCAGGCTCGTGTCGGTGTCGCCGCCCTCGAGCGTCCGTTGGACCTCGGCGAGCTCGTGGAGGAGCTGCTTGAACCAGAGCTCGTAGACCTGGTGGATCACGATGAACAGGAGCTCGTCGTGCTCGGGCCGGCCGTCGGGCCCGCGCGAGAGCGGCCGCTGGGCGGCGAGCAGCTCGTCGATCGCGAGGTAGGTCGAGTAGGTGACCGCCCGCTTCGTCACGGCTCGGTCGCCCCGGGCTCGCCGGCTTCCTCGGGCGGAACCGTCGGCTCGCCGGCCCCCAGGGCTTCGACCACCGCCGCGCGGCTGGCCTCCATGTTGTGGATCCGCCGGCCGTGCTCGATCGTGGCATCGACGACGGCGTCGAGGGAGCCCCGGAACTCCCAGCCGCAGGCGCAGCGGTTCGTGAACTGGCGCGCGGGATCCATCGCGATCTCCTTCAGCCGAGGGCGCGGAACGGTTCGGGGACGTAGGCGGCGAGCAGGGGACGCCAGTCGGGCGGCAGCTCGGCGGCGACGACGGGATCGTCCGCGACGAGCCAGGCGAGGTGGCGCAGGCCGTGCTCGACGACGGCACCGACGGCGATGTCGCGCGGCGCGGCGGTCGCCTCGGAGCGCGCCAGCTCGGCGCGCTCGATGTCGACGCTGGCCATCCCGCCGACGAGCTCGGGCGGGATCACGACGACGAAGCTCAGGATCACGGCGTCGCGATCGCGCCGCCACGACGTCGAGTGGACGAGGATCGGAGGCCCGACCACGTCGCGCACGATCCGATCAACGACCTCGACCGGATGCTCGGTGGGACCGAGCTGGAGGAGCCACGGCTGGGGACCGTCAGGCCCGGTCAGCCGGAGCCGATCGCCGTCGAGCCAGACGACGAAGACCTCGGCCTGGACCGGGCTGTCCACGTCCCAACCAACCGGCGAGCGGGTCACGGCGCCATCGTATGCATGGCGGGCCCCGGCGGCTGCGCTCCGTAGACTCGGTCCAATGACGAACCAGGCGATCGCCCGCGCCCGGCTCCGCAACGCGCGCCTGGCCGGAGCGCCGCTGGCCACGCCCCTCGAGGTCGTGCGCTGGTTCGGCGCGGTCCAGTCGCAGGACGTCCCGGGCGCGCTCTGGGCGCTCGCCCAGCGGATGCCGGCCGGCGCGACGATGGCCGGCCTGGGGCGCGCCCTCGACGCCGGGGAGATCGTGCGCCTCCACGCCCTCCGGCCCACCTGGCATTTCCTCGCCCCGGACGAGCTGCGCTGGATCCAGGCCCTGACCGGGCCGCGGGTCCACGTCGCGAACGGCAGCCTCTACCGGACCCTCCGCCTTCGGACCGACGACACCGCCGGGGCAACCGCCGTGTTCCGCGAGGTGTTGGCAGGCGGTCGGGCCCTCACCCGCGCCGAGCTCGGAACAGCGGTCGCCAGGCTCGGTCTGGACCGTTCCAACTCGCTGGTGATCACGTGTCTCGCGATGCACGCCGAGCTGGAGTCGGTGATCTGCAGCGGCCCGCGGCGCGGCAAGCAGCTCACCTATCAGCTCGTCGACGAGCGGATCCCGGCGGTCCCGGGGCCGCCGCGCGCCCGCGATGATTCGCTGCGCGACCTGGTCGTGCGCTATTTCACGAGCCACGGACCGGCCACCGCCCACGACGCGAGCTGGTGGTCCGGGCTCACGGTGACGGACGTCCGGCGCGGGATCGCCCTCGGCGCGGACGAGCTGGAGGAGCGGACGATGGACGGCACCCGCTACTGGGCGGGACGCGGTGGCTACGAGCCGGCCGATCTCCCGCGCCCGTTCGTCGCGCTCCTGTCGAACTACGACGAGTTTCTCGGGTCGTATGCGGACTACTCGCCCGTCTACGATGCGTCGCTCCCGAAGCCCCGGACCGTCGCGGACGTCCTCGGTGCGCACATCGTGATCCGTGACGGCCTCGTCGTCGGCGGCTGGCGACGCGCGCTTGCCGAGCGGAGCGCGACGATCACCGTCACGCTCCTCGTGCCCTTCTCCGCGGCCCACCACGCCGCGCTGGAGGCGGAGGTCCGGAACTACGAGGCCTTCGTCGAGCGTCCGGTCGAGCTGCGGTTCAACGAGCCATGACCGAGCGACCGACCGATCCGGTCACGACGGAACGCGTTCGCGCGATGAGCACGCCGCTCCACGGCGTCGAGGAGCGGCTGAGCCACGGCGAGGCGGCCTGGTTCGTCCGAGCCCGTCAGTTCGCGACGATGTCGGACCACCACCACGACGACCGGCTCGCGATCTGGCTGGCGGCGCCGGCGGGTCGCCAGGAGAGCCTCGTCGAGACCGATCCCGGACGGTTCTTCCGGCCGCCCTACGTCGGCCATCGCGGCTGGGTCGGGGTCTACCTCGACGTTCCGGATGTGGATTGGACCGAGCTCGCGAGCCTCATCGCGGACGCCCATCGCCTGGTCGGGGGCCGCGGACGGTGAGGTGCTTCCCGCGCGATCAGCCGCCGGCACGGCGTCGGTTCGGGCGCCGGCGCGGGCCGCCGTCATCCGAGACGATCGGCTCGGGCGCCGGCGGGACGAGCGGCAGCGGCACGGACGGGTCCGCCAGCCCGCTCCGGATGATCCGCTGCAGCTCGCCGTCGAGGACCGGGTCCGTCTCCAGCTGGCGGTAGGCGCCCAGGCGCCGCTCCACCTCGTCGGTCGCCCGCGTGTCGATGTCCTTGCCGCCGGCCCGGAGCCAGGCCTCGCGGTTGTCGCGATCCACGATCGGGGAGGGCAGGAACAGCTCGGTCGGCCAGTGCTCGGTCGTGTGCGGGGCCATGATCAGGTGCTGGTCAGCCATCAGCTGCTCGATCAAGCCCTCGACCGGAAGGTCGCCCAGCTCGTGCGTCTCGCGCACGAAGTGGAGGGCCTGGCCGCACATCGCGTCGTCGTAGACGAGCTTGGGCAGCGAGAACACGAGGAGGAAGTCGAGCATCCCCGGTCCACTCACGCTGTTGACCCCGGCCAGCGCCGCCAGCATCGCCGAGCCGAACGTCTCGGCCCCGGCCTGCGCATCGAGCGTCTTCGCGTCGGACAGGGCCATGTACGACTGGGTCGGGAGTCCCAGCGACTTCGCGACCTGGACATAGGCGACGTCGAGCTGGAGCGCCTCGATCGCGGCCATCGGCGAGGACGCGATCTTCATGTGGAACGTGGCCGGCGCCCCGCCGAACAGGACCGGCGCCCCCGGCCGCACGACCTGGGCCATCGTGATCCCCGCCAGCACGTCGATCGTGTGGAAGACCGTCGCCCCGACGAGGGTGACGGGCGCGATCAGGCCCATCAGCGTGACCGGCACGATCTCGACCGGGATGCCGGCTTCGACGCAGTCGATGAGGTTCTGGCAGGAGTCCTCCGAGTACCGGAAGTTGCCCGTCGCGGTGATCGTGAAGATCGACATCGGGCGGGCGCGCAGGTCTTCGGCGCCGTCTCGGAACAGGCCCATCATCTCGGCCATCCGCCCCACGCCGTGCTCGGTGAAGGCGCCGGAGACGACGGGCTTCGTCGAGTTCGTCAGGCACAGGTACAGGCGCCAGGCATCGCTCACCTGGGCCTCGATGTCGGCGGTCGAGAACGCCGTCGCCAGGTACGGGATGTTGGCCAGTCCGTCGCCCAGGCGGATGTATTCGGCGAAGTCCTGGCTCTGGGCCAGCCGCACGTCGCCGGTCCGGTGGTCGGCGACCTTCAGGCCGCTCGAGCCCGGGATGAAGTGGACCCGGTCCTCGCCCAGATCGGCCCGCGGCTCGCCGTCGCGACCGAACAGCCGGAAGGATCGTGGCGCGACGCGCAGCGCCTCCTCGACGACGTCGCGCGGAAAGAGCACCCGGCCGTCGTCGCGCCGTGGCAGCCCGGCGTCCAGCAGTCGCCGCCGGAGCTCCGGGCCACGGACCTCCATGCCGAGCGTGCCGAGGACGCGCATCGCCTCATCGACGATCCGGCCGATCAGCTCGGGTTCCAGGACGCTCAGGGTCGGGCGCATCGCGGCTCCATCTTGCCCGCGATCGTGGCGACTCGGCGCCGACCGGACCAACCGGTTGCGCGCGTTGGGCCGATCCGCGTCGGGGCCGCCCGGCGTAGCCTTCGACGATGACCAGTCCCTCCGATCGCGTCGTCCTCGTCAGCGGCGCGTCCGGCGCCCTCGGCCGGGCCGCGGTCGCGGGCTTCGCCGCCGACGGTGCGCGCTTCGGGCTGATCGGGACGGACGCCGGCCGGCTCGCCGACGTCGCGGGCCAGGCCGGGCTCGCCGAGGACCGCTGGCTCGGCGCAACGGCGGATCTCCGCCACGCCGACCAGGTTCGAGCGGCGGTCACGACGATCGAGAACCGGTTCGGGCGGATCGACGTCGCACTCCACCTCGTCGGCGGCTTCGTCCCGGGCGCGCCGGTGACCGAGCTCGAGCCAGCCGATCTCGCGTTCATGCTCGATCAGCACCTCTGGTCGACGCTCTACCTCGCCCAGGCCGTGGTCCCCGGGATGGTCGAGCGCCGCTGGGGCCGGATCCTCGCGGTCACCTCGTTCACGACCGCGACGACTCCGGCGCGGGCCGCGATCTACGCGACGAGCAAGACGGCCCAGGAGACGCTCCTGAAGGTCCTCGCGAAGGAGGTCGGCGGCTACGGCGTCACGGTCAACGTCGTCGCGGTCCGCCAGATCGACACGGATCATGCCCGGGAGCGCGAGCCGAGCCCGAAGAACGCGACCTGGACGACGCCCGAGGAGATCGTCGCCGCGTTCCGCCACCTCGCATCCGACGAGGCGGCGGCGATCAATGGCGCCCGGATCCCGCTCGACGGGCGGAGCTGAGCGGGTCGACCGACGGGACGCTCGGCCCCTCGTCCTCCGGCGCGGCGGTCGCGAGGTCGAGCGATCGGAGGCTCGGGACGAGCCACGCGGTGAGCCCGACGACGGCGAGCGTCAGCACGCCGCCGCCGACGACGCTCGGGATCGTCCCGACGAGCCGGGCCGCGACCCCACTCTCGAACGCGCCGAGCTCGTTGGACGCCCCGATGAAGACCCAGTTCACCGAGGCGACGCGGCCGCGCATCTGCTCCGGTGACAGCACGCGCAGGATCGTCATCCGGATCACGACGCTGATCCCGTCGGTGACGCCCGACAGGAACAGCGCGACGAGCGAGACGGCGAAGACCGTCGACCCACCGAACACGATCATGCTCAGGCCGAAGCCCCCGACCGACAGGAGCAGCATCCTCCCGGCCTGCCGGGTCGGTGGGCGCCGCGTCGCCGCCAGCAACGCGATCAGGGCCCCGATCGACGGCGCCGTCCGGAGCACCCCCAGGCCGATCGACCCGACGTGCAGGACGTCCGTGGCGTAGACCGGCAGGAGCGCCACCGCCCCGCCGAAGAACACCGCGAAGAGGTCGAGCGCCATCGAGCCCAGGAGGACCGGCGTCCGGCGGGTGTAGCGAATCCCGGCGAGGAGGCCCTGGATGAACGGCTCGCCCTCCACGACCGGTGGGATCGGCTTCGCGGCGATCGACCACAGGGCGAGCGTGGAGGCGCCGAGGAGGATGGCGATTGCCGCGTAGGTCAGCGGGATCCCGACGACGGCGATCGCGATCCCACCGGCGGCCGGTCCGACGATCGAGCCGGTCTGGCTGACGGTGCTCAGGATCGAGATGCCCCGGGCAGCCTCCTCGCGCGGGATGATCTGGGCCTCGAGGGCCGTCAGGGCCGGCCGCTCGAATCCGCTGCCGACGCCGGTCACGAAGATCACGGCCAGGATCCCGAGGAGCGTCGCGCCGACCGCCGACTGGACGGCGAGCGCGATCGCACAGGCGGTGACCAGCGCGCTCGTTGCGAGGACGATCCCGCGCCGCTCGCGACGATCGGCCACGTGGCCGCCGAACAGCACGAGCGACAGGGCCGGGATCGCCTCGACGAGCCCCAGCCAACCGAGCGACAGGGGATCGCGCGTGAGCTCGTAGACCTGGAATGCCACGACCGTCGTCAGGGCGCTGGTCGCCAGCGTGTTCGTGGCCCGGGCCGCGACGAGCGCCCGGAACTCGCCGAGGGCGGTCAGTGATCGCGACGAGGGATCGGGCACCCGGCCGATGGTAGCAACGGAGGCGCGTGCGCCCGGGCCGCCTACGTCATCCGTCCATTGCAGGGTTGTTTAGATACGGTACCGTAGCGTATCGTAAAAGGCGGCCTCCCGACCGCGCGCCGCTGAAGAACCAGGAGCCCTGCCATGACTGCTTCGCCGACGGCGATCGACCAGCGGATCCACGCCCGCCGCTGGTGGACCCTCGCGGTCCTGTCCCTGAGCCTCGTGATCATCGGCCTCGACAACACGGTCCTGAACGTCGCCCTGCCGACGCTCCAGCGGACGTTCGCGGCGTCTGCGTCGGAGCTCCAGTGGATGGTCGATGCCTACGTCCTGGTGTTCGCCGGCTTGCTCCTGACGATGGGCGCCCTGGGCGACCGGTTCGGGCGCGCCCGCGCCCTCCAGGCTGGGCTCGTGATCTTCGCGGCCTCGTCCGTGGCGGCGACCTTCTCGACCCAGGCCGTCCACCTGATCGCCGCACGGATCGCGATGGGCGCCGGCGGCGCGCTCATCATGCCCAGCACCCTGTCGATCATCGCCAATGTCTTCCCCCGTGAGGAGCGCGCTCGCGCGATCACGATCTGGGCCGGGGTGTCGGGCCTCGGGGTGGGCCTGGGCCCGGTGGTGGGCGGCCTGCTGATCGAGAACTTCGACTGGGCCGCCGTGTTCCTCCTGAACGTCCCGATCGCGCTCGTCGCCCTGGTCCTGGGCTGGGCCCTGGTGCCCGAGAGCCGCGATCCCGCGGAGGCTCGGCTCGACCTGCCGGGCGCGCTGCTCTCGATCCTCGGGGTCGGCGCCCTCGTGTACGGGATCATCGAGGCTCCGGGAACCGGCTGGACCGACCCGCTGATCCTCGGCTCGTTCGCCGCCGCCCTGGTCCTCGGCGCCGGCTTCGCCTGGCGCGAGACGCACACCGATGCGCCGATGCTGGACCTGGCCCTCTTCCGGAACGCCCGGTTCAGCGCCGGCGCCGGCGCGATCGCGATGACCTTCTTCGCGCTGTTCGGGGTGATCTTCGGACTGACCCAGTTCCTCCAGTTCGTGCTGGGCAGGACGGCCCTCCAGGCGGGGACCCTGATGATCACCCTCGCCGTCGGGATCCCCGTCGGCGCTCGGATCAGCCTGAAGGCGGCCGAGCATGCCGGGACGAACCGGATCATCGGCGCGGCGCTCGTCGGCCTGTCGCTGGTCCTCGCGTCGATGACCCAGTGGACGGCCACGACGGATCCGGTGCTCGTGTCGGGCACGCTGTTCGTTCTGGCGATCTGCCTGGCGAACGTGATGGCGCCCGCGACGAGCGCGGTGATGGGCGCCGTGCCCGAGGCCAAAGCCGGGGTCGGATCCGCGATGAACGACCTGCTCCGTCAGCTCGGCGGCGCGCTCGGCGTGGCGATCATCGGATCGGTGATGAACACCGTCTACCGCGACCGGATCGGCGAGGCGCTGGCCGGACTGCCGGCCGCCGCGGCCGCGGCCGCCGGGGACTCCGTGGGCGCCGCGGTCGCGATCGCGAACCAGGTCGGTGGGGTCACGGGCACGACGCTCGCCGGGGCCGCACGCGCGGCCTTCGTGGACGCCCTCGCGATCGCGGCGATCGTCGCCGCCGTCATCGCGCTGGGAACGGCCGTCCTGATCGGCCGGACGATGCCGGCCCGCGGCGCCGAGCACGTCACGGAGGACGCGCCGCCGGCGGATCGAAGCGAGACCCACCGGCTCGCTGCCGGGTGACGGCACTCCGTTCGCTACGCTTCCGGTCGATGACCGGGACGCCTCGACCCGAAGCGGAAGCAACGCCCGGCCGCGGTCGGGGCCGTCCCCGCGACCCGGCCGCGGACCAGGTGATCCTCGAGGCCACCTTCCGCCAGCTCATCGACGTGGGGTACGGCGGCCTGTCCGTGGAGGCCGTGGCCGCCGCCTCCGGGGTGGCGAAGACCACGATCTACCGTCGCTGGCCGACGAAGCGCGACCTGGTCGTGGCGGCCCTCGCGGTCGAGGTGCCGTTCCCGTCGGCACCGGCCGATCTCGACAGCCAGGCCGCCCTCGCCGCCTTCGTCCGGGGGGCGATCGCGATGTTGATCGATTCGGGCGCCATCCGCATTCTCGGCTCGCTCCTCGTCGAGGAGCAGCGCGAGCCGGGGGTGCTGGCGGTGTTCCGCGAGCGGATCCTGGCGCCTCGACGAGGGTTCGTCGAAGCGATGCTCCGGCGGGGCATCGAGCGCGGCGAGATCCGTCCCGACATCGATCCGCTCGTCGTCACCGAGATGGTCGCCGGAGCCGTCTTCGGCCACCACGCGGTCCTGGGTCTGACCGCCTCGGACGCATGGATCGATGCCCTGGTCGATCACGTCTGGACCGCGATCCGCCGTTGAGCTGCGCGACCCGCGCAGGAACCGGTGCCAGCCCGCACCATTCGGACGCCTGACGCCGGCAACTGCAATTCGTGGTTCCCGGAAACGGCGTAGCGTCCCTCTCGACGACGCCCACCACGTGACTCCTGGAGGAGGATTCCGTGTCCGATCGGCGCAGGCGCGTGCGCGCCGCCCTGGTTGCTCTGTCCCTGGCTGCCCTCGGCATGACCGCCGCCGGGCCCGCGGCCGCTGCCCCACCGAACAAGGGGCCGCTCGGGAACTACCAACACCTCGTCGTGATCTACGAGGAGAACCACAGCTTCGACAACCTCTACGGGTTGTGGGGCGACGTGAACGGCCAGCACCTGGAGGGGCTCCCTGACGCGGACGCGGCGCACACGACCCAGATCGCCCAGAACGGTGACCCCTACACCTGCCTGAAGCAGCTCGACGTCAACCTCAACACCGACTTCCATGGCAGCGCCAGCCCGGCCTTCCCGGCGAACACGTTGTCGGTCCAGCCGGACTGCAATCCGGAGACGGTCACGTTCCCGAACGGGACCACGACGACCTACACGAGTCACTTCCTGAACGAGCCGTACGAGATCGACCCGTACATCCCGGCGGACGCCACGACCTGCCCACGGCCGAACCAGGAGTTCAGCTTCGGCAACGGGATCATGAACGGCGCCATCGACCCGAACACCGGCGAGACGTACGGGACGGCGGGCGGCTGCACCCGCGACCTCGTCCACAAGTTCTACCAGGAGCAGTACCAGTTCAACGGCGGCGCCCAGAACCGCTACGTCACGGGCAGCGACTCGGTCGGGACGTCGATGGGCTACTACAACACGACCCAGCTGCCGATCTACGAGTACCTCCACGGCAAGGGCGCGCCGAACTACGTGATCGCCGACCAGTTCTTCCAGGGCGCGTACGGCGGCTCGTACCTGAACCACCAGTACCTCATCGCGGCCCAACCCCTGGCCTGGCCGGATGCGCCTGCCAGCCAGCATGCGGTCCTCGACTCGTCGGGGATCCCGCACGCCTATCCGCTGCTCGTGCCGGATCGCACCGTCGTCGACGGCAACGTGACCCAGGCCTGCGACGCGGCCACAACCATCGCCGGCCTCGCCTGCGGCGATTGGGCGGTGAACACCCTCCAGCCGCCCTGGGAGCCGCAGGGCACGTTCGGGGCACCGGAGCCCGCCGGCGACGACACGCAGGTCGACCTGACCATCGGCGACCGCATGAGCGACGGCGGGGTCAGCTGGGCCTGGTACGCGGGTGGCTGGGACAACGCCGCCGGCAACACCAGCGGTCCCGGCTGGACGAACGGCAGCGGCCCGGCCTGCTCGGACCCGCACGTGTCCACGTCGGACGGGAAGACGTTCCCGTTCTGCCCGGACTCCTCGTTCCAGTTCCACCACCAGCCGTTCAACTACTACGCGCGCTACGCGCCGGGCACGCCCGATCGCGCCGCGCATCTCAAGGACGAGGTCGAGTTCCTCGCCGCCGCCCACAACGGGACCCTGCCCCAGGTCAGCTTCGTGAAGCCGCTCGGCAACGAGAACGAGCACCCGGGCTATTCGAGCGAGCCGAACGGCAGCGATCACCTGGTGGACCTCATCCAGGCGATCGAGAGCGGCCCGCAGGCCGGCAACACCCTGATCGTGGTGACGTATGACGAGTTCGGCGGAGCGTGGGACCACGTCTCACCGCCCGGCCTCGGCACCGACGGCGCGCACGACCAGTACGGCCCCGGGACGCGGATCCCGGCCCTGTTCATCGCCCGCAGCTTCAACCGTTCGGGCGTCGACCACACGGTCTACGACACCACCTCGATCATGGCCACGATCGAGCACCAGTTCGGGCTCGATCCGGTCGCGGCCCGCGGCGACATCGTCCCGCGTGACAGCCTCGTCAACGACCTCGGGAACGCCGTCTCGACCGGTCGCCGCGGCGGCTGATCCCGGGCCCCCACCGGCATCACGACGGCGCCGCCGACGATCCTCGTCGTCGGCGCCGCTCCGTGTCCGCCGGACGCCTTGCCGGCGTCCCCATCCGCAGCGCCGTGCAACCATGACCCCATGCCCGACGACGAGCCCCGGAGGGAGTCAACGACCGAGCCGGCGCCTCCCGGCGGCGACGCCGCCGAGCCCGAGGGCGGCCGGCTCGCCCGCGTCGGGGAGCTCCTCGAGGGTGCGGTCGACGCGGTCCGTGATCGGGCCAGCAGCGTGGTGGGCACGACCGTCGATCTCGCCCAGGACGCCGCGCGGCGCTGGGACGAGCGGCCGGGAGCCAGGGTCCGCCGGGTCCGGCGGCTCGGATCCGCCCCCCTTCCGTACCTCCTCGACGTCCACCCCGACGCTCGCCGTGCCTCGCCGCGGGAGCTCGGCCTGAAGACGATCGGGCTCGACGAGATCGCCGGCACGGCCGTCGGTGGCGCGGTCCAGCGCGGCGCCGACTTCCTGCCGCTCAAGCCGTTCCGGTCGCTGAACTGGACGGCGCGCTGGCAGCGCCTCCGCCAGGCCGGGGATCGCCTGGCGATCCTCCCGCCGATCGATGTCCGCCGCTTCGCCGATCGCTACTGGGTCGAGGACGGCCACAACCGGGTCGCGCTCGGCCTGTACACCGGCCAGGTCGGGATCGACGCGAACGTCGTCGAGCTCGTCCCGCCGGGCGCCAGGCCCTCGGAGCGATCCGGCGCCCTGGCCGCCGTCCTGACCGGGAGTCGGGCGCTGCGGGCGGCCGGGGAGGGCCGTCGTCAAAGCGAGTTCGAGGACGCCGACCGGCCCGATCGCCACGAGGAGCCGTGATCCGCCGGCTCACGATCCCGTGGCCGGACGAGCGCCCGTTCCGCGAGCGCGACGGACGCTCGATCCGGCTGCTCGCCGTCAGCGACGAACGCGAGCCGTCGCTCGAGGTCGAGACGAACCGGGCCGCGCTCCTGCCCGTCGATGCGGTCGTCGGCTGTGGTGATCTTGATCCGCACTGGCTCGCGTTCCTCGCCGACGCGTTCGAGGTGCCGCTGGTCTACGTCCGCGGCAACCACGACCACGGCGGCGATTGGGACGAGCACGACCCGGTCGTGCCCAGCCCGATGCCATCGGGGACGACGTGCCGGCTCAGTGGCCTGACCGTCGGTGCGCTCGAGTGGCCGGGCGCCGGGAGCGCCCACAATGCGCGCCGGGCGGACCTGGCCTGGCTCGGCGCGCTCGGGCTCGTCCGGCGCCGGGTCACGGACCGCCTGCGGGCCCTCCGCGCCGGCCCGCTCGACCCGCTGCTCGTGATCAGCCATGCCGCGCCCGAGGGCGCCGGCGACGCTCCGGATCTCTACCACCGGGGGTTCCCGGCCTACCGGATGCTGCTCGAGCGGATCCGCCCGCCGGTCTGGCTCCATGGCCACACGACGACGGCCGCGGTCGACTCGCTCGTCGTCCGCTCCGGCGGGACGACCCTCGTCAACGTCACCGGCGCGGTCCTCGTGGAGCTCGTCCCACCCGACATCGCGGGTTGAGAGGGCGCGCCGGACGGCCAGCGGTCATCGTCGAGGGGGAGTGGAGCGGGAGACGGGGTTCGAACCCGCGACATTCAGCTTGGGAAGCTGACACTCTGCCAACTGAGTTACTCCCGCTCGGGAGAGCGCCAGTGTAGCCAGCACCGGGCGGGCTCGCCAACCAGGGCCTGCGGCCGGCGCGCGCTATCCTCGCGACGTTCCGCCACGAACTGGGGCTCGATTGCGTCGTCCCGCCCGCGCACGCCTGCTGCTCAACGGCGCCGCCGCGGTCCTCGCGACGCTGTGCCTCGTCGGCTGCGAGCTGATGGTCGCGCCATCCGCGTCGCCCCGCCCGTCGCGCGACATCGCGACGCCGCCGCCCACGCCCGAGGCTACCCCCACCGAGGTCGACGAGTTCGAGACGCTGCCGCCGGAGCCGTCCGGCCCGGACGACAGCCTCGTCGGCATCGCCGAGGGCCTCAGCGACCTGGATTCCTTCCGGGTGGTCGTGTCGGCCCGCGGGATCGTCCCCGCCACCACGCCGGGTGGCAGCGTGTCGATGACCTCGACGCTCGTCCAGGGCGATGAGCCCGCGGCTCGGTTCGTGATGACCGGCGTCGACGGGTTCGCGGGTGGCCGGCTCGAGGCGATCGTGATCGGCGACCAGGCCTGGCTCCGGGAAGGCGGGGCGGCTTGGGGGAAGAGCCCGGGCGGTGCCGCCGACTTCGACGCGGCGTTCACGACGATGAGCCCGGTCGAGCTGCTCCGCGAGTTCGACGCCCTGTCGCCGATCCTCGCCTCGGCCGGCACGGAGCGCCGCAACGGGATCCGCAGCCAGCACCTCCACGGCGACGCGAGCAACCTGGCCGCGACGGACGCCGGCCTGACCGACGGGACGATCGACGTGTGGCGGGCGACAAGGGGCGGCTATCTCGTGGCATTCGATCTCGACGGCACGTGGATCGGCGACGAAGGAACCCCGACCCGGACCGTCCTCCGCATCGACGTGAGCCGGGTGAACGACGCGACGAACCGGATCTCGCCGCCGTAGCGATCCGGGCGTCTGTCCGACAACCGAAACGCCGCCGGCTCAGGGGCCGGACCGCGCGCACGGCCGCTTCGCCACGATCGGTGCATGGCACCGTCTGCCCAGCCGGCGATCCACCCGGCCACCAGGCTGGCCGACATTCCGTCCGGCGAACGCGGGCTCGAGCTGGCACGCCGGACCGCCGCCGGATGCACGGCATGCGACCTCTACGCCCGGGCGACCCAGACCGTCTTCGGCGAGGGTCGTGCGAGCGCACCGTTGATGCTCGTCGGCGAGCAGCCGGGCGACCGCGAGGATCTTGCCGGCCAGCCCTTCGTCGGCCCTGCCGGCGCGATGCTCGATCGCGCTCTCGAGGAGGCCGCGATCGACCGGGAGCGCGTCTTCGTCACGAACGTCGTCAAGCACTTCAAGTGGAAGCCCGTCGCCGGCTCGAAGCGACGTCTCCACGAGAAGCCGAACGCCGGCGAGATCCGGGCCTGCCGGCCCTGGCTCGACCTCGAGCTCGAGATCGTCCGGCCGGAGCTGGTCGTGGCCCTCGGTGCGACGGCCGCGGGGGCAATCCTCGGGCCGTCGTTCCGGATCACCGAGGGGCGGGGCACGATCCTGGACGTCCCCGACCTCCGGCCGCGCGTCCTCGCGACGTTCCACCCCTCGGCGATCCTGCGGGCTCGGACCCCAGACGATCGCGAGCGGATGCTGGCCGCCCTCGTCGCCGACCTGGAGCTCGCCGCGGAGACGATCCGCACCGCCTGACCGGCGCCACGGACGGCCCGATGAGGGCTCCCTGCTATCGTGCGATCGTGGACGTCGCGACCGCTCCCCGCGCCTTCGCCCCGATCGACGCGCCCGAGCGCGGCCCGATCGAAGCGGCCTGGCTGGGGCGCGCGGACTACCGTCGGACCTGGGCGCTCCAGAAGGAGCTCGCTGCCAAGCGGGCCGCCGGCGAGATCGGTGATCGCCTCCTCCTCCTCGAGCATCCGGCTGTGCTGACGCTCGGCCGGAACGCCGACGAGCGCCACGTCCTCGCCTCGGCGGCCGAGCTCGCGCGGCGCGGCATCGAGCTGATCCGGGTCGAGCGCGGCGGCGAGGTGACCTACCACGGGCCGGGACAGCTGGTCGCGTACCCGATCGTGGCCCTTGCCCGGCGAGGCCTGCTCCTCCGGCCGCTCGTCCGCGCTCTCGAGGACGCGATGGTCGAGACCTGCGCCGCGTTCGGCGTGGCCGCGGCGCGGCGCGAGGGCCATCCGGGCTGCTGGATCGAGCCCGACGGCGCGGCCCCCCGCAAGATCGGCGCCCTGGGCATCCGGGTCGAGCGCGGCGTGAGCTACCACGGGATCGCCCTGAATGTCGACCCGGACCTGGCTGACTTCGGGCTGATCGACGCGTGCGGGATGCCGGGCGTGGTCTCGACCTCGATCGCGATCGAAGCGGGCCGCCCAGGCGAGGCCCCGGCGACAGACGCCGTCAAGGCGGCGGCCGCCACGTTCGCCCGCTCGCTGAGCCGCCGGGTCGAGGTCGATCTCGCGGGCTTCGCGGCTGTCGCCGAGCTCGTGCCGGCGAGCCGCTGAGGTGGCCGCCGGCCTGTTCGAGCTGCGGAAGGACGCGATCACCGGCTGGTGGGTCGCGACGATCGTCGACCGCGCCTTCCACCGCGACCGCTTCGCTCGCCCCGCGGAGCCGATCGACGACGGCGGGGACTGCCAGAACTGCCGGCTCCCGCTCGGCGACGGGGTCCGTCTCCGAACGCTCAAGGACTTCGCGTTCCACCTCGTGGGCACCGAGGCCGAGGCCCGGGAGCTGGAGACGAGCGTGGCCCAGGTGTCGCTCCAGGACGCGCGCGCCAGCGGCAGCTGGCGGACGATCGTGGCGCCGGTCGGCGAGCATCGCCCGCTCCACGCCGTGGGCAACGACATCATCCGCTCCTTGCTGGCAGGCGCCCGGGCGGCGATCGCGGACGCGCGACGGACGGCGCTCACCGACCATCTCCAGGTCGTTCAGAACTGGGGCGCCCAGGCGGGCGCCCGGACGAACCATCTCTGCCTGGAGTTCTACGACCTGCCCCAGATCCCGCACCGGATCGCGGAGGAGCTGGGCGGCGCGGCTCGGTTCGTGATCCGCGAAGGCGAGTGCCCCTGGTGCCGGCTCGTCCGCGACGAGCCGAGCCGGGCGGAGCGCCTCGTCTGGGAGGACGACGACAACGTGGCCTTCGCGCCGTTCGCCTCGCGCTCGCCGTTCGAGGTCTGGATCGTCCCGCGCCGCCACGACGCCGACTTCGGGCGGGCGACGGACGCCGATCTCGATGCCTCCGCCGAGGCGCTCCGCCAGACGCTCTCGGCGCTCGCCGTCAGCCTCGATTCGCCGCCCTACAACCTCGTGCTCCACACGGCGCCGCTGCGTGAATCGGTCGATGCCACCTACCACTGGCACTGGGAGATCCACCCCCGGCTGCGCGAGATCGCCGGCCTCGAGCTGGGGACGGGTCTGCCCGTGAACCCCGTCTCGCCGGAGGACGCGGTCGACGAGATCGTGGCTCGGACCCGGCGCGTGCGCGCCGCTGGTGCAGGGGCCGGCGGCTGATGGTCGCCACGCCGGTGGGAGGACGGCGTCACACCACTCCGATCCGCTTCGTCGCACGGCCACGAGGCGGAAGCCCAGGATCCGCCCCGTTCCCGCAGGGCACGGAGGTTCGATGGTCGGCGCGCTCGAAAACCGGATCGGCATCGGCCGAGGCTTCGGTGGGGGAGCGTCGATGAGCGACGTCTGGCAGCAGGACGTCGCCGCGAGCTTCGTCGAGGACCTCTTCGCGGCCCATCAGAACGAGATCTACGCGTACCTCATCCGGATGCTCCGCGACCCCGAGCTCGCCGCCGACCTGACTCAGGACGCGTTCATCAAGGCGTACAAGAACTACAACACCCTCGAGAAGTCCGAGAACGCGCGGGCCTGGCTGTACCAGATCGCCCACCGCGTGGCCCTCGACCACATCCGCCGCCAGAAGATCGTCCGCTTCCTCCCGTGGACCGGCGAGAGCCGCGGCGCCGCCCCGTCCACCGAGCGGCTCGTCATGGATGCCCACCTCTCCGGCGACCTCCAGCGGGCGCTCGAGAAGATCCCCGAGCGGCAGCGGGCCGCGCTGCTCCTCGCGGAGCTCCACGACCTCACCGGTCTCGAGCTGGCGGCCGCGCTGGGCGTCAGCCACGTCGCCGCCCGAGCGCTGCTCACCCGGGCCCGTGAGAGCCTCCGCCAGGCCCTCGCCGCCGAGCGCGCCGCCGACGCCGAGGCCGAATCGGCCGCCGACGCCGCCGCCGAGGCGCTTCGGACAGCGGGTCGGGGCGATCCACGATCGGGAGCCGCCCGATGAGCTTCGGCCGCCGGACTCGACCGGACGACTGGCCGACGGTCCACGATCGGGCTCGCGCCGCCCTCTCGGACCAGATGGACGGCGAGCTCGACGCCGATGGCGCCGGCTGGCTCGAGACCCACCTCGCCGGCTGTTCGGACTGCCGTCGCATCGCTGACGAGTACGCCGCCCAGCGCTTCGAGCTCCGGGCGCTCCGCGACCACCAGCCGCTCCCGCCGCGCGATCTGTGGGCCCGCACCGCGACCGCGATCGAGGCCGAATCGGCCGGCCGGCGCCGCCCCGGCCGCTCCAATCGTCAGCTGCTGCTGGCGCCATCCGCGTTCATCGCTACGGCCCTCGTGGTTGCCGTCGCCTCCGGGCTGCTGAACTCCTCCCGGCTTCCGGATGGCGGCGGCAGCCGCGGGTCGTTTACCGTCGCCGACGCCTCCACGCCCGGGGCCAGCAACGGCCACTTCGCCGTCGGCCCCACCCCGATCCCCGTGCCGCAGCGCGAGGTCGAGGTCGTCGCGCCGGACGCCGTGGGCAACCTCGTCGTCAAGGTCAAGCAGGTCGATCAGGTCTGCCCCAGGGAGTCCTCGGAGCCGTGCGACACGACGGCTCCGGCCGAGGAGCGCTCGGTCGCGATCGACCAGCACGCGCAGGCGGTCTTCGGCGACACGCGCCAGGAGCGGCTGATCGTCGTGAGCGCGCCGTCCACGAGCGGGACCGTCCAGGTCGTCGCCCTGTCTTCCGACGCCGGCCCGGCCCCGAGCGTCGAGCCCTCGACGACGCCGTCGGTGACGCCGTCGACGCCGCCATCGGTCGCCCCAGCCAGCCCTTCGTCCAGCCCGGTGGTCGCATCCGCACCGCCGTCCATCCCGGTCCCTCCCACGGCGACCCCGACCGTCAGCGCGTCGCCGACCGGGTCGATCGACGTGACCCCGTCGAATGAGCCCGGAGCGACCGTCGAGATCGCGCACGGCGTCACGCTCGTCGGACAGACGGCCGCCTACTCGGCCTCGGGTGCCTGGTTCGCCTTCACGGCCCGGCCGATCGATGGCTCGGCCGGCCCCGATATCTACGTCTGGCAGGTCGGCACGGCGGCCGCTCGGAAGGTCACCGAGGACGGGCGATCCATGTTCGGTTCGTGGGTCGGCGAGCAGGTCGTCGGCAGCCGGGCACTCGACCCGGGCCAGGCCGGCCCGCCCGCGACGAGCGGGCTGACGCCGGAAGCCTTCGTTCTCGACCCGGTCACGGGCAGCCGTTCCGATCTCGCGGACGCCGGCCGGATCTGGCGGCCGGCGGTCGCCCCGACGAACGGCCGGTGGGCCGTCTATTGGGCGGGATCCATCCGGACCGTCGAGGGACCCTCGTTCGCGCCCGAGGCCGGTCGTCTCGTGTTGGGCGACTGGTCGACGGACGTCGCGACGCCGTCGGCGTCGGCGTCGCCTTCGGCGTCCGCGTCGGCCTCGACTCGTCCGTCGCACGGGCCATCGGCGTCCAGCTCGCCGAGCGACGGCGACCAGGCGCTCCGACGCCACGAGATGACGATCGGCGCCGGCCGGCTCGAGGACTTCGATGCCCGCTGGGATCCCACCGGGACGCACCTGGCCGTGTGGATCGCGGACCCGCAGAACGCCGCGATCGGCAGGCTCAGCCTGTACACGGTGTCCTCGTTCGACGGCACGATCGACCTGAAAGCCCCGTTGCTGGATGCGCGGATCGCGTCAGCCGGGTTCTCGATCTCCGAGGGTCAGCTGATCTGGGCCCAGCCGTCCGACTCGGCGAGCGCCACCGGATCGGTCCAGCTGCTGGCCTGGACCAATGACGGCGTGGGGACCGTGCAGACGTTCGACGGGAACGCGATCGTCATCCGCTGACAGGTTCGAACGCGACGCAGCAGCGGCCCTCCCGGGGCTGGGCGACGGCTCGATAGCCGGCCTCGCGGATCTCGGAAGCGGCGCCGTCGAGCATCGCGTGGTTCATCGCGCAGGTCAGCTCCCGGTGGCTGGCCGCGAGGACGTGGAAGGGGCAGTTCCGGAGCCGGATCACCCCGTCATCGTCGACGAACGGCTCGTAGCCCTCGCGTTCGAGCAGCCCGATCAGGTCGCCGCCGGAGCTCGTTGACGCGGCGCCGGCCAGGGCGACGCCGCGCTCGCGGGCCGCCTCGAGGACGG
Source organism: Candidatus Limnocylindrales bacterium (assembly GCA_035693125.1). GTDB lineage: Bacteria > Chloroflexota > Limnocylindria > Limnocylindrales > CSP1-4 > CF-46. The sequence goes on along the minus strand of DASSHB010000007.1, from coordinate 3,885 downwards.
CCTCCCGCGCGGCGCGATCCCGCTCGACCCCCTGGGCGAGGAGATCGGCGGCCACGTCGTAGCTCCGCTCGGGGAGCTGGACGGCGACCTCGCGGTCGACCGGGCGGACGTAGAACTTCGCCGGACGACCGGCACCCGGCCCGGTCCGCCCCGAGCGGCGCCGGAAGACGACGTCCAGGAGACCGGCGCCGACCAGGCGATCCAGGTGGAACGCGGCCAGCGACCGGCCGATCCCCAGCGCCGCCGCGGCCGAATCGCGATCGACCGCGTCGCCGCTCCGCGCCACGAGCTCATAGAGGCGGCGCCGCATGGGCTCCGCGAGGGCGGCGACCTGCTCGATCGGGTTGGACGTCGACTCCATGCCCCGAAGTCTATCGCGAGCGCCGGCTGGCACAAGATTGACACGGGGTCATGACTGGTCTATAACGCATATTGACTAGCGATAGAGACGGAGTGGTGCCCATGCCGATCGATCCCCCTCCCGCGCCCACCCCCTCGCCGACGCGGCCGCCGATCCCAGGCCTCTCGAAGGTCGGCGCGGTCGTCATCGCCTTCGGCCTGCTCTTCGATCTCGTCGAGCACGACCTGTCGCACGTCGGCGATCCACGGATCGGTGCGTTCCCGCTGGCCGAGCACGCCGCCCATCTCGTGGTGCTGATCGGAATGGTCCTCGTCCTCGTCGGCGTCGTCGCCGACGGAATCCGCCTGGAGCGCCGGCGTCGCCGGCTGGAAGGAGCCCCTCGTCATGCCCTTCGGTGATTTCGTCAACCAGATCCCGCCGATCGGGTTCCTCGCGATCCACGTCGTCCTCTTCGCGATCGGCGCGTACTTCGCCTGGCGGTCGTTCGGTGCCGGGGCGCCGACGCTCGGCTGGGCGTTCTCGCTGTTCGCGCTCGCCGAGATCAGCTACATGACCTATCACCTCGACTGGACCGTGTTCCTCTTCGCCCACACGATCTCCGAGGTCCTCGACCTATTTGCCTTCATCCTGGTCTTCGTCGCGGCGTCGCGGACGATCCTCGACCGCACGGCCGTCGGCGCTCGTTCGTGAGGTCGGCGACCCGGCCCACGCCGGCATTCCCCCGTCGGATCGCCTCGGTCGTTGCGGTCCTCGCCATCGTCCTCGCTGCCTGCAGCTCGCAGGCGGCGGGGGCCAGCCCCGTCGCGACCGACAAGGTCGACCTCCCGCCGTCTTATCGGTTCGCCCCCGCGGCGATCACGATCAAGGCGGGTACGACGGTCACCTGGACGAACGACGACCACTTCACCCACTCCGTCCAGCTGCTGGACGGCGGCCTGCCCACCGATCCCCACGTGATGGAGCCTGGTCAGCAGACGACGGTGACGTTCGCGACGGCCGGCACGTACCACTACCAGTGCCACCTGCACCCGCAGAACATGAAGGGCACGGTGATCGTCACCGGGTAGCGGAGGGCCGTCCACGTTCCGGCCCGCGAGCTTACGACAGGCGTCGTTCGCTCGCGCCACGGAACGCATGGCGCGCCGCCTGGTGCGCGGCCGCGTGACAGCGGCTCCCGCGAGCGCTAGATTCGCCGTCCTATCGTGCGACCCACCAAGCGGTGGGCAACCGCTGCGCTCACCGCGGCACTTGCCCTGGGGGCGCTGCCGGGATACGTCGGATCGGCCGGGCCATCGCCCGCCACCGCGATCGACCCGGCGGCGTTCCAGTCCGTTCAGGTCCCGGCGTTCGCATCGACCGAGCTCGCGGTCGAGCCGCTCGATGATTCCCTGCGCGCGGCGAATCGCCTCGACACGGCGACGGTCCTGGCGGAGCCCGGCAAGGAGCCCGTCCGGGTGATCCCGAGCCGGCCGCGGGTCAGCGTCCCGCGACCGGGTGGCGGCTCGAGCCTGAAGCCGCCGCGCTACAAGATGAGCGGCTACGCGACCTTCTACGACAATGGCACGACCGCGATGCGCCTGCCGCGTGGGACGACCGTGATCATCTGCGGCGACGGCGGCTGCGTGGAGCGGGTGATCAACGACTACGGACCCGCGGCCAGCGCCGGCCTGGGCCGGATCGTCGACCTGTACCGGCCGGACTTCTTCGCCGTGTGCGGCTGCCCGTGGTTCGCGGGCACGAGCTGGGTGACCGTCTCGGTGTACTGAAGGCCGACGGCGCTCGACGGCCAGCGGGTATCCTTGATCCGACCTTCGAACCGGCCCTGAGAGGCCGCTTGTGCGCCCGCGAGAGGCCAGGACGGAGCGATGACCGGCCGCCAGATCATGACCGCGGACGAGATCCGCCGAGCGACGATCCGGATCAGCCACGAGATCGTCGAGAAGCAGGCCGGCACCGACGGCCTCGCTCTCGTCGGGATCCAGCGTCGCGGCGTCCCGCTTGCCCGCCGGATCGCCGACGCGATCGCCGAGCACGAGGGCGTCCGCGTCCCGGTCGGTGCGCTCGACATCACCTTCTACCGCGACGACCTGTCGCTGGTCGCCCAGCAGCCGGTGGTCAAGGGCACGGATCTTCCATTCGACCTGAACGGGTCCACGGTCGTCCTCGTCGACGACGTCCTGTACACCGGCCGGACGATCCGGGCGGCGATGGACGCCCTGGTCGACTTCGGCCGGCCGCAGGCGATCCGGCTCGCCGTCCTCGTCGATCGGGGTCATCGTGAGCTACCGATCCGGGCCGATCACGTGGGCAAGAACGTGCCGACGTCGCGCGAAGAGCTCGTTCGCGTCCACATCGCCGAGATCGATGCCGAGGACGGCGTGGACATCGAGCGGGCGGTTGGCGAGACCGCGGCGGCCGCCGTCGGATGACCCTCGTGGACCGCGAGCCCCCCGCCGGGATGCCGCCCGCCGCCCTCGAGGTTCCGATCGTCGATTCGCCACCACACGAACAGCCGGTCGGCTGGCGCCACCGCCATCTCCTCGACGTCGACGTCCTGTCGGCGGCCGATCTCGAGCTCGTCATGCGTACGACCGACGCGATGCGCGAGGTCCTGGCCCGGCCGATCGCGCGCGTGCCGGCGCTCCGCGGCCGGAACGTGACGCTCCTCTTCTACGAGGCGTCGACCCGGACGCGGGTCAGCTTCGAGGTCGCCGCGAAGAACCTCAGCGCGGACGTCGTCAACATCGCCACGGCGTCGTCGTCGGTCACGAAGGGCGAGTCGCTCACCGACACGGTCCGGACGCTCGAGGCGCTCGGCGCCCAGCTGCTCGTGATCCGCCACGCGGTGTCGGGCGCCCCGGCCCTGGCAACCGAGGTCTTCTCCGGATCGGTCCTGAACGGCGGCGACGGCTGGCACGCCCACCCGACGCAGGCGCTGCTCGATCTGTTCACCATGCGTTCCGCGTTCGGCGGCGGCGAGGGTGCCCTGGCCGGACGGAAGGTCGCGATCCTCGGCGACGTCCTCCACTCGCGCGTTGCCCGGTCGAACATCTGGACGCTGACCGCGGCCGGCGCCGACCTCTGGCTGTGCGGCCCGGCCACGCTCCTGCGGGGCTTCGAGGCGTGGGCGATGCGCGGCGCGGCCGGTCGCCGGTTCCACGTCACGTCATCCGTTGACGAGGCGGTCCGCGACGCGGACGTCGTCATGGCCCTCCGGATCCAGAAGGAACGGATGGCGTCAGGGCTGCTGCCGTCGCTGCGCGAATACGCGGCCCGCTATGGACTCACCCGCGAGCGACTCGCGCGGGCTCGGCCGGATGCGCTCGTCATGCACCCGGGGCCGATGAACGAGGGTGTCGAGATCGCGCCGGACGTCGCGGTCGGGGTCCAGTCGCGGATCGAGGAGCAGGTCCGCAACGGCGTCGCCGTCCGGATGGCGCTGCTGTACCTGCTCGCCGGGGTTCGCGCGTGACGCTGGCCGAGGGCCTGGCGATCGGATCGGTCGTCGGCGACCTCGAGATCTC
>DASSHB010000006.1:0-39426 GCA_035693125.1 Candidatus Limnocylindrales bacterium | reverse complement strand
CGGGACCAGCCCGAACGACTGGAAGATGAACGCCACCGAGTGGCGGCGGACCTCGACGAGCTGGTCCTCGGACATCGCCGAGACCTCGTGGCCGTCGATGACGACGCGGCCGGAGGTGGGGCGGTCCAACCCGCCGAGGATGTTCAGGAGCGTCGTCTTGCCGCTGCCCGATCGGCCGCGGACGGCGACCAGCTCACCCGGGTCGGCGGCCAGCGAGATTCCGCGCAGGGCATGGATCGTCGTGTCGCCCGAGGGATAGTCGCGGACGACGTCGACCGCGTCGAGGAGCGGGCCGCTGGCGCGCGCTCGCCCGGGCGAGGCGGCGTCGAGGATCGTCATCGGGTCTCCCCCGGCTCGGACGGACGGTGGACGAGCGGACCGCCCGAGTCGGGCCAGATCTCGACATGGTCGTCGACGACCCGCAGCCGGACCCGGTCCTTGAGCCCCAGCTCGGCGACCATCGCCTTGGGCAGCTGGAGGCGACCGGCCCGGTCGAGGACGGCGAACTCCTCCGAGACGAGGGTGTGCTCGCCGGTCTCCGAGAGCTGGCGTCGGCGGACGGTCTCGGTCGAGGTCCGGCCATCGCGGATCGCGACCGTCCGCTGGACCTGCTCGGAGACGAGCGCGTCGTGGGTCACGATCACGATCGTCGTCCCGAGCTCCTCGTTGACGCGGCGCAGGAGCCCGAAGATCTCGGACGACGTGGTCGTGTCGAGCTCACCGGTCGGCTCGTCGGCGAACAGGACCTCGGGCTCGTTCGCGAGCGCGACGGCGATCGCGACCCGCTGCTGCTCGCCGCCGGACAACCGCTCCGGCCGGTGGTCGCGCCGCTCGCCCAGTCCCACGAGCTCGAGGAGGCGCTGGGCGCGCGCCGACCGGTCCTTCTTGCCGTCGAGGGTCATCGGCAGCTCGACGTTCTCCTGTGCCGTCAGATACGGCAGGAGATTCCGTGCCGTCTGCTGCCAGATCATCCCGACGACCCGCCGCCGGTAGCGGGTCCGCTCGCGCCGGCCCATCGTCCCGAGATCGTGGCCGGCGACCACGGCGCGGCCCGCCGACGGCGTGTCGAGCCCGCCCAGGATGTTCAGGAGCGTGGACTTGCCGGAACCCGACGCGCCGACGATCGCGATCATCTCGCCGACGCCGACGACCAGATCGAGGCCCTGCAGGGCGACGACCTCGAGATCGGCGACCTTGTAGATCCGGACGAGGCCCTCGCACACGATCTGGCGGCCGTCGCCGGCTCTCGCGATCACCCGGCGCTGGCGTGCCGGCAGCTCCAGCGCCAACGCGGGGCCGGCCGATCCGGCCGCCTCGCCCGCCAGCCGCTCGGCCCAGGGCCGCTCGTCGAGCGCGGTCCCGGCCGGGCCACCGCGCGCCGCGCCTCCCGCGCCTCCCGCCGGGAGGTCGACGATCTCGGCCTCGGGGATCCGGTCGTGATCGGTCATCGGCTGGTCTCCCTGCACAGAGCGATCATTCCACGGCTCATTCGACACCTCGCCGAAGCGCCAGCACCGCCGAGCCGCGTCGCTGGGCCCACGCGGCCATCCCGATCCCGACGACCGCGATCGCCAGCACCCCGACGAACGTCAGCGCCAGCTGGTTGGGGTCCGCGCTGAGCGGAACGTCGAGCCTGGACCCGACGATCGCATCGATGCCGAGGCTGGGCTCCAGGAGCACGAACAGCCCCAGGCCCAGGGCCACCCCCGCCAGGAAGGCCAGCAGAACCGTGGGCCCGTGCTCGATGACGACCAGGGCCAGGGCATTGGCCCGCGACAGGCCGATCGTCCGGAGCTGGGCGACCTCGATCTGGCGGGCCGCTCCGGCGAGGGCGAGCGCGGCGCTGACCGCGAGCGCGGCATAGGCGGCCGCCACGATCGCGGCGATCGCGATCCCGGCGCTGATCGCGGCGGTCACCGGCGAGTCCGAGAACGCAGCAGCGAACGACGAGCGGGTCACGAGCGTCGATCCGGTCGCGAAGGTCTGGACGGCCGCCAGGATCGCGGGTGCCTGGTCGTCGGGTGCGTCCAGGAAGAGCGTCGTCGGCAGGAGCCGGATCTCGGGATGGACCGCCTGCATCTGCTGGCGCGACGCGACGATGAAGATCGCCTTCGGGTCGATCGTCGGGAAGGCCTCGCGCGTGCCGACCGCACGGAACTGGAAGTGGTAGCCCTCGTCGACGATCTCGAACTGGCGGCCGATGGTGACGCCGTCGGGGCGTCCGAGGAGGTTGGCCGAGACGAGGACGGGGATCACGCCGCCATCGGGCTGCCCGAACATTTCCGGCGGCGGCGCCGGATCGCCGGGCTGTCCGTGGGCGATCGATTCGTACGCCGCGAGATCGATCGTCACGACGGCCACCCGCAGGTTGCGCGGCGGGAGCTGGACGAACGCCTGGCTCATCGCCGCCGCCTGGCGGACGCCCGGGAGCTTCGCGGGGTCCATCGTGATCGGGAACGAGCCGAGCTGGGGGTTGGTCCGGATCGGCGCCCCGACCTCGTGCCAGGAGGCAGCGGCCGTCGTCCGCTCGAGGTGGACGAGCGCGGCGGACGAGAACGTCCCGATGCTGGCCGTTGCCAGGAGCACGAGCAGCACGGCCGCCGTCGTTCCGCCCAGCGCCGCCCGCCGGAGGGCGAGCATCGGGACGAGACCGCGGGCCCGCCCGGCGAGCGCGCCGACCACGCGCAGCGGAATCCGGACCAGGCGGATCGCGGCAAGCCCGGCGGCGATCCCGGCCAGCGCCGGGACCGCGGCGATGAACGGATCCGCGGATGCCAGGCTCCCGGTCGAGCTCGTCCCGCGCACGCCCCGTTCGCGCAGGAGCCAGGCGCCACCGCCGGCCAGGACGATCACCAGGAGGTCGAACACGAGCCGCCGCGCCGAGACCGCGCGCGGGGCGGGGTCGTCCTCGCGGGACCCGCGGGCGGCGGCCGCGACGCCGGACAGGGCGGTCAGGATCAGGAGGGCCACGGCACACAGCCCCACGACCGTCGCCGCGAGGATCGTGGCGCGCGGGCTCGCGGCGGGAAGCGCGACGGACGCGATCGCGATCGCCAGCCCGACAGCCGGGACGACGATCACGCAGCCTTCCAGGAACACCGCTCGGACGATCTGGCCGAGCGTCCCGCCCCGGCCGCGGACGATCGCCAGCGCCGGCCGGCGACGGCGCGCGGCGAGGGTCGCAACGAGGGCCAGGGCAGCCACGGCGACGGCTGCCGGACCGATCGCGACGACGGTCAGGATCGCGGTCGCGGACGCCCAGCGGTTCGCGTGATCGAGCACCACGGTCAACAGCCCGCTGCGCATCGCCGCGTCCGTCAGCGTCGCCGCGCCGGGGTCGGTCTGGGGGAACGTCGTCTCGAGCTTGCGGAGATCGACGATCGTGGCGGGGAGCCGGTCGGCCGACAGGCGGCTGGGGTCGATGTCGTGGCGCCAGGCGATCCGCGTCGTGATCAGGCCGCGGGCGCTGAGCTCGGCCAGCTGGTCGTAGGCGTCGACGGCGAGGAGGCCGCCCACGTCGATGAGCAGCGAGTCGCCGCCGAGCGAGCGGTAGGCGACGTGGTTGAGGGTCATGTCGTCGTACCAGAAGGGGTCCGCGTCGTCGCTCGCCTCGTAGATGCCGGTGATCCGGACCGCGGCCGGAACGGCCTGCCGGCTCGCCAGCGGATCGCGCTGGTCCGTGATCAGGAAGGCGAGCTCGCCGACCTTCAGCCCGGTCGCGTGGGCAGCGTCGGCGGCGATCGCGATCTGGAGGACGGGGACCATGATCTTCTCGGTGGACTGCGGGTCGAGGTTCGGCAGGAGATGGCGGTCCTCGGCCGGGTACTCCGCCGTCTCGGTCGAGGCCGCCGGCGCGCCGCCCTCGACGAACCGCACGCGATCGAGCGCACCGGGCTGGACCCGGAAGCGGACGAATGGCGTGTCGGCGGTGTCGATGAGCAGCTCGAACCGGGCGCTGTCGACGACGATGTGGCGCTTGCTCACGAGGCCCCGGATCGAGGCCGGCATCCGGGCATCCAGCCGATCGCCCTCGTCCGCGATGTTGGCCAGCGGATCGCCTGGGTCGGCGGCGATCCCCGTCTGCTCCAGGAGGCTGATCGTCCGATCGAGGCTCCGGGCCTTCGCGACGGTCTGCTGCAGCGCCTGGTCGGCGACCCGGTCGAGGACCCGTGGAGCGAGCCCGAAGATCGCAGCCGTCACGAGGACGAGCAGGAACAGCCCGATTGCGGGCGCGCGGTCGTCGCGCAGCCGGCGGAGCGCCACCAGGACGGATGACACGTCAGCTGTCCCGTGCGCGCAGGACGCCGCTGATCCGGACGTCGGGGAGCTGGCGGCGGACGAGCCAGAGGGACAGGACGAACAGGACCGCCGCGGCGACGTAGGGCGGGGCGATCGCGGCCCAGGGGATCTCGATGATCGGCGCCGGGACCGGCGCCGCCCCGGTCTGGGTCAGCGTCGCGAAGGGCAGGACGAGCCAGGCGAGCAGGAGGCCCAGGAGCGAGCCGGCGACGAGGCCCACGACGAGGAGGAAGACGCTCTCGATCGACAGCCACAGCGACAGCTGGCGGGTGGACAGCCCCAGCGCGCGGAGCAGGGCGAACTCGCCGATCCGCTCGCTCGTGGAGATGGTCGAGCTGACGAGGAAGCCGATCCCCGCGAAGAGCATCGCGGCGATCGAGCCGAGGCCCAGGACGCCGATCAGACCGAGCGGGACCGGGTCGCTCGCGAGATCGTGGCCGAGCTCCTGACGGCCGATCACCTGGCTCGTGCCGGCGTCGCGGGCACGGAGCGCGGCGACGACGGTCGCCTCGGCGCCGGGCGTCGTCGTCAGCCACCACTCGGTCGCGCCGCGCGTGCTGCCGTCGACCAGGAAGCGGAACGCGTCGAACGTCGTGAGGTCGACGAGGGCGAACGGCACCGTCGGATCGAGCGGCGCGAAGAGGTTCGTCGAGCCGACGATCGTGACCGGCAGCTGCTGGCCGAGGCTCGACAGCTCCAGCTCGTCCCCGACCGACGCGCCGGCCTTGTCGAGGAACGCCTGGGAGACGACGACGGGCACACGGTCCGTCTCCGCGAGGCCGGCGGCAAGCCGGAACGTCCGGCCGGGCTGGCCCTCGCCCCCGAACAGGACGTCACGCGCCCCGATCGTGATCGTGTCCGGATGGCCCTCCGGCGGACGAAAGGACTCGAATCGCTGCTGGTCGAACCAGCGCCAGGTCCAGTTGGGCGTGATGCCCGGGAGCGTCACGCCGGCCCAGCCCGCATCTCCGCTCGCCGAATCCGCGGCCTCGACCGCCGCGATCGTCGCTTCGCCGCTGATCGCGATCTGGTCCGTGGGGGCGACGACGAGATCCATCGCCTCCAGGGCGAGCGGCCCGGACGGCCGGAGAGCAGGGTCGGGTGCGGTCGCGCCGGCGCTGCTCTGGCCGCTCGGGTCGAGCAGGGACACGATGAGGCGCTGGCCCGCACCGTTCAGCTCGCCCGTGGCGGTGCTCGTCCGGAAGAGGCGGCCATCGGCGTCGCGGATGACCGCGCTGACGGACAGGCCGCCCGAGCCCGCGGCGATCGCCCCCCTGCCGACCTCCGGATCCGCCGTGAATGCCGCGTCGATCGTGATCGCGAGCCGCGTCGGCGCCCCGGGGAGCTCGACGGCGGGGATCTGGATCCGGTTCGCCGCCAGCGCCTCGAGCGCGGCCGCTCGGCCCCCATCCGGCGTGCCGCCGCCGCCCGCGAGCGCCGCTGCCGTTGCCGCGTCGAGCGCGACCAGGCGGCCGTCGCGGATCGTCCGGCCGACGTTCACCGTCGTCTCGTCGACCGGGGTCGTCGCGGACACCCCCGGGATCCCCCGGTAGCGCGGCCCGACGGCCCAGATCGGGATCGGCGAGTAGTCGCTCACGATCGCCCGAACGTCGGCCACGGCCTGGTAGTCGGCCTGATCGGCCTGCGACCGCGTCCACGTCGCGGCATGGGCGGCGCCGAGCGTCCCGAGCGCGGCGGCGAGCATCAGGAGGAGCGCGGCTCGGGTGTAGCGCAGCGGGCGCCGGGCGAGCTGCCGGCCACCGAGCGACCCGACGAGCCCGCGACCCCGGACGAGGATCTGCTCGCCCAGCTCGGCGAGGCGGGGCACGACGCGGAGCGCGAGCACCGCGCCGGCCACGAGCCCGATGGCGGGGGCGGCGACGAGCAACGGGTCGAGCCCGAGCGTCCCGCGCGCGTTCCGGGTCAGGGGTGCGCCGTACAGCCGCAGCTGCCAGAGCGCGACGCCCGCGATCGCGACGAGGGCCAGGTCCAGCCCGAGCCGTTGGGCGAGCGTCGTCCGCGTGCCCCGGCCCGCCGCGGCGCGCGCGCCAGCGGGACTCGCCGAGACCGATAGGGTGGGCAGCGTCAACGCCACGATGCAGGCGAGTCCGGCAAGGACCGAGACGACGATCGCCGTCTGCCCGATCGAGGCGGTTTCGAGCAGCCCGAGCCCGGCCGTCGGACCCACGGCGCCCAGGATCGCGACGATGCCCAGGGCGAGGAAGGGCGCAAGCCCGGCGGCGGGGATCGCGAGCAATGCCGCTTCGAGGACGGCCATCGCGATCAGGTGGCCGGCGCTCGCCCCGCGCGACCGCATCAGGGCGATCTCGTTCCGGCGGCGCTCGACGAGCATGCCCGCAACCAGGACGACCGCGTATCCGGCGAGGATCGCGAACTGGATCGTCAGGAGGATCACCCCGCTCCGGCTGACGAGGACCGATCGGCCGACGTCGTCGAGCAGGGCCGGGAGCGACGTCGTCACGCGCGGGCTCGTCTGAGCCGGCACGACGACGCGCAGCCGGGCGGCGAGGTCGTTCGTGCCCTTCCGCAGGGCATCGACGCCGTCGACCCGGAGGTTCCGGATGTCGGGCAGCCCGCGCCACGCCAGCTGGAGGCGGGTGGGTCCGCCGCCGAGAGCCACGATGTCGGCTTCCCGGACGTAGAGCGGGCCGCGGTTCGTGAAGGTGCCGCCGCTCGTCGTCCCGGTCGTGTCGAGCCCGTCGCCCAGCCAGAGCGGATCGTTCGCGTCCATGGCCCAGATCCCGGCGATCACGACACGCACGCGACGCGCAGGATCGAGCCGGCTCGCCAGCTCCAGGCGCTGCCCCACCTGGACGCCGAGGGCCCTCGCCCCGACGTCCGAGACCGTGGCCTGGAGCGGCTCCTGGCCGGCGGTGGGCCAGGCCCCTTCCACGAGGGTCACCCGGTTCTCGAGGCCGTCCACGCTCGAGAACAGCGTCAGGTCGCGAACCTCGCTCTCGGCCACCGCGGCGTCGGCGAACGATCCCGACCGGGCGATCCGGACGACGTCACCGCCGGTCGCGGCGATGGCCCCCTCGACCTCCGGGCGGATCGCCGAATCGAGGCGGTCGATCGCGTCCGGGTCGCTGGACAGGGCCACGTCGACCGCGCGCGTGGCGGGCGGCGCGGCGAGCAGCGCGCGGTGGAGGCCGCCGGCCGCGACGGCATCACCGTAGATCACGCCCGTCGCCAGGAGCGTCGTGGCGCACACGAGGAGGAGCCACGCGGCCGAGACGACGGGCCAGTCGGCAAGGCTGCGCTGCACGACCGCACCCGGAAGCCCGGTCCCCTTGGCCACGTCCGGTACGCTCTCCCGCTCCGGTCAGGCGTGAACGATCGTCAATACACCGCCCGAAGCGGCCCGGGTTCACCCGCATCGGCCAACCGCGCTACAGGGTAGCGGTCAGGGGCGGCCGGGGTTCACTTGACGGCTGGTCGCCCGGGAGCGGCCTGGTTGCCCGGCGGCGGCGGGCTCAGATGGCGGCGCCGGCGGCCCCGCCCGAGCCGAAGCGGGCCACCTCGCGATCGAGGTCGAGCGGGCGGATCACCCCGCGCTGCTCGTCCTCTCTCCACTGGTCGCGGGGCACGCGCCACATGATCTCGAACTCGTTGCCGTCGGGATCCTGGCCGTAGAGCGACTTGGAGACACCGTGGTCGCTCGCGCCGCCGAGCGCCCCCGCGCGGGCCAGCTCGTCGCTCGCAGCCGCGAGATCCTCGATCGTCGGAACCTCCCAGGCGAGGTGGTACAGGCCGACCGAGCCGCGCGCTGGGCGCGGAGCGTCCGGCCCGACCGCGAACAGGCCCAGATCGTGGTGGTTGCCCTCGATCGGGCTGCGCAGGAAGATCGCCTGCCCGCCCATCTCGCGGCCCACCACCTCGAACCCGAACAGGCTCGTGTAGAAGGCTGCCGCTCGCTCGGCGTCGCGAACGAAGAGCACGGCGTGGTTCAAGCGGGCGACGGGGATCGACATCGGATCAGTTCCGCTCGTCGGCCGTGCGCGAGATGGTCTCCGGGCCCACGAGGACCCAGGCGTCCTGCCAGGTGCCGCCGGCCAGGTTCCGCTGGATGTTCAGCCAGGCCATGCCCTCGAGCGTCCGTGCGCTCACGAGCGAGCCGGCGTCGACCGGCCGGAAGCCCGCCGACTCGACGACCTCGATCACGGCCTGCTTGGCGGCCTGGTCGTCACCCGCGACGAACGCGTCGGCGGCGATCCCACCGACCGTCGGCTGCGCCTGGCGCGACGCAAACAGCGTGTTGAACGCCTTCACGACCTTCGCGTTCGGAACCCGTTCCTGGAGCTCCTCGGCGATCGAGGTGGCCGGGCCCTCGGCGCTCGGCGTCGGGCGGTTGGCGACATCGACGAGCACCTTGCCGTCGAGCGCCGAGCCGAGCTCACCGGCGATCTGGCCGACCGCCGTCGCGGGGACCGCGAGGACGACGAGCTCGGCGCCCTTGGCTGCCGCAGCGTTCGACGACGCCGCCGTGGCGCCCGTCTCGGTCGCGGCCGCCTGGGCGTGATCGGGATGGGCGGCGGAGATCGTGACCTCATGGCCGGCTCGGGTCAGCGTGGAGGCAAGCGCCTTGCCCACGTTTCCGGCACCGATGATGGCAATCTGCATGGCGAGATCCTCCGGATCTGTTGCGGTCGTGAGGCTTGACCATTTTGCTGTGGTCAAGCTAGATTTGTTGACAGCGAAACCGTACGACGAGCCTCCGCCGTTGTCAACACCTGTTTGAGGAGAGCAAACTCCGTGAGGATGGATGTCCCGATCGACCCGCCCGGTCGCCACCCCCCGGCGGTCGGCGCCCAGGTCCGACGCTGGCGGGTGGAGCGGGGTCTGACCCTCGCGAAAGTTGCCCAGAGCGCGGGCCTGAACGTGGGCTATCTGTCGCAGATCGAGAACGACAAGGCGTCGCCGTCGCTCGCCTGCCTGTCCGCCCTGTCGTCGGCGCTCGACGTCCCGATCGCCTGGTTCCTCGTCGACGAGAGCCGGGCGCCCGAGGTGACTCGTGCCGCCGAGCGTCGCTGGCGGGTCACGCCGGGCGGGCGCGCCAGCCGGGTCGACGGGCGCGGCGCCGGGGACATCTCGATCGTGGAGGTCGAGGCGTCGCCCGGAACCTCGGCCGGGCTGCACACCCACGCGGGCGACGAGCATCACGTGATCCTGGCCGGGCGCTACCGGATGACCCAGGGCGAGCATGTCGACGAGCTGGGGCCTGGCGACTATCTCCGGTGGGACGGCCTGATCCCCCACGACGCGGAGGTGATCGGCGACGAGCCGGGCCGGATGCTGATCATCCGGCTGACCCGCCACGGCGAGCCGCACGACTGACCGGCGCCCCAGGCATCGGCGCCCGCCACCCAACCGCAACCCTGGTCCGCCCACGCGCCCGCGTGCCGGTCGGTATCCTTCGCACCGTTCCATGCGAACCCCAGCCACGACCCACGAGATCAGGTGGTGCCCATGAAGGTCGGCGTCGCCCGGGAGTCCGCCGCCGGCGAGCGGCGCGTCGCCCTGGTCCCCGAAGCGCTCGGCAAGCTGACCGCGGCCGGGCTCGAGGTGCTCGTCGAGCACAAAGCCGGCGCCGGCGCGGCGATCCCGGACTCCGCGTACCAGGAGGCCGGCGCGACGATCGTCTCCACGGCCGACCTGTACGGCCAGTCCGACGTCATCCTGCGCGTCCAGAAGCCCTCGGACTCCGAGGTCAAGGTGATGCACGGGGGCCAGGCGGTCCTGGGCCTGCTCCAGCCGCTCATCGATCCCAAGACGAGCGAGGCGCTGGCGAAGCAGGGCGTGACGGCGATCAGCCTCGACGCGATCCCGCGAACGCTGAGCCGGGCCCAGACGATGGACGCGCTGAGCAGCCAGGCGAACGTCGGCGGCTACAAGGCGGTCCTGATCGCCGCCAACGAGTACGGCCGCTACTTCCCGCTCCTGACGACCGCCGCCGGCACGGCCAAGCCGGCGAACCTGCTGATCCTGGGGATCGGGGTCGCGGGCCTCCAGGCGATCGGGACCGCCCGGCGCCTCGGCGCGGTCGTCAAGGCGTACGACGTCCGGCCCGAGACCCGCGAGCAGGCCGAAAGCCTGGGCGCCCAGTTCGTGAAGCTGAAGACGACGATCGACGCGACCGGCTCCGGCGGCTATGCCCGCGAACTGACCGCCGAGGAGCGGGCCGCCCAGCAGGCCGAGCTCAACGAGGTCATCGGCGGCATGGACATCGTGATCACGACCGCCCAGGTCCCGGGCCGCAAGCCGCCGGTCCTCGTGACCGCCGACGCGGTCGGGCAGATGAAGCCGGGCTCGGTGATCGTCGACATGGCCGCGTCCGCGCTCGGCGGCAACTGCGAGCTGTCGAAGGCCGGCGAGACCGTCGTGACCGCGAACGGCGTCACGATCGTGGCTCCCGACAACCTGCCGGCCACGATGCCGGCCGGAGCGTCCGCGTTCTATGCCCGGAACATCTCGGCGCTGCTGTTGGGGATGGTCAAGGACGGTGCGCTCCACCTCGATTTCGAGGACGAGGTGACGAAGGCCACGGTCATCACGAAGGACGGCGCGGTGATCGCCGAGCCGGTGAAGAAGCTGCTCGAGCCCGCGCCGGCCGCGAGCTCCACGGGAGGTGCCGCGTGAGCCCCGAAGAGGTCGGCGCCTTCCTCACGAACTTCACCGTCTTCACGCTCGCGATCCTGTGCGGCTTCGCGGTGATCTCGAAGGTCCCCGCGACGCTCCACACGCCGCTGATGTCGGGCGCGAACTCGATCCACGGGATCGTCCTCGTCGGCTCGATGTTCATCGCCGTCGAGGCGACCGATCCGCTCAGCCAGCTCCTGTCGCTCGTCGCCGTCGCGTTCGCCACGATGAACGTCGTGGGCGGCTACGTCGTCACCGACCGGATGCTCCAGATGTTCAAGCGCAAGCCGGTGGCCGCCTCGAAGCCCGACCAGGCGGAGGGCTGACCTGATGATCGACATCAACGTCCTGACGCCACTCGTCCGGCTGGCCTGGCTCGTGGGCGCGGTCGCGTTCGTCCTGGGCCTGATCCGGATGAACTCCCCAGCCACGGCCCGGAACGGCAACCTGCTCTCCGCCGGCGGCATGGCCGTCGCGATCGTGGCGACCGCGATCTTCCTGCTCCTCCGCCCCAACGACACGAGCGGCAGCAACCTGCTGATCGGCTGGGTGATCATCGTCGTCGGGATCGCGATCGGTGGCGGCCTGGGGCTGTACACCGCGCGAACCGTGAAGATGACCGCGATGCCGCAGCTGGTGTCGCTGTTCAACGCGGTCGGCGGCGGCGCGGCGGCGCTCATCGCGATCGACGGCTATCTCCGGCTCAGCTCCGCGCCGGTCGCGACCGCGCCGGGGCTCCAGGAGAACGTCGCCACCGTCCTCGACATCGTCATCGGCTCGGTCACGTTCACCGGCTCGCTCATCGCGTCCGGCAAGCTGATGGGCCGGATTCCCGGCAAGCCGATCATGGTCCCCGGCGGCCAGCTGGTGACGGCGGGCCTGGCCCTCATCGTGGTCGTGGGCGCGATCTTCCTGTGGCTCGGGAACTTCTCGCTGCCGGTGATGTTCCTGATCCTCGCCGCGGCGCTGATCTTCGGCGTGACGATGACCCTGCCGATCGGCGGCGCCGACATGCCGGTGGTCATCTCGCTCCTGAACAGCTTCACCGGGACGGCCGTCGCGATGGCCGGCTTCGTCCTGGAGAACCCGGTCCTGATCATCGCCGGCGCCCTCGTCGGCGCGTCCGGCGCGATCCTGACCAAGCTGATGGCCGACGCGATGAACCGCTCGGTGATCAACATCATGGTCGGCGGGTTCGGTGGCGGCGACTCCGTGGCCGGTGTCGTCGGCGCGGAAGGCGCGAGCGTCCGCGAGGTCGGCGTCGACGACGCCGCGATCCAGCTCGCCTACGCCCAGCACGTGATCGTCGTCCCGGGCTACGGCCTGGCGGTGGCCCAGGCCCAGCACGCCGTCCGCGAGCTGGCCGATCTCCTCGAAGACCGCGGGGTGGACGTGAAGTACGCGATCCACCCGGTCGCCGGCCGGATGCCGGGCCACATGAACGTCCTGCTGGCCGAGGCGAACGTCCCGTATCCGCAGCTCAAGGAGATGGACGACATCAACCCGGAGTTCGAGCGGGCGGACGTGGCCCTCGTCATCGGCGCGAACGACGTCACGAACCCGGCCGCCCGACGGTCCGGGACGCCCGTCAGCGGGATGCCGATCCTCGACGTCGACCACGCGAAGTCGATCATCGTGATGAAGCGCTCCATGGGGAAGGGCTACGCGGGCATCGACAACGAGCTCTACACGAACCCCAAGACCGGGATGCTGTTCGCCGATGCGAAGGACGGCCTCGCCTCGCTGACGGCGGCGGTCAAGGCCCTCTAGCTCCGGCTCGTCCGGCGTCCGCCGGCGCATTGGGCTGACGCATCCGAGCTTGCCGCGGCGACGTCGCGTTCGACCGACGAGCGGGCTCGCGCCGCGTCCGGACTCGGGCGGCCACCGTCACGCGGCGCGCTCCGGCCTGCGGGTCGCCGCGTACATCGTCCTGGTGACCGGCACCTGGCCGCCGTTCTCGTTCAGCGACTGACGGCTCGGTCCCGCCGTCGCCGCTAGGCCCCGGCCGGCTCCACTGCGGGCTCGAGCTCGGCGCTGCTCGCATCGCGCATCTCGAGCGGCGCCAGACCGCCGAGCGTCTCGGCGACGACGATCGCGTCGTCCCCGGGCTGCAGGCGGAAGTCGACGGGCGGGTTGACGAAGGCGCGTCCGCGCCGGTTCACCGACAGGAGGGTCGCTCGATGGTCCGCGCGGAGGCGCGCCGAGACCTCGTCGATCGTGATCCCGCAGTAATCCTCGGGAATCGCGATCCGGTAGAGCTCGGAGCCCTGACCGCCGGACACGATGTCCGTCACGATCTCGGTCAGGCCGGGGTACAGCGCAGACCGTGCGAGAAGGTGCGACGCGAGGGTCGAGCTCACGAGGATCTCGTCCGCCCTGGCCCGGGTGAAGTGGTCGCGGTGGCGCGGATGGTTGACCTCGGCCACGGTCCGGACCGTCGGCGCGACGGCCTTGATCGCCATCACGGTCAGGATCGAGGTCATGTCGGCCTCGTTCGTGTCGTCGACCGGGAAGACGATCGCCGCGGCGGCCTCGCCGATCCCCGCCCGCTCGAGGTCCGTCGGCTCGACCGGATCGCCCGAGACGAAGTAGACGCCCGAACCGGCCGGGTTCTTGTCGAGCTTCGCGAGCACGACGACCCGCCGCTTGTAGTCATCGCCTCGCAGCTCGTCGATCAGATCGCGAGCCGTCGCGTTCCAGCCGCAGACGACGATGTGGTCCTGGTAGCCCGACGCGCCCAATCCCTGGCCCTCCTTGAGCAGGAAGTCGATGACGAGCGCGACGAGCGCCCCCGTGAGCGTTCCGATGATCGCGATCCCGAACAGGCTGAAGAACCAGCCCACGAGCCAGCCCACCGGCGAGGTCACGTACGACGAATCGCCCTGGCCCAGCAGTGTCTGGACGCCCCAGTTCAGCGAGCGGCCGAGGGACTGGAACGTGATGTCCTTCTCGACGAGCGTGATCACCGACGCGGCGATCAGGACGAGGATGAAGGCGCCGCCCAGGAGCTGGATGAAGAAGCGCCGGTCGACGGCCCCGCGCACGCGCGACAGGTGCCAGCCGACGCGCCGGATCAGGGGGCTGCTGAACAGGGGGCCGAGGAACCGCTGCACGATCGGCGCCCATGGTGCCACACGGCGTGGCCGCGGCGATGCGCCCCTCGACCGGCCGCGGTCAGTCGCCCGGTGTCACGGACTCCATGAGGTCGACGTCGGGGATCCTGGTGATCGCCCCGATGATGTCCTGCTGGCGAACGTTGGCCGGGAGACGCAGCTCGAGCTCCACCTCGTAGCGACCCTTGCCGAGCCGCTGGCTGTTGACGCCGGCCATGTCGACGTGTCGATCGGCGACCAGACGCGAGATGTCGCCGAGGGCCTCGAGCCGGCCGATCTCCAGCCGAAGCTTGATGGCGTGCGTGCCGGGCTGGTGGAGTCGCTCGATCAGTGCGTTCAGCGGCCACAGCGAGAGGAGGATGATCAGGGTGCCGACCGCCGCGATCACCCACTCGCCGGCGCCGGTCGCCATCCCGATCGCCGCGGTCGACCACAGGCTTGCGGCGGTGGTCAGCCCGCGGATCGAGGTGCCGTACTTCAGGATGGCCCCCGCGCCCAGGAAGCCGATTCCGGACACGATCTGGGCAGCGACTCGCGAGGTGTCCGTGGCGACCGTCCCGCCGGGACCCGACGGCAGCTCGAACCCGTAGATCGAAAGGATCGTGAAGATCGCCGACCCCAGGCTGACGAGGAGGTGCGTGCGCATCCCGGCCGGGTGCTCGTGGATCTCCCGCTCGAACCCGATCGCGGCGCCGAGCACGGCGGCGAGGATCATCCGGATCGCGAGGTCCGTCTGGAGCGTCAGGTCGAGCTGGGGCACTCCGGTCCTCCGACACGGGCGTGATGGGCAGAAACGCTGCCGTTGATTGTGGCCGGTCGAGTCATCATATGACTCGAGAACGCGCGTCGCACGCCTCCCACGGCGGCGGGCGGCGGTCAGTCGTGGCGGTGTGAGGCACCGTCGTGGGCATGCGCGGCCTCCTGGACGCTCACGTCCGCGAGCCGCGCACCCAGCGCCGCGACGAGGTCCGCGGGCGCGACGTGGAGGTTGATCCCGAAGCCCCCGCCCCCGACGGACACGACCGGCTCGGCGCCGATCGCGGCGTCCGCGACGACCGGCCAGGCGCGGCTCGACCCGAACGGCGTGATCGTGTACCGCTCGTAGCCGGTGACGTTCCTGGCCTCCTCGGCGTCCGGGAGCGTCATCCGCCGGACGCCGAGCAGCTCGCGGAGCTTCGGCCAGTCAAATCGCCGGCCGGCGGGCACGAGGACGAACAGGTAGTCGTCCTCGCCGCGCCGGACGACGATCGTCCGCAGCAGCTGCTGGGGCTCGATCCCCTGGAACCGGGCCGACTCCTCTGCCGAGCTCGCCCGCTCGGTCCGGACGACGCGGTGAGGGATCCCGGATGCCGCGATCGCCTCGATCGCGGGCGTGGACGGCTCGTCGGGCATGGCCCGATGGTAGCCGCCCGTAGACTTCGGACGTGCCTGCGGCCTCCGAACCCGATCCGCACGTCCGGCCCGCGACGGCGGCGGAGATCGCCGATCGCGGGGCGATGCATGCTGCAAATCGCGCCGCCTGGGACGAGGCGGCAGAGCGCTATGAGGGCTGGTTCGAGGAGGCGGTCGAGCTGATCCGAGCCGGCGGGACGAACCTGTTCGGCGTCGAGCACGATCTCCTGGGCGATCTCCGTGCCGGCGCCGGGACCGCGCGTGCCATCCACCTCCAGTGCGCGGGCGGTCGCGACACGCTCTCGCTCTGGACGGCGGGCGCGAGGGAGGTCGTCGGCATCGATTTCAGCCCGCGGATGCTCGCGCTGGCTCGGCGGTTGGCCGAGGCCGTCGGCGCGCCGGCCCGTTGGGTTCAGGCGGACGTCCTCGAGACGCCGCACGAGCTCGATGGGACCGCGGACCTGGTCTACACCGGCCGCGGCTCGTTGATCTGGCTCCACGACCTGGACGCCTGGGCCCGGGTCGTTCGGCGGCTGCTCGCGCCGGATGGGCGGTTCGTCTGCTTCGACGGCCATCCGGCCGAGTGGCTGTTCGACGCCGACGAGGACGGCCGGCTGATCGCGACCGACTACGACTATTTCGGCGGAGTCGAGGCGTCGCGCGGTTGGGCGCCGGAATACATCGACCGTCTCTCGATCCCGGACGACGAGCAGGGCTGGAAGTACGCCCGAGCCTGGACGCTGGGCGAGATCGTCACCGCCCTCGCGGGCGCGGGACTGCGGATCGAGCGGCTCGAGGAATACCCCGTCGACTGGTGGGCC
The DNA here is from genome assembly GCA_035693125.1 of Candidatus Limnocylindrales bacterium. Classification (GTDB taxonomy): domain Bacteria; phylum Chloroflexota; class Limnocylindria; order Limnocylindrales; family CSP1-4; genus CF-46. The sequence goes on along the minus strand of DASSHB010000006.1, from coordinate 23,144 downwards.
GGCCATCGCGACCTGCGGCCGGAGGACCGCGGCCGGATCCCGCTGTCGTTCGGAATTGTCGCCCGCGCCGGCTGAAGGCTGGTCGTCCGCGCCGGCTGAGAGCCGGCACACGGTTCGGCGCCGGCCCGCCCGTCCGATTTCGGTCGTCGTGCCGGCAGACGACGCCGCGCCGGCCCCCGTCCGATTTCGGTCGGTGTACCGGCGGGGGACGCGGCGCCGGCTCGCCCGTGCGATTTCGGTCGCCGTGCCGGCCAACGGTTCCGCCCGGGCGTCTAGTCCGATTTCGTATTGCGAAATCGGAAGCCCGACGCGAAACGGGACATCGATCGCCGGAACCTGCCGAAATCGGAAGGCCGCCGATCCCGCGCAGAACCAGCCGCCTGGACAGCGAACGGCCCGGCGCGCTGGGGGACGCGCCGGGCCGAGGGTGGCGTCCTGCGGAGTCAGGCCATCGCCTTCGCCGGCAGCCAGCCGGGCTCGGGCGTGCCGAACGTGCCAACGAGATAGTCGCGCGAGGCCTCGACGTCGCGGCGCGGCCCCTCGAGCGACGCGGCGAGCCTGCCGTTCCGCTTGAGGACCTTGCCGTCGACGATCACGGTGTCGACATTCGAGACGTCGGCGGCACAGACGACCGTCGCGACCGGGTCGATGACCGGAGCGACGTTCGGCGACTTCGTCTCGATGATCACGAGATCGGCCTTCTTGCCCGGCGTGATCGAGCCCGTCCGGTCGCCGACCCCGGCCACCTTCGCGCCGTCGAGGGTCGCCCAGCGCAGGACCTGGCGCGACGTGATCAGGTTCGTGGTGTCGTTCGGGTCGTTCGGGTCGGCGTCCCACGCCGCCTGGTGCCGGCGACCCCGCTCCGAGGCGAAGATCGCGTGCATCTGGGTGAACTGGTCGGACGACGCCGTCGTAGCGACGTCGGACGAGAGGCCCACGGGGATCCCGAGATCCTCGGCCGTCTGGGCCGGCGCCCAGCCGTGGCCCATCTGCATCTCGATCTGGGGCGCCAGCGAGACGTTCCCGCCCGAGTCGGCCACCAGCTGCCACTCGTCGTCGGTCAGGTGCGACGAGTGGATGTAGGTCGTGTTCGGGTAAAGCAGGCCGAGGTCCTTGAGCCCGCGGAGCTGCATCTTCGTGTAGCCGAAGCGGTCCATCGCGACATGGACCGTGACGTTGATCCCGAGCTCCTTGGCGAGCTCCCACTCGTAGCGGACGACCTCGGGCGTGCAGAAGTTCGTGCCGCGCGTGGCGAGGCCCATCGTGATCAGACCCCCGTCGTCGCTGAGGACCTTCCGGATCCGGTGGGCCTCGTCGCCGTTGATCCGGGCGGTGCTCCCGCCCCAGTCCTCGCCGAACCACCAATGCTGGATCGACGTGTTCGGGAAGCCGAATGCGAAGACCGAGCGGATCCCGGCATCGCCGAGCCCTTCCACGGCCGCGTCGGCATGCTCCGGCGTGTTCATGATGTGGGACCAGTCCACGAGGGTCGTGATCCCGGCGTTGGCGCATTCGATCGCGCCCCAGCGGTTCGCCGCCAGGACGTCCTCGGCCCGGTAGTTCGGCGCGAACTTGTCGAGGATCGCCGTGAAATACGCGCCGAGGGTGTAGTCGGGCGCGCTCGAGCGGATCGAGGTCTCCCAGGTGTGGCGATGGGTGTCGACGAAGCCGGGGATGACGATGTCGCCGGTCGCGTCGATCACGTCGGCATCGGCCGCGTCGATCCCGGGCCGGACGTCGACGATCCGGTCACCCTCGATCAGGAGGTCCGCGTCCGGCAGCTCGCCGATCGCGGGGTCCTGGCTGAGGACGATCGCGTGCTTGATGAGGATCCGGTCGGCCATGGTCTGCTCCTCCAGTGGTGATGGCGACACTCGGGCTTCGGCGACGGTCTGATCCCCGGCTCCTGTCCTCCCCTGCTCAGCCGACCGCGGCCTTGGACCGGCGCGCGCGGAGCTCCCCGGCGACGGTCGCGAAGTCCCGATCGGAACGGCCGCCCTGCGCGGCGGCCCGGACGATCTCGAGGTTGATGGCGGTCTGCGGGAGCGGTTGTCCGAGCGCGGCCGCGGTCTCGCTGATCAGGCGCAGGTCCTTCTCGGTGAGGGCGAGCGAGAACGCCACCGGAGCCACGTCCGGATCGACGAACTGGGCCCGCTTGTAGCCGACGTACGGAGCGCCCGCGGCACCGGCGGCGATCACGTCGTAGGCCGTGGCCCGCTCGACGCCGGCGGCCTCCGCCAGGACCAGCCCCTCCGCCAGGGCCTCGTTCAGCCCGAAGATCACCGCGTTCACGGCAAGCTTCATCACGGCCCCCGAGCCGAGCGGGCCGAGGTGGAAGATCGTCCCCGAGACGCTCTCCAGGACCGGCCGGGCGGCCGCGAGATCGGCCGCGTCGCCACCGACCATGAGCGTCAGCTGGCCGGACTCGGCGAGGCTGACGCTGCCGCTCACGGGGGCGTCGAGGAGCCCGGAGCCGGTCGCCCGCACCGTGGCCGCCACCGACCGGATCGTCTCGGGCAGGACCGTGCTCATGTCGACGAGGACGCCGCCGGCATGCGCCCCGTCGGCCAGGCCGGCGCTTCCCGTGTAGACCTCGGTCACGGCCGCGTCGTCGGCGAGCATGGTGATCGTGACGTCGGACTCGGCCGCGGCCTCCGCCGGCGTGTCCACGATGCGACAGCCGAGCATCGCCGCCAGCGGATCGCACCGGTCGCGCGTCCGATTCTGGAGGACGACATCGTGGCCGGCCCGGACGAGGGCCCGGGCCATCGCGCTGCCCATCCGGCCGGTGCCGACGACGGCGACGCGGGCCATGACGGCTACTTCGCCTCGTCCAGCCGGCGGCGGACCGTCGCGACGATGCGCTCGACGGTGGGGATCGCCGCGTCCTCGAGGGTCGCGGCCGACGGCAGCGGCACGTGCGGCGTCGTGATCCGGACGATCGGCGCGTCGAGCGAGTAGAAGCCCTCGTCGGCGACGAGCGCCGCGATCTCGCCGCCCCAGCCCCCGACGCGCGGGTTCTCCTCGACGGTGAAGAGGCGGCTCGTCTTCGCGACGGAGCGCAGGATCGTCTGGGCGTCTAGCGGGATGAGCGTCCGGAGGTCGATCACCTCGGCGTCGACGCCATGGTCGCGGGCCAGGACCTCCGCGGCTTCGGCCGCCCGCGGGACCATCGCCGCGAGGGCGACGATCGTCGCGTCCGAGCCCTCCCGGACGACCGAGGCCTGGCCCAGCGGCACCACATGCTCGGCGTCCGGGACGTCGCCCTTCGTCGCGAACAGCGCCTTGTGCTCGCAGACGATCACCGGGTCCGGGTCGCGGATGGCGGCAGCCATCAACCCCTTCATGTCCGCCGGGGTCGAGGGCGCCACGACCTTCAGCCCGGGGATCGCCATCGCCCAGTTCTCGACGCTCTGGCTGTGCTGGGCCCCGAACCGCAGCCCGGCGCCGTTCGCGGTCCGGAGGACGAGGGGCAGCGCGACCTGGCCGTCGGTCATGTAGCGGGTCTTCGCGATCTGGTTGATCACCATGTCCCAGGTCACCGCGAAGAAGTCGCTGAACATCAGCTCCGCCACGGGCCGGAGGCCGGTCATCGCGGCGCCCATCGCCGCGCCGACGATCGCCTGCTCGCTGATCGGCGTGTCCTTGACCCGCTCCGGCCCGAATTGCTCGAACAGGCCCTCGGTCAGCTTGAACACGCCGCCGGCCGCGCCGACGTCCTCGCCGATGAGCACGACCATCGGGTCGCGGGCCATCTCCTGGGCGATGCCCGCGGCGACCGCCTGGCGATAGGTCAGCTCGGCCATCTCAGTTCCGCCACGACGAGCCGCCGTCGGCCCAGACCTGGGTCTCGATCACGTCGAGGGACGGCTCGGGCGCCGCACGCGCCTCCTCCTCCGCTGCGGCGATCCTGCCGTCCGTCTCCGTCTCGATTGCGTCGAGGTCGGCGGCCGGGACGCCGGCCGCCCCGAGCCGCGCGCGCGCCGCCGGGATCGGGTCCCGCGCCTTCCATGCGTCGACCTCGTCGTCCGGTCGGTACTTGCCGGGGTCCGCCCGGGAGTGGCCGCCGTGACGGTACGTGACCGCCTCCACGAGCGACGGCCCGTCGCCGCTCCGTGCCCGCTCGATCGCCCGGGTCGCCGTCGCGTACACCGCCTCGACGTCGTTGCCGTCGACGACGATCGGCTCAAGGCCGTAGGCGCTCGCCCGATCGGCCGCCGGCCGGGCCACCGCGGTGACCGCACCGATCGGCGTGTACTCCATGTACTGGTTGTTCTCGCAGACGAAGACGACCGGCGCCTTCCAGACCACCGCCAGGTTCAGCGCCTCGTGGAACGCGCCGATGTTCGTCGTGCCGTCGCCGAAGAAGCAGACGGCGACCTGCCCGGACTTCCGGTACTGGGCGCTCCACGCCGCGCCCAGCGCGATCGGCAGATGCGCGCCCACGATCGCGTACGAGCCCATCATGTGGTGCTCGACGCTGGTGATGTGCATCGAGCCGCCCTTGCCGCCCATGAGCCCGGTCGATCGCCCGAACAGCTCGGCGTAGAGCGGCCCCATCGGCGTCCCGCGCGACAGCGCGTGGTTGTGCCCGCGGTACGTGGCGAACGTCCAGTCGTCGGTGCGCATCGCGGCCGCGAACCCGGCGGCGACCGCCTCCTGGCCCACGCCAAGATGGGTCGTCCCGCGGACGAGGCCCTCGAAGAACAGCTCCTGGGCGCGGACCTCGAACCGCCGGCACTCGACCATCGTCCGGTACATCCGGAGCCGGGTCTGGAGGTCGGGGGTCGCCGCGGCGGGCGGCGCGGTCTTGGCCATCGTCAGTACGCGTTCGCGACGAACAGCTCGGCCGACGGGAAGCGGGTGATGACCTGCGGTCCGTCCTTCGTGACGACGACCTCCTCCTCGATTCGCGCCGCGGAGAAGCCGTCCTTCGCCGGGCAGTAGGTCTCGAGGGCGATGACCATCCCCTCCTTGATCTCGACCGGATGGTCGAGCGAGTTCAGCCGGCTGATGATCGGGCGCTCGTGGAGGAAGAGGCCCACCGAGTGGCCGAACTGGAGCCCGAAGCACTCCATCTCGCTGGAGAACCCGAAGTCCTCGGCCTTCGGCCAGACCTTGGCGACCTCGTCCGTCCCCCGGCCCGGCGTCATCAGCTCGATCGAGGCGTCGATCCACTGGCGGGCCTGCTTGTACGCATCACGCTGGGCGTCCGTCGCCATCCCGACCGTGAACGTCCGGTAGTAGCAGGTCTTGTAGCCGACGAAGGTCTGGATGATGTCGAAGAAGGCCTGGTCGCCGGGCCGGATGATCCGGTCGCTGAAGACGTGCGGGTGGGGCGAGCAGCGCTCACCGGAGACGGCGTTGATGTTGTCGACGTGCTCGCTGCCGAGGTCGAACAGGAGCTTCGTCACCTCGGCGACGAGCTGGCTCTCCTTGATCCCGGGCTTCAGCTTCTCCGCGATCAGCTGGTAGGCGCCGTCGACCATCGCGCAGGCGGTGTTGAGGAGCGTGATCTCGTCCTGGGACTTCACCTCGCGGGCGTCCAGCATCACCTGCTGGCCGTCGCGGACGGTGATCCCCTCGTCGGCGAGCGCGGCGAGCATCGGCGGCTCGACGATGTCAACGCCGATCGGCATGCCGGCCACGCCTTCCGCCCGGAGGATCGCCGCGATCTCGTGCGCGGCCCGTGTGAACAGCCCCGCCTCCGGCGCAACGGCGCCCCGCAGGCCGACCATCCCGCCGTTGACGTTCTCCGGCTTGAGCCACGGGGCGTACAGGCGGTGGTGCTTCGCCGCCGAGCCGAAGTCCCACAGATGCGGCTCGCCGCCCTTCGTCAGGAGGGCATAACGGGTCATCTTGTCGCGGGCCCACTCGCCGATGTGGGTGCTCGTGACGTAGCGGATGTTGTTGAAGTCGAAGAGGAGTACGGCGCCCAGGTCGCTCGCCGCGAGGGCATCCTTCGCCCGTCCGAACCGGTAGGCCCGGAGCCGGTCCATGTTGGCGCGTTCCTCCCAGTCGACCGTCTGGGCGCCGGGCGAGGCGAACGGACGGGACGGGGTCGTCGTGATCGGGGGCGCGTCCGCGACGGCGTTCACGAGGCGGCTCCTTCCTCGGACCTGGCCGGTGTCGGACCCGACGCGCGGTCGGGCGAGTCGTTCAATTCTGCTACACGGGGATCGACGACGGCAAGGCCGCCCCGGCCGCTCGCGCTGGGTACGATGGACACGAAGCCGCCCGGTTGAAGGAGGATGCGTGGGCCGACGAGGGAACGGCGCGTCGCCCGAGTACGGGGTCATCGGCGATCGGCTGCGGGAGGGACGGAACGCCCGCGGCCTGAGCCTGCGCGAGCTGGCCCGCCGGCTGGGCGTCTCGGCGTCGCTGATCTCGCAGGTCGAGACCGGGCGCGCCCGACCGTCGGTCCGGACCCTCTACGCGATCGCAACGGAGCTGGGCATCTCGCTCGACGAGCTGCTGTTCCGCGATGCCCGGCACGTCGACGATGCGGAGGTCGCGCCCGCCGGCGCCGGCCCGCTGCCCGAGATCCAGCTCCCGTCGGATCCCGTTCAGCGAGCCGCCGGTCGCACGGCGATCCGGCTTGCGTCCGGGGTCGTCTGGGAACGGCTGACGACGGCCTCGATCCCCAACGTCGACTTCCTGCACGTGACCTACGAGGTGGGCGGCGCGTCGAGCCCGGAGCACGAGTTCCAGCGCCACTCCGGGCAGGAGTGGGGCTACGTCCTCAGCGGCCGGCTGGCGGTGACGATCGGGTTCGACGAGACGATCCTGGGCCCCGGTGACTCGATCGCGTTCGATTCCACGACGCCGCATCGCCTCGCCAACGTCGGCGACGAGCCGGTCCACGGCATCTGGTTCGTCCTGGGCCGGCGCTCGGCGGGCGCCCCGGGCAGCCACTGATCGAGCCGGCCGGCGCGATTGACGTCCCGTTCAGCCGCACTGCACACTGGTCCGGTCCGTCGACCGCGCGGAGGAGCCATGCACCACGTCACCCGGCTCGACTGGTCGTTCGTCGACAGCCCGCTGCCGCCGTCCGCGACGTCGGCCGGCCTCGCCCGCTCCAAGGTCATCGGCCCCGACCAGGGTGCCGTCCACACCGACCTCGTGGCCGTGGCGCTCCACCCCGATGGCTGGCTGGCGCCGCACGTCCACTCGTTCGAGGAGGTGATCTACCTCCTGGAGGGTGAGCTGCAGGTCGAGATCGGTGACGCGGCCCATCACCTGGTCGCGGGCGACTACGCGCTGTTCCCGACCGCGGTCCGCCACGGCCTGGGTGGCGCCGGCGGGCAGCCGGCTCGGTTCCTGTCGCTCGCGTCCCCCCAGCGGCTCGCGCCCGATGCCGGCCGGAAGGACACCTTCTTCGAGCCGGCGCCGGCCGGATACCGCGACGACCTGGCGATGCGGGCGCGGCGCCCCGCCTTCGGCTCGCCGACGCTGCGCCACGTGGGCCACTACGACGGGACCGGCCCGCAGCTCGAGACGCTCCGGATCCAGGACGCGGCCCGCGGTCGGGCCTCGGCCGGTCGCGACACGGCGCTCGTCGTCTACAGCGGGATCTCGGTGAAGATGCTCGTCGACGCCCTGTTCGGGGCGGACCACACGACGATGTTCACGGTCGACTACGAGGTGGGCGGGGCGGCCCAGGCCCACGACCACCCGTTCGAGGAGACGTACGTGTTCCTCGCCGGCGAGATCACCGGCGAGCTCGACGGTCAGCGCTATACGTTCCACGCCGGTGACGTCGCCTTCGCGCCGACCGGCTGCGTCCACGGGTTCTGGAACGAGGGCAGTGAGCGGGTCCGCTGGATCGAGACCCAGGCACCCCAGCCGCCGACCCGCCACTCCTACCGCTGGATCCGCGACTGGGAACGCTACGAGGAGGAGCACCGATGAGCGGTCCGGGTGCCGTGGTCGTCGTCGGCGGGACGCGAGCGATCGGGTTGGAGCTGGCCCGCCACTACGCCACGCGTGACGCGGAGGTGGTCATCAGCGGCCGCTCCGACGAGCACATGACCGCCGCGCTGGGCGAGCTGTCGATGACGAGCGGGCGCGTCCGCGGCCTGACCTTCGACCTCGCGAAGCCCGAGACGATCGCGCCGGCCCTGGCCGACGTGGGGCCGGTCCGGCGGCTCGCGCTCGTCGCGATCGACCGCGACCAGAACAGCGTCCGCGACTACGACATGGCCCGCGCGCTGTACCTCGTGACGCTCAAGCTCGTCGGCTACACCGAGGTCGTCCATGCGCTGGCGGACCGGTTCATGCCGGATGCCTCGATCCTCCTGTTCGGCGGGATGGCGAAGGAGCGGCCCTACCCCGGCTCGACGACCGTGACGACGGTCAACGGCGGCGTCGTGGGCCTCACGCGGACGCTCGTCGAGGAGCTGAAGCCCATCCGGGCGAACTCGATCCATCCGGGCGTCGTCGGGGACAGCCCGTACTGGGCCGAGAAGCCGGCCGCCATCGCGAAATACACGTCCGAGACGCCGCTCGGCCGGCTCGCCACGATGTCCGAGATCGTCGACGCCTCCGTCTTCCTGCTCGAGAACGGCGCCGCGAACGGGGTCGAGCTGATCGTCGACGGCGGGTGGCACACCCGCTGAGCCGGGCTCGGATCGTCGCGTCCCTGTTGCCGGGCGAACGGCCGCTGCAACGCCCCGAACCGCGGCGGTGGCTACGATCGTGGTGGCCCCCCAACGCTTGGAGATGATGTCCGATCCGATCAGTCCGCCGCCCCTGACGACCGCCCTTCCCGGACGGCTGCGCGCACATCTCGGGAACGGCCAGATCGGGTTGCGGGTGGGCCGGATCCCCTTCACGGACGGTCTGGCCGTCGTCAACGGGTTCTGGGGCCGCCATCCCAAGGACGGTGGATCGGCCGTCGCGATCGCCCCGTACCCGTTCACCGCCGACATCGCCCTCGGTGACCGCTGGGCGTCCGACGTCCCGGGCTCGATCCGGCTCGTCTCGCAGGGCCTCGACATGTCATGCGGGGAGCTGTGCACCAGCGTCCGTCTCGAGCTGGACGGAGCCAGCGCGACCGTGGATGTCGTCGACCTGTGCAGCCGAACCGACCCGGCCCTCGCCCTCCAGGAGATCCGGGTCCGCGTCGACCGTCCGACCCTGGTCCGGATCCGCTCCTCGATCTGCACCGACGGGGCGCCGGGCCGCTGGCTCGGTGCGGACGAGATCCCGCGCGGCCGGCCACCGACCGCGGACGCCTGGCTCACGTTCGAAGGGATGGGTGGCGCCGCGACCTGCGGCGCTGCGATCACGGTCGCGGCCGACGACGCGGCCACGGGCCGGCGGGTCGAGATCGACGAGGGCCGCGGCCTCGTCTCGGTCATCGCGGAGACGCCCGCCGAGCCCGGCCGAGCCGTCCGCCAGCGCTCGATCGTGGGCCTCGTGCCCGACCTCGCCCACACGCGGCCCGCCCACCTCGCCGCGATCCTCGTCGGCCGCGGGATCGCCCGGGGCTGGGACGACCTGAGAACCGCCAACCGCGAGGCCTGGCGCGAGCTGTGGCGGGCCCGCCCGGTGCTCGATGCGCCCGGCGATTGGCAGGCCCGCTCGGACGCGAGCTTCTTCTACCTCCACAGCGCGGTGAGCCGCGCCTCGCTGGCGAGCACCGGCGTGTTCGGCCTGGCCTACGGGCCGGGCTACCACTTCTACCGCGGGCACGTGATGTGGGACGTCGAGTCGTTCGCGTTCCCGCCGCTCGTGATGACGGACCCAGATGCCGCCCGGGCGATCCTTCGCTTCCGGAGCCGCTCGGCCGAGGCGGCCCGAGCCAACGCGGCGCTCCACGGCTTCGCGGGGCTGATGTTCCCATGGGAAGCCGAGCCGGTCCGCGGCGAGGAGGCGGTCCCGCGCTGGAGCAAGACCGACAAGGACCACATCAACCTCGATGTCGGCCTGGCATTCAGCCTGTACGCGGCGATCAGCGGCGATCGCGCCTTCGCCCGGAACGACGCGCTGCCGGTCGTGGACGGCGTCGCCGAGTGGCTCCTGTCACGACTCGAATGGACGGACCGCGGCGCCGAGATCCGGCGGGCCCGGGGTCCCGCCGAGGCGTTCGCGCCGATCGACAACGACGCCTTCGTGAACCTGAGCGCGATCACCTTCCTGCGCCGCGCGGCGGAGCTCCTCCGCTGGCTCGGCGAGGACCCGCCGGAGGCCTGGGAGGCGATCGCCCGCCAGCTCGTGATCCCGACGGACCCGCGAACCGGGGCGATCGTCAATCACGACGACTACCTGCCGGACGAGCCCCTCGGCGAGACGCCCGAGGCGGCCGCCGCGATCTTCCCGGTCGGCTATCGCGGGCGTCCGGACGTCGAGCGGGCCACGCTCCGATACGCCCTGAAGCACCAGGTTCCGCGCTTCGTCGGGACACCGATGCTGTCCGCCGCGCTCGGGGTGTACGCCGCGTGGGAGGGCCGGCGCGGCCTCGCCGCCGACCTCCTCGATCGCGGCTACGCGGCGTTCTTCGACGATCCGTTCTGGGCGCCGGACGAGTATCCGGCGGCCGACGAGCGGTTCCCGCCGGCCAGCCCGATGCTCGCGAACCTGGGCGCGTTCCTCGGATCCGTCCTTACCGGCTTCCCGGGCATCCTGCCGAGCCTCGCCGATCCCCGGACCTGGCCCGAGCGGCCGGTCGTGCTGCCGGCCGGCTGGCGCTCGATCGAGGTCGAGCGGCTGTGGGTCCGTGGCCGGCCGGCGCGGCTCCTCGCACGCCATGGCGCGGCGGCCGCGACGCTCGAGCTGGGCGAGCCGCCGTGGGCCGCCGGCGAGTCCCGCGTCCGCTCGATCGGCAGTCGGGTCCGTCCGGCGGTCGAGGCCCCCGCCGCGAACGTCGCCCCGGCGCGCGGGACCTCGTCGGGCTCGGCCTGACGGACCCACGGCCGCGGCGCGGGTGCCGCCGCTCCCCGGACGCGCTAGGCGCTCGCCGGGCCCGCGGCCTCCTCGACCGTCCCGAGGCGCCCCACCGGCGACAGCCACACGACCAGGGCGGCCACGACCGCGCCCAGGATTCCGACCACGAACGCGACCCGCAGCCCGAACGCCGCGCCGATGACCCCGCCGATGATCGACCCGGCCAGCGCCGTCGTCGTGGTCACGAAGGTGACGGTCGCGTTCACCCGGCCCAGGACCCGGTCGTGGACGATCGTCTGCGTGACGGACTCCTCGACGACTTCGTAGATCGTCCCGAACGCGTCGCCCACGATCTGCTGGGTCACGAGGATGGCACCGCCGATCAGGACGGCGCCCGTCGGGGCGAGGGGGATGAGCGAGCTGAAGATCGCCGTGCCAACCGCCCCGAGGAGCATCGTCCGGCCCGCGCCGAGCCGCGCAACCAGTCGCGCGGCGACCGCGGCGCCGAAGAACGAGCCCAGCCCGCCGATCGCGGCGATCACGCCGATCGCGGCCGCCGGCAGCCCGATGTCATCGGCCGCGAACAGGAGGTAGGTCGCCCCGAAGACGCCCCACAGCAGGTGGTTGGCGGCGTGCGAGATCGCCAGGGCGCGCAGGATCGGGTGGTGGGCGACGACCCCGATCCCTTCGCGGATCTCGTGGACGACCGATTCCCGATCGACCGCCGGCGGGCGGGCCGGCTCGGGCCGGCGGATCGTCGCCAGGAGCAGGGCGGACCCGATGAACGAGACCGCGTCGACGGCGATCGCGACGGGGGCGGTCAGGATCTGGACGAGGATGCCGCTGATCCCGAAGCCGGTGAACTCCGCGATCGAGCGGCTCGCCGACAGGGCGCTGTTCGCGCTGACCAGCCGCGCCCGCGCGACGACCGAGGGGAGATAGGCCGAGCTCGCGGAGTCGAAGAACACGGACAGGATCGCGGCGAGGAAGGCCGCCACCACGAGATGGAGGAGGCCGAGCCGGCCGGCCAGCGCCGCGATCGGGATCGAGCCGAGGATCACCGCCCGGCCGAGGTCCGCGGCGATCATCACGGGCCGCCGCCGGAGGCGGTCCACCCACGCTCCGGCGACGAGGCCGATCAGGAGCCAGCCGACGAACTCGAAGCTGCGGATCGCGGCGAGCTCCATCGGCCCGGCCGCCAGGCCATAGATCGCGGCAAGCGGCAGCGCGGTCCGGGTGACGAACGAGCCGACGTACGAGATCGCAGCGGCGCTGAACAGCCGGACGAAGGCGCCGTTCTGCCAGATCGTGGCGTCGGCGTCGGGCGCCCCGGCGGCGCCGTCGAGACTAGGGTCGGAGTCGATCTCCTGGATGGCCATCGGCGCGGATCATCCCACGCGCCGGGCGCCCGAGGCGGCGGTCCCGCGGCTCAGTCCGCCGGGTCGACGAGCTCGAGCCGGATCCGCTTGTTGATCCGACCCTTCGACTCGTAGCCGGTCACCCGGATCGAGCCGACCTCCACCGTGTTCGAGACGTGGGTGCCGCCGTCCGCCTGGAGATCGAGCCCCACGATCTCGATCGTCCGGATCTCGTCGATTCCCGCGGGCAGGAGGTTCACCTTGGTCCGGATCAGGTCCGGGATCGCGAAGGCCTCGTCGCGCGGCAGGACGTTGACCCGCACGTCGCGCTTGTGGCCCAGCTCGGCGTTGACGGTCGCCTCGATCGCATCGACCAGGTCGCCGCTCATCCGCTCGAACTCGAAGTCCATCCGACCGCCGCCCGGTTCCATGTTCCCGCCGGTCACGAGCGCGCCGTAGTCCCGCCAGACGACGCCGCACAGGGCATGGAGTGCGGTATGGGTCCGCATCAGCGCGTAGCGCCGTGCCCAGTCCAGATCGGCCGTCAGCCGGTCGCCCGCCGCCGGCGGGCCGTCCGGCGACGGCTCCAGCTCGTGGACGATGTCGCCGGCGGACTTGCGCGCGGCGCGGACGGTCCACGTCCTGCCGTCGCTCGCCCGGAGCAGGAGCCCGCGATCCGACGGCTGGCCGCCGCCACCGGGGTAGAAGACCGTGCGGTCGAGGACGATGAGCGGCGCCTCACCGCTGTCGTCGACCAGATCGACGCGGGCCGCCACGGTCCGTGCGTAGGCGTCCGAGTAGCAGAGCTGCTCCCGAACGTCCATCGGACCTCCTCGGCCGGCGCCGGCCGGCTACTGGATCGTGAGCGTCCCCATCATCGTCGTCGGATGGACCGCGCAGAAGTACGTGTACGTGCCGGGCGCCAGGGCCGGCACCTGGTAGTCGCGCTGGCCGGGACCCTGGAAGAAGCTCGTGTCGCCGCCCAGCGTGACCTGGGCCTGATTGGCGTCCTTCAGCTCCACGTTATGCGGCGCCTGGGTGTCCTGGTTGTCGAAATGGATCGTGAACGCGGTGTTCGCGGCAGCCGACAGCGTCGTGGGCTGGAACCCGCCCGTGGCCGCGCCGACCGGCGCCGTGACGGTGATCGTCCCGGCCGCGCCTGACGGCGCGCCGCTGCCAGCGCCGGACGGGGCCGTCGACGGAGCGGTCGAGGCCGGGGCGGACGCGGGCGCGGAGGCCGGCGCGGACGCCGCCGCGGAGCCGGACGCAGCCGGCGCCCCCGAAGCGCCACCCGATGCCGCGGCGGTCGCGGACGGAGCCGGTGCGTAGGTCCAGCCCGGCGCGCCGCCGCTCGTGCAGGCGGCGAGGATGGCGATCAGGGCGACAGGGGCGAGAAGGGCGGGCAGGCGGCGCATCGTGGATCAGGACCTCGCTGGATCGTGTGGTGGCTCCCCCGAGCCGGCGCGACGGAGTGGGTCGCGTCCACCCGAATCTACCGTCCGGACGCAGAACCCGCCGCCATCGGCTCCGTGAGCCCCAGCCGGATCGCCACGGCCGCCGCCTCGACGCGGCCCGACACGCTCAGCTTCGCGAGGATGTTGCCGACGTGGACGCCGACGGTCTTCTGGCTGATGAACAGCCGCTCGCCGATCTCGCGGTTCGTCCGGCCGTCGGCGATCAGGGTGAGGACCTCGCGCTCGCGACGCGACAGGCCGAACGTGTCCTTCGGCGTGGCCACGGGCTCGCCCACGACGCCGCGGAGGACCGCCGAGGCGGGCTCGGGCCCGGTCTCCTGGCCGTCACGCGATCGTCCGGCGTCGGCGAACCCCGGACCGACCGCGACGAGCCCGGCCCCGTCGCCGCGCACCTGGTCGATCGCTCCGACGAGCCCGCCCGGCAAGGCCTCGGGGCCGTCGAGGAGCGCGTCGACCTCGGCCGGCAGCCGGATCATCGCGCGGCCGGCGAGCTCGCGCAGCTCGCGCAGAAGGGGCCGAGCCTCGAGCGACAGGCCGATCCGGGCAGCCTCCTCGAGCGCGGGCCGAGCGCGTCCTCGCCCGGCCCGCCCCTCGCCCGAGCCGAGGATCGCCTCGGCCTGGCGCCAGCGGGCCTTCGCCGCCTCGTACGGGTTCTCGAGCCCCTGCCACGCGACGGTGAGCCGGTCCCAGGTCGCCGGATCGTCCCGCCCGTCGAGCCGATCGCGGTGACCGGCCGCCACCCCGAGCCAGGCGTCCGCCTCGCGCCGCGAGCCGATCGTCGTGCGGACGCCGGATCGCTCGACGACGGCCGACGCCGTGCGCACGACGCCGCGAGCGCGCCCGCGGATCCGGGCGATCGTCGCAAGGTCGCGACGGGCGGCGGCGTCGGCGGCGGCCATCGAGTCGGCCTCGGCCACGCTGGCGGCCATCTTGGCGATCAGCGTCCAGTCGCCGCTGTCCTTGACCGCGTCCCAGCCGCGCCCCGCCGCCCGCACCGCGTCGGCGTGGTCCCCCTGCCACAGGGCGAGCGAGACGACGGCGCGGTAGAGGTCGACCGCGTGCTGGACGTCGCGTGACGTCTCGAGCTCGACGAGGCGCTTCGCCAGCAGGCGTCCGGCCAGCTCGCCGGCGTGGCTCTCGATCTCGATCAGGGTCAGCGTCTCGATCGGCGTGACGAAGGCAACCCCCGACGGCACCCACTCGAGGGCGGTGGACGACATCTCCGCGGACTCCGGCCAACGGCCCAGGAGGTACAGCGAGACCGCGGCGTTGGAGCGGAGGAAGTTGCCGTAGACCGCCTCGAGGCCCGCCCGCCGGCTGGCCTCGATGCCGGCCTGGGCGATCTGGACCGCCTCGCGCCGCCGGCCCACCAGGTCGACGACGGTCGTGAGGTTGGCGTACACGCGGAACAGCTCATCCGTGTCGCCGGCTCGTTCCGCCAGCGTCCGGGCCTCCTCGAGCAGGGCGACGCCGGCCTCGGGCTCGTCGCCCCAGCCCAGGACCACGCCCAGGGTCGTCGTCGCGTGGAGGACGACCGTCTCCGCCTCCGGGCCGCAGGCCGCTCCGATCCGCATCGCGTCGCGGGCGAGCTGTTCCGCCTCGATGAACGACCCGTCGCGCATCCGCGCCTGGGCGAGCGAGGCCAGGACCGTCGCGCGATCGACCGTTGCCGCGTCCGGGACCAGCTCCACGGCTCGTTCGAACGCCGCGAGCGATCCCATCCGCTCCCCGGACGCGCGGCGGTACCGCCCCAGGCGTTCGTGGAGGAGCCCCAGGGCGACCCGATCGCGACGCTCGTCGAACGAGCCCAGGACGGCTTCGACATAGGCGACCGCGCGGGACGGCCGGCCCGCCGCGAAGGCCGACTCGGCGGCCCGCAGCTGGAGGGGCGTGACGAGCCGACGCGCCCCGCGATCCGGGCCTGGCTCGGCGCCGGCCTTGGCACCGGTCGCAGTCGCCCGGCGGGCGGCAGGGGTCGCGGCCGGTGGGTCCGAGGCGGCCGCGGATTCCGGCTCCTCGATGGATCCCGGTCCGTCCAGCCAGTCGCCGGACCCCGTCGGCGACGACTCGACGAGCGACAGGGCGAGCTCGAGCGCCGCGAGCGAATCCTCGGCCGCGTGGACGGATTCGGCCTGACCGGCCGCCTCGACGGCGGCCGCGAACGCGCGGCTCGGCACGTTGGCGGCTCCCCAGTACGTCGCCGCCGCGAGGGGGTGGGCGACGAGCCCGGCGGCCAGGGCCAGGTGATGGCGGTAGCGCAGGCGTGGCAGCAGATCCGTCGCGGCCGCCCGTCGGATCAGCTCGTGGCGGAAGGCGATCCCCGCCCCGTCCTCGACGAGGACGCCGCGTTCGAGGGCCTCCTCGAGGCCGGCCGCGAGGTCCGGATCCAGCGCTCCGTCGCCGCGCCGCGGCAGGGTGCTGGAGCGGGGTGGCAGGCGATCCGCGGTCAGTTCGAACGCCGCGGCCGTCGCGGCGAGCTCGTCGCGGTCCACGGGCCGGCCCGCGAGGGCGAGGAGGCGGAGGATCCGGCGGCACTCCGGGCCGCTCCGGCCGAGCCGGCTCACGACGACGTCGGCGAGGGAGCCGGTCAGCGTCGCGTCGGAGAGCTCGCGCCGGGCGGACAGCAGCTCCTCCACGACCAGGGGCAGCCCCCGCGAGCGATCGGCCACCAGCACGAGCGCCGAGCCGGTGGGCCGCTCGCCCTCGATCGCCTGGACGAGCTCCGCCAGCTCGGATCGCTCCAGCGGCGGGATCGGGATCCGGCGCGGGCCGCGGTCGATCGCCGCCGGCAGCTCCTCGAGCATCGCCGCCAGCGGGTGATCGCGGCTCAGCTCGTCGCCGTGGTAGCTGCCGATCACGCAGATCCGCGTGGAGCGGCGGATCCGGCTCGCGAACGACACGAAGGCTCGGGTGGCCGCGTCGGCTTCGTTGAGGTCCTCGATCACGAGCAGGATCGGCGCCTCGTCCGCCATTCGGCCCACCACGCCCAGCAGCGCCTCGAGGACGCGTCCCTGGCGCCGTTCCAGGGAGGTGATCGTGGGGTGGGCGGGCAACAGGTCGGCCGCCGCCACGCGACCGATCACCTCGGGGAAGAGCCGGACGATGTCCTCGGCGACGCTGCCGACCAGGCGGGCCAGCTCATCGTCGGCAGCGGCCCGCAGGATCGGGCGCAGCGCGCGGATGATCGGGCCGAAGGGCTCGTCGGAGCCGGGTCGGTAGGCGCGCCCGCGGACGACGAGGAACGGCTCGTCGAGCCGGCCGACCCGCTCGGAAAGCTCGTCGAGGAAGCGCGTGACGCCAACGCCCATCGGACCGTCGACGAGGGCCGTCGTGGCCTCGCCACCGGCCGCCTGCTCGAGGGCCGGGGCGAGTCGAACGAATGCCGCGTCGCGTCCCACGAACCGCGCGCCGTTCATCGTCGCGGGCATGCCCGGCATTCTAGGCGTCGCGGCCGCCGCCCAGATCGCCCGCCGCGCGATCCGGGACTTCTTCCTGGTGCGGCCAGACCCCAGTGCCGCGTCGAGGTCATCGAAGCGGGCCGAGGGCTCGTGCGCGAGGTCGCCGCCATCGCGATCGCGCCGGTCGTGGGGCGCGGCCCGGTGGCCGGCCCCGAAACGTCAGGCCCGGGCGCGTGCCGCCAGGAACGCGCTCAGCACGTCGTCGTCGACGTCGCGCGAAAGGGCGGGCGCGGCGTCCGTGACGATCTCGCCCAGGGTCATCTTGTGGATCCAGCCCTGCTGGCCGTTCGGGCAGAGGACCAGCCAGTACGCGCCGGAGCGCTCGATGAGCTGGACCTCGTCGCCCTGGTCGAGCTGGCCGATCGCGACCGAGCGCAGCTCGTCCGGTGCGTCGAGCAGGCGGACGACCGCGTAGCGGATCACCCGCCGCTCGCGCCCGTCGACGGCGGTGATCGCGCCGCTTGCGAACGTCATCGGCTGGTTGACCGCGACGGATCGCGCCGGATCCGCCTTGCGGGCGGCCTGGAGCGAGGGTCGCCGCCAGCGGGGCATGGACGCCTCGGCATCGATCGGCGCCGGGACCAGCGTGCCGCGCACGACGCCGTTGACCACCTCGCTGCCGGGAACGCCCGCGTGGCCGCGCGCCGCATTCGCCTGGAGGACCTCGTCGGGGGCCGGAGGCTCCTCGTCGCGACGCTTCTTGCCGAAGATCGCGAAGGCAAAGGCCATCGTCATCGCGCCGGTCGTCCCGACGAGCATGGGCACCACGGTCAGGATCGGTGGATGTTCGACGCCGAGGGTCTGGAGGGCCGTGGCGAGGGCTCCCCAACCGGAGCCGCCCTGACCGGAGCCCGACGCACGGGTCGCCGTCGGCGGGCTCGTGGTGTCGCCGCCCGGCGTGGCCGGCGTGGCGGGAACCGTGGGATCGGCGGTCGACGAGTCACCACCGGGAGCCCAACCCACCCAGCCCGGGTGGCCGGATGCGCCGCCTGATGCGCCGGGTCCGCCCGGCCCCGCGGCCGTGTCGCCGCCGGTCCCGCGCCCGCCGCTGCCGTCAGGTCCGGTGTTGCCGGGGAAGATGATCGCGCCGGGATCCCCGGAATCGCCCGAGCCGGTCTGACCGGGCTCGCCGGCGGAGCCGGGAATTGTGCTGTCGCCGCCGGATGACCCAGTCCCGTCCGCACCACCCGCGCCGCCCGCGCCGCTGTCGCCGGGCGTGGCCGGTCCGTCGACCGGCGCCGGCGTGGGATCGGAGCCGGCACCGCCGCTGCTCCCGCCGACCGGGGCGGAGGTGGGCTCGGGGGTGGGCTTGGGGGTCGGCGTCGGGGCGGGCGATTCGATCGCCACGCTGCCCGCGCCCACGCGATCGCTGAACTTTCGGGTATCGGATGCGACGAACAGGATCTCGTGCGCGCCGGCGGGCAGCTTGGCGTGCCAGGTGAACTCGACGCCGTCGTGCCAGTTCGCCGTGCCGTCCGACGTCATCGCATGCTCGACGCCGTCGATCTGGACCGACACGTGATCCGGCTCGGAGCCCTCGCGGTTGCGGTACCAGACGGTGAACGTGATCGTGGTCGCGGTGGTCCCCGCGCGTGGCGTGACGTTCGGCTGGAAGAGCTTCGTGGGACCTTCGCCGGCGAGGACCGGCACGACGAGGGAGAGCAGGACGAGGAACGCGGCGCAGGCGGCGATCAGGGGACTGGCCGCTACGCGCCGGACCTGGCTGCGACGTTCGAACGAACCGCTCATCAGACCTCCGCTCGGGCGGTCTCGCCCGTGCTGAGGACACCTTGCTGGCTCGTGCTGGGAGCCCGCAATGGTACGGGTGTCCCAGTCACGAACGACCATCGCATGACCTCGAGCTCCCAACGCGGTGCGATGGGACACCGAGCGGCGAGCGGTCCGGTGCGGTCGAGACGAGTCGATGGGTCGGACGGCGCGCAGCGGCTGGGCCCATGGAGCCATACCCGCCCGGGATCGCGGCCGCGATCATTCGCACCGTGCAGGTCATCAGCTCGGGAAGGTCCACGCGCCCACCGCTCGGCGCGGTCATCGTCGGCGTCGTCGTCGGCGTCTTCCTGCTCGGGGGCGGCGTGTTCCTGGGCTGGCTCGTCTTCGCGACGCCGGTCCTGAGCGGTCTCAGCCCAACCGGTCGGGCGAGCTCGGCCCAGCTCGCCATGGGGGCCGCCGTGTGGGGCGTCGCGCTCGTCGCCCCGGCCTGCTTCACGATCGTCGGCGCGTTGCGCCTCGGGCGCGTCGCGCGGGCCGTCACGGCCAAGCCTCGCCCCCGGGCGACGACCCGTCTCGCGGCCTCGATCGGCGACGAGCACACGTGCGCGACCGACGTCCGCCTGCCGGACGGCCGGGTCGTGCGCAACCTGATCCTCGGGCCGTTCGGGCTGGCGGTCCTGACCGAGCTCCCGCCGGCGCGCGCGATGCGCCACCAGGGGATGAGCTGGGAGGTCCGCGGCTCGAACGGTCGCTGGACGCACTTCGAGGATCCGCGCGAGCGGACGGCGCGCGACGGGGAACGCGTCCGGCGCTGGGTCGCGGCCACGGAACGTGACTTCGTCGTGAAGGTCTATGCGGCCGTGATCACCGACGACCCGACCGTCAGCCGGACGACGGCCTGTGCGGTCGTGACCGCGGACCAGATCCCGGCGTGGCTCGGATCGCTGCCGCGGGCGCGGGCGCTGACCGATGACCGGCGGGCGGATCTCGTCGCGGAGATCCGCGCGCTCCTGTAGGTCTTCCAGCGAACCCACCGGACGGTGGGACCGCGCCGCGGTGGTAGGGGAGCCAGGATTCGAACCTGGAACCAGCGGGATATAAGCCCGCCGCTCTGACCGTTGAGCTACTCCCCCGCGGCGATCCTACCCCTCCGGGCGCGCGCAGGCACGGGAAGCGAGTCGAGGAATCCGTGGCCCGGCCCGAGCGGCCGAGCAGCCGTCCGGAGCGGCTAGTTGGCCGAGGGGTCCGGCTGGCGGAGAATCCGGCCGGCGAGGGCGCGCAGGCTGAGCGGACGCGGCGACAGCTGGGGCTGGCCGTGGCCAGCGTTCGCGCCGGCAGCCACCAGGTGGCCGCCCGGTGCGTAGGTGTGGGCCGGCAGACTGGCGGCGATCTCCCGCTCCTCTGGCGTCTGGACGGCCGCGATCGGGAGATCGTCGGGGTCGAACGGCCGCGGGGTCTCCTCCACGATGGGAGCAGGCCGCGCGTACGCGGGTGCGCCGTAGAGCTTGGGCAGCGCGATGTGCTGCTCGTCCAGGGCCACGATGAGTCCTCGCCTGTGAGTCGTCGGATACCCGACGTCTCGGATGATATCGAGCCGACAGTACCGTGGAATGGTACGAATAGGCCATTCCATTGCGGCGACATCACGAGGGAAGTGGTGCCCCGAGGCACCCCGTCCGGACGGCGAGTCAACGCCCCGTGGAGCGACCGCTCCGCCGCCTCGCTCGCGCGATCAGCCGATGATCGGCTCCAGGATCTGGGTCACCACGACGAGGACGAGATAGCAGATCGGAACCGCCGCGAAGAGGCCCAGCGCCGCGCTCCACGGCGAGCGGCGGGTGGTCGTGCCGGCGCCGCGCGGCTGCGGCACGACCAGCCAGGTCACGACGCTGCCGACGACGAGGACGACCAGGATGTCGACCGCGACATACAGCGTCCGCAGGTCGCCGCCGGGCAGGACGGCGCCATGCCGCAGGGCAACGTCGTAGGCGAGGTAGCCGAGACCGAGGACGATTGCCACGATCAGGCTGGCGAGGACCGCCCGGACGACCGGCCGGGGGGCGTGGCGGAACTGGCGCCAGCGGATCTCGAGCTCGGATCGTCGCCGGACGTCACGGCCGGGCGCGGGCAGTGGCGCGTCCGCCGGCGGTGGGTCGCTCATCCCGCACCCTGACCCAGGATCGTGAGTCGCGGCCGAGGCGGCAGGCTCTGTGGCGTGTGGGCGGCGAGCAGCTCGACCACCGCGGCGACGCGCTCGATCTCCTCGTCGGTCGTGAAGAAGCCCACGCTCAGGCGGAGCGCGTCGAGCTCGGGGATCGACCGGGCGATCACGAAGGCCCGGCTGCCGAGCTCGGCGAGCGCCTCGTCCGACGGCCAGCCCGCGATCCGGAACGTCACGAGCGTCGCCATCGCATCGCGCGGCGTCAGGAGCTCGACGCCCTCGATCGCGGCCAACCGGTCGGCGGCCGCGGCGGCGGTCGCGAGGCCGCGCGCATGGACCCATGGCAGCCCCACGTACATCGACAGCCAGCCGCAGCTCCGGGCGAGGCCCGTGACGGCGGGCCGGTACTGCCCCGAGTCGTCGAAGCGGCGAGCGGTCCCGTGGATCGCGAAGCCGGCCGGCGTGATCCGCTCGAACGTGAACCAGCTGCCGTTCCAGGGCTTCGCGTCCGTGAGGGCGGCGGGGCTGACCCACAGGGCGCCCGTCCCCTCCGGTCCCAACAGCCACTTCTGGCCGGGCAGCGCGTAGAAGTCGACGTCGAGATCGGCGACCGAGACGGGCATCGCGCCGACCGCCTGGGACCCGTCGATCGCGACCCGGGCACCGCGCTGGTGGGCCAGCTCCGCGATGGCGCGGACCGGAAGCCGGGCTCCGGAGGTCCGCAGGACCTGCGAGAGGGCCACGATCCTCGTCCGGTCCGTGATCGCGGCGTCGAAGGCGGCGAGGGTCCGGTCATCGTCGTCGCCGAGCCCCACATCGGCGATCGCGACCTCCGCCCCGAACCGGTCGGCAACGACGTGGACCGGGCCCAGCCCGCCTGCTGGCTCAGCCTGCGTCGTCACGATCCGGTCGCCCGGCCCGACATCGACGGACCAGATCGCCGCATTCATCGCCTGCGACGCCGAATGGACGATCGCGATCTCGTCGACGTCGGCGCCGATCACCGCCGCGACGGCGGCACGCGCCTCGGCCATCCGCTCGATGAACCGGTCCCAGTCGTCGGGATGCGCTCGCCCGACCTTCAGCTCGTACTCGACGAGCTCGGCCATGGCGGCAGCCGTCTCCGAGGGCAACGGGCCGACCGACCCCGTGTTGAGGTAGATCCCCGCACCCAGCGCCGGGAGGGCCTCGCGGACCGCCGCCAGCTTCTCGTCGTCGGGCAGGAAGGGGGCCACCACCGGCCTATGATACGAACGATGTCGTCGCTCGCCGGCCGTCGGATCCCGCGTCACCGCACGCCGGGCGGCCTCGCTCGACCGGAGCTGCTCGCCTCCACGGAGTGGCTCGCCGACCAGCTCGGCCGGCCCGAGACGCGGGTCCTCGACGTCCGCTGGCGACCCGATGGGAGCGGGCGTGCCGCATGGGCCGCCGGCCATGTCCCGGGCGCCGCCCACGTCGACTGGCGGGTCGACCTGTCCGACGAGTCCGAATCGGGCGACACGCTCCTGCTGGCAGGCCCCGAGCAGGTGGGGCGAGCGCTGTCGGTGGCCGGCGTCGGCGACGGCACGACCGTCGTGGTGTACGACGACACCGTGTCCTTGTTCGCCGCGCGAACGTGGTGGAGCCTGCGCGCCTACGGTCTGGAATCGGTCCGGATCCTGGACGGTGGCTTTCCCGCCTGGCTCGACGAGCACCGGCCGACCTCGAGCGCGGTCGCGCCGCCGCCGCCGGCCCATTTCACGCCGCGCGCCCAGTCACGAATGCGCCTCACGACGTCCGATGTGCGGGCTCTCCTGTCCTCGCCGGAGGTGACGCTTCTCGATGCCCGGGCCCCGGCCGAATACCGCGGCCATGAAGGGAACACGAAGCGGCTGGGCCACATCCCCGGCGCGGTGAACGTGCCGGTCGGGGCGATGACGCGACCGGGGAGCCAGCACTTCAAGGACGGCGACGAGCTGCGCGAGCTCCTGTTCAAGGCGAACATCGCCCGGGGCCGGCGGATGGTCTGCTACGACGGCACGGGCGTGGCCGCGGCGAAGCTGGCCTTCGCGCTGACGCTCCTGGGCCACGATGA
>DASSHB010000005.1:0-28064 GCA_035693125.1 Candidatus Limnocylindrales bacterium | reverse complement strand
CAGCGGCCGCCCGCTGATCCTGCTCCACGGCGGTCTCGGCTCGGGCGAGATGTTCGATCCGATCCTGCCCGCCCTGACGGCCGGCCACACCGTCATCCTCCCGGATCTCCAGGGCCACGGCCGGACGGCGGACGTCGATCGTCCGCTCGATGTCCGGACGATGGCCGAGGACATCGCCGCCCTGATCGACGCGCTCGGGCTCGAGCACCCCGACGTCATGGGCTATTCGCTCGGAGGCGGCGTCGCCTTCCACCTCGCCGTCCGTCACCCCGACCACGTGGGCCGGCTCGTCGTCGTCTCGGCCCACATGCGGCGGGACGCGATCGACCCCGCGATGCTCGCCCAGCAAGGCCAGCTCGGGGCGGCCGCGGCCGAGTTCATGCAGGACACGCCGATGTACCAGCTGTACCAGCGGGTCGCGCCGCGCCCCGAGGACTTCGGCCGGCTCCTGGACAAGATCGGGGCGTCGATGGCCCTCGACTTCGACTTCAGCGCCGAGGTCGCCGGCCTCCAGGTCCCGACGCTCATCGCCGCGGCCGACGCGGACATGGCCCCGCCGAGCCACTACGTCGAGGTCTTCAAGCTCCTCGACGGCGGGCTCCGGGACGGCGGCTGGATGGGCGAGGGCCGGCCGAAGGGCGGCCACGCCCTCGCGATCATCCCGAACGCGACCCACTACAACGTGTTCCTGTCGCCGGTCCTCGCTGCGGCCGCGCTGGCGTTCATCGACGCGCCCGCCTCATGAGCAGGCCGCTGGACGAGGCGGCCGGGGCCGCGATCGGCATCGGCGGGGTCGAGTCGGTCGCGATCTTCGCGACGCGGCCCGGCGACGAGGCGGGCGAGCTCGAGCTCGCCGGCGCCGCGGGCATCGCCGGACCACCGCTCGACGGGCTCGTGGCAGCCGTCGCGAACCCGGCCCATCCGATCCGGCGCGCCGTCAGCGAGCCGGGCTCGGCCTACGACGTCCGGCCGATGAACCCGGGCGGCCCGGCCCTGCGCAGCCACCTGCCGATCAGGACGCCCGGCCGTGCGACGCTGGGCGTCCTGGCGGTCGCCCATGAGGCTCCGCTCGGCCCGGAAGGCCGGGCGGGCCTCCAGTCGCTCGCCGACGAGCTGGCGGGCGTCCTCGCGGAGGTCAGGCGGTCCGCTCCGACGCCATGACCCTGTTCGGTACCCGGGTCGCCCCGTCGACGGTCGAGAAGGCCTGCTCCCAGCGGATCGACGTCCGCGAGACGACGATGGACGCGACAGCTGTCAGGCGCTGTCAGGCTTCGTCGGGATCGCCGCGGAGAAGCGCGAGGATGTTGCCGGCCGGATCCTTGAACCAGGCGATGTCCGGGCCCTGATCGGGGCCCGCGCTGCGCATGATCCCCTTCGCGTCCTGGGTCATCTCGGAATAGCGCTCGAAGGTCACGCCCTTGGCGCTCAGCTCGTCGACGGCCGCGTCGATGTCGTCGACCGGGAAGTTCAGGACGGTGAACGTGGCGGGCTGGTGGTTGGGCTTCGGGTAGATGAAGACGCGCTGGCCGTTCGCGAAGCGGAGCCCGAGCCCGCCCATGGCCTCCTCGAGCTGGAGACCGAGCGTCTCGCCGTAGAAGCGGCGGCAGCCGTCGATGTCGTTCGATGAATAGCCGGAGAATGCTGTCCGGAACATCGGGACCTCCTTGGCGTTCGGCTGGCGGGTCGCGCGGGCACACGCCAGGCGATCCACCATCTTGACGGGGCCGGCGGGCCGGAATCATCGGCCGGTCACCGCGTCACCTCTCGGCTGACCGACGGTTCGCGTGGTTCCGGCCGCGCTATCGGCCGAGGAGCAGCAGCCCGCCACGGGCGATCGCCGCCCCGATCACGAGGGCGGCAACCACGACGCCGCCGGCTCCTGCCTGGCGCAGGCCGGCCGGTGAGCTCCGCACGTCGCCGATGCCCGGAAGCTTCGTCCCGCTCACATTCGTCGCCAACGACACGGCGAGCAACAGCCCCACGAGGGCGATCACGCCGCCCACGAGCCAGGCCTGCCAGATCGGCTGAAGGATCAGGCCGATCGCGCCGAGTGCAAGGACGAGCCCGAGCACGCCGAGCCGGTCGACGACCGACGCCGTCGCCCCGCTGGGGTGGCGGCGGTCGAGACGGCGCTGGACCCGCAGGACGAGCCAGCGGACCGTGCGACCGGACGGTGCTCCGGCGAGTGCCGCGAGGGCCAGGCTCGTGAGCTCCAGGGCGATTCCGCCCGGGATCGACAGGATCGCCGGCGTAGGCCCGGGCCGGAGCAGGGCGAGGGCGAGCTCGACGAGCACGGCGACAACGGTCCCACCGACGAGCCAGCGCGGTGGCCGCCAAGCCGTCGCCGTCGCCGTCGCCGCCGGGACTCGACGGCCCCACAGCACCGCCCCGACGACGGCCGCGGTCACGAGCGACCAGGTGTACACGCGGGCCCATGCCTGGACGATCGGGTCCAGGTCGCGCGTCACGCCACCCAGCCATGTCAGCACCGCGGCCGGCCCGACCAGGGCGACGATCGCGAGGACGGCGATGTGGGCGATCGTCCAGCCGTAGTAGACGAGCGCCCGGGCCGAGACCGGGTCGGCGAGGACGCCCCGGTACTGGGCTTCGGTGTCGGCGGCGCCCCACCATCTCCACAGGGCCAGGCCGGCCTGGTAGGCCAGGTACGACAGGGCGAGGATCGTTCCGAGGCCCAGGTACTGGGCATGGCTGAGGACGATCGGGATCGCCGAGCCGATGACATCGGGCAGCCACGCCACGATCGCCGCGGGGAACCAGCGGAACCAGCCGGCGACCGCCTGGCCGACCGCGTCGAGCTGGTCCGCGCGGGCGGCGACCAAGACCGCGGTTGCCACGGCGATGGGACCGCGAGCCCGCTGGAGCGTGGCGACGCGCGCCCGGCGCCGGTGCCACGATCGGCGGAGATGGCGAACGGCGTCTCGGGCGTCCGGGATGGGCCCGGCCCGCCAGATCCGCCCGTCGCGGTCGAGGGCCGCGATCCGGAGCGTCACCCGCGAGACGAACTGGTCGAGGTTCTGCCAGTACGAGCCGTGATCCGCCACGACCGACGCACGGTTCTGGATCCGGACCTTGTGGACTCGTCCGGGCAACCGGCCCGCGCGCGACCCGTTGAGGACCGGGTCCTCGTTCGTCACGAGGTCCAGCCACGGCGTCCGCACCGGCAGGTCGGGGACCGGGCTGCGCTCCGTCAGGTAGCGCCGGAGGGCAACGACGAAGCCCACGGTCATCGCGGCGCCGATGAGGAAGGCCAGCCCCGACGCCTGGCGCTTCTCCCAGATGTCGAGCGTCCCGAGGATCGCCACCGGGCCGAACCGGACGGCCAGCAGGGCGCCGATCACGCCGATCAGCCCGAGCGGCAGCCAACCCGTCCGGCGTGCCTGCTCGGACTCGGTCAGGCGGATCAGCCCGGATCCGAAGGTCACGAACAGCTCGACGTCGCGGTGGTACGGGTCGGCCAGCGCCTGGTACGCGACGTAGCCGCCCTGGGAATGGGCGACGACCGCGATCCGGCGGCAGCCGCGGGCCCGCAGCCAGTCGATGTCGCGCTGCACGGCGCCGGTCAGGGCGGCCCGCTGGACCGGGCTCGTGAGGACCATGTACAGGTCGCCGACCGACGTGGAGGCGAATCGCTGGAGGCGGCTCACGACGTCGCGGACCGCGTCGAGGGGGATGATCGAGAGGATCAGGAGGGCGAGCGCGAACGCCTGGACGACGACGGCGACCACGAGCGCCAGGACGGCGGCGACCGACACGTTCACGAGCCAGCGCAGGATCGAGAAGAGATCCGCGCTGAGCAGGCGCGACTCATCGATCACCGGGCCGATGAACTGGGTCAGGACCGTCCATGGCACGACCCCGATCGCCCAGGTCAGCACCTGGCGGAACGCCGGCGGGGTGAAGGCTTCGTCCCAGCGGGCCTCGGCCATGAGCCACAGATGGGGGGTGTCGTCGTCGTGGGTCCGGATCCGGACCTCGGTGTGGGCGGGCGCGTGAGCGTCGGCTTCACGGACCAGCAGCTGGGTGGCGCCGGGACGCGCCAGATCGCTGGCGTCTGTCGGGCCGCGCCGGCCCGCGGACAGCCAGCCGTCGAGCCAGGCAATGATCGGCTCGCCGAACTCGATGAGGGTCGAGCCGACGCCGTGGTCGCCCGCCCCGTGGACGAAGAGGATCCCGAGGCACGGATCGCGCTCGGCCAGCTCGGCCGTCCGCGTCGCGGGGTTGTCCGCCGGGTGCCCGGCGTTCGGCTCGCCGGGGTTGGGCCGCGCCACCTGTCCCCTCGCCTCCCTCGTCGTCCTCGACCGGCCTCGGTTCGCGGGTCAGCGGGCCGATCGAGCCACACGGTACGCCGGTCGCATCAGCGCCGCGTCGCGCCCGGGTGCTCCTCCAGGCTGCGGTGGCGATCAGTCAGGCGGACGGGCGGCTCCGCCGAGGCCGGAGGGTCGAGAACCACGTGCCCTGCGTCACGGAGCTCCGGCAGCCGAACCTCCGAGGCGGCGCAGGCCCTCGACCGCCCGCGGATGGAGCTCCAGGACCGCGTCCACGTACGTCTCGATCCCGTCGAGGATCGTCTGGCGCGGGCCGTTCCGCCAAGCCGGACTTCCGTAGAACGCCGTCTCCTGCGCCTCGCGCTCGGCCGCGTCGGCGAAGGTTCGGATGAGGTATGCGCCCTCCGGCTCGCCGGGATCGCCGGGGCCGCGTCCGAAGTCGAGCGTGTCGATCCCCGCCCGCTCGAGCAGCGGCAGCGCCGCCCGGAAACCGGACTGGAACGACGGCCAGGCGCCTGGACGGAGGGCGTAGATCCGGACCTCCACGAGCCGGCGTTCGGGCCCGGGTTCGGCGGATCCCGCGGCCGGAGCGTGGGCATCGATCCCCAGGACGCGGAGCTCGTCGACCGTTGCCTCGTCGAGCTCGATCACCGCGTCGACGTACGTCTCGATGCAGGCAAGGATCGCCGCGCGCGGTCCGTCCCGCCAGGCCGGGCTTCCGTAGTACGCATCCTCCTGAACCCGTCGATCCGCGCCGTCCGCGAAGGCCCGGATCACCCACGCCACGTCGGGCTCGTCCGCGGATCGGCCGAAGGCGACGACGTCGAAGCCGGCCGCCTCGAGGAGCGGCAAGCCGGCATGCAGGTAGTGCCGGCGGAACTCCGGCCACGCGTCCGGACGGAGCCGAAGCGCCCGGATCTCGACGGTGCGGGTCATGCCGGTCAGGCTCCGCCCGGATCCTGCCAGCGGCCGTCATGTTCCGGGACCGCGGTTCGCGCACCGGCGCCGCTTCGGCGATCATCCGCGGAATGACCGAGCCCACCGGCCGCGTGGCCTGGATCGCGATCGCCCCCGTGAAATCCATGGCGCTGGCGTTCTTGGAGCGTGCACTGGTCACGCGCGAGGGGATCCCCGGGGATCGGGAGTTCGCCCTGATCGACGAAAGCGATCGGCTGGTCAACGGCAAGCGGGCGGGCGCGCTCGCGACGATCCGCGTGAGCCACGACGCCTTCGCCGGAACGCTCACGATGACCTGGCCGGACGGTCGGGTCGTGGACGGCACCGTCGGCTACGGTTCGCCGCTCGACGCGATCTTCTTCGGCGAGCCGCGCCGCGCCCGTCCGGTCGAGGGTCCCTGGAGCGAGGCCCTCAGCGCCTGGTCGGGGCACCCGCTCCGGCTCGTGGCGATGCCGCCGGGCGGGGGGCCGGACCGGGGTGCGACCGCGACGCTCGTGACGACGGCGGCGCTGACCGAGCTGGCCCGGGCCGGCGGCGATGACACGCCGCTCGATCGCCGCCGCTTCCGGATGACGTTCGGGATCGACGGCCCGCCGGCCTACGCAGAGGACGGCTGGGTCGGCCGGGACGTCGGGGTCGGCGGGGCCGTGGTGCGCGTTGCCGGCAATGTCGGGCGATGTGCGGTCACCACCCAGGACCCCGACACGGGCCGCCCGTCGTGGGACACCCTCCACGCCCTCCAGCACAGCCGCGGCCACCTTCGCACGAGCGAGCCCCTGCCGTTCGGCGTCTGGGCCGAGATCATCCGGGCGGGCGAGGTCAGCGTCGGCGATCCGGTCGAGCCACTGGGCTGACCTCGCCGAGGCGGCCTGACGCCGTCGCGCCCATCGGGAAATACTCCGGACGAGTATTGACGAGGGGGTTGTCAAATCGGCCCGGATCGGGTACGATTCCGTCATCGCTGGCGTGTCAAGACTTGACACGCCGGTCCGTATGTCCGGCTCCTGGCGGAGGGCGGGCGTACCTCCGGGCCGCCTCGGCGGATGCGCGACCCGGATCGCGAAACCAGCATCCCGCAGGCGACGTTCTCGCGCGACCCGGCTCGCCGGGTCCAAGTTCCTGGAGTGACCTTGACGACCTTCCTCGATCAGACCCCCGACCTCAAGACCCCCGCTCCGGCCGTCCCCTCGGCCGACGAGGCGCAGACCGACGACGTCGCTCCCACCGCGGACGACGTCGCTGCCGCGATCGAGCACGACCCCACGATCGGCGCGGACGCCGAGGCGGCGACCGTCGCGGCGGCCTCGGATGACGAGGCCGAGGAGCCCGAGCACGACGACCTCCTCGACATCGAGGACTCGACCCGGCTCTACCTGCGCGAGATCGCTCGCGTGCCCCTCCTCACCGCGGAGGAGGAGGTCATGCTCGCCAAGAGCATGGAGCTCGGCCTCCGGATCACGAAGGATCCGGCGCTCGCGGTCGTCGATCTCCACATCTGGTCGGCCAACGACAGCGAGCCCACCGCCCGGGCCAAGCACCCCAAGTACACCCATCGATTCGCCGCGCTGAGCGCCCGGATCGTACGTGCCGCGCTCGACGCGGACGATGCGAGCGACCTGCTCGTGACCGCCCCGCGGTTCGGGCTGACCGAGGCCACCGCCAACGCCACCGGCGAGGCGAAGGAGATTCTCGACCGAGCCCGCAACCAGCGCGCCGTCTACAACGAGCGACTCGATCGCGAGGCGTTCCTGACGACGCTCGTCTGGGTCCACGGCGCGGCCGTCCGCCCGGTGGTCCGGGACAACGCGGCCCTGATCGCCATGCGAACGTGGGCCCGCGACGAAGTCGCCGTCCCGGCGGTCCGGCGCTGGCTCGACGCCGGTCATGACGAGGACGCGGTCGTCGAGATGGCGCCGATCCTCCAGGCCACCGGCCTGACGGCCCGCGAGCACCTGACCTCGGCCAACCTCCGGCTCGTCGTGGCGAACGCCAAGAAGTACATCAACCGCGGGATGAGCCTGCTGGACCTCGTCCAGGAGGGCAATGCCGGGCTGATGCGCGGCGTCGACAAGTTCGAGTGGGAGCGCGGCTTCAAGTTCTCGACCTATGCGACGTGGTGGATCCGCCAGGCGATCCAGCGCGGTCTCGCGGACCAGAGCCGGACGATCCGGATCCCGGTCCACATGGTCGAGACGATGAACCGCGTCACGCGGACCGCCCGCGAGCTCACCGTCGAGCTCGGCCGCGAGCCCACGAACGCGGAGATCGCCGACGTCCTGTCGCGCGACCCCAAGACCGCGATCACGGCCGACAAGGTCGAGGAGGTCCGCTCGTACGGCCGGAACCCGGTCTCGCTTGAGACGCCGGTCGGCGACGAGAGCGACACCGAGCTCGGGTCGCTGATCGAGGATCCGGACGCGATCTCGCCGCTCGAAGCGGTCTCGGACACGATGCTCAAGGAGCAGGTCGCCAAGGTCCTCGACAGCCTCGAGGGGCGCGAGGAGCGGGTGATCCGGCTCCGGTTCGGCCTCGACGACGGGCGGCCGCGCACCTTGGAGGAGGTCGGCCACGAGTTCGGCCTCACCCGCGAGCGGATCCGCCAGATCGAGGCGCATGCGCTGCGCAAGCTGCGCCACCCGTCGCGGAGCCGGAAGCTCCGGGACTACGTGACCGACTAGCGTCGGTTCACGCCAGACGGACACGCCGTCGCCCACCGGGCGGCGGCGTTTCGATTCGAGCCGCGCTGCATCCCGCGATCCGGCCCGCGAAACGTCCTCCACGTTCCGCGACGATCCAGTCGGGGGCCGTCGCCGCCTTCCGAGGGGGGCCGATGGTCCCACGGCCCGGGACGATCGATGGTCTGGCGCCGAGCCAGGACCCGAGCGACGATCCGCGCCATGCATCTCTCGGCACGGGCCGCCAACCGGCGCAGGCCGGCCGCCGCGCTCAACGCCACACTCGAGCTTGCCCGACGCGCCCGGACGAGTGACTATCTCGTCGTCGGCGCAAGCGCGCGCTTCCGGGCGCTCCAACGGCGGCGGACGGCGTCCGCGGCGCGAACCGGCTTCCTCGTCATCGCCGTGGCGGCCCTCGTCGACGGGCTGATCCTGGTCGATCGCGATCCGGCCCTGGGCGGCGTCCTCCTCGGGCTGAACGGGGTCGTGTCGGTCCTGGCGCTCGGCGGCTGGCAGCTCCTGGGAGGATCGCTCCGCCGACACCCCGAGCCGGTGGCCTACGTGGTGACGCTGGCCCTCATCGCCGCGACCGCGGCCACCGGCATCATCCTCCCGGGCCTGGCCGTCGAGTCGGCGGGATACCTGCTCCTCTTCCCCGTCCTCGTCACCCTGATCCTGCCCTGGTCCACGCGCGTCCATCTGCGCTGGCTCGCGGCATATACGATCGTGACGAGCGCGTTCCTGCTCGGCGGCTCGACCGCGCTGACGACGGAGGAGCGGGCCGATCTCGTGATCGTGGCGCTGGCCGCCGTGGGGGCGAGCCTGGCCGGCCATGGCCTGCTCCAGCTCGCGGCGATCCGGAGCCACGTCCAGGTCCGCCGGATCGAGCGGCTCCGACGGCGCGCCGACGCCGATCGCAACGAGCTCGCCCGGATCCACGCCGCGCTGGAGGAGACGTCGCGAACCGATCCGCTGACGGGCGCTCGCAACCGAGTGCGGCTGGCTGAGGATCTCCGCCGGATCCGGGCTCGGATGGGCCGCCTGGATGAGTCGCAGGCCCTGATCGCCTTCGATCTGGACCGATTCAAGGCGATCAACGACCAGCTGGGCCATCTCGCCGGCGACGAGGTCCTCAAAGCGACCGTGGCCGCGGTTCGCGGCGTGATCCGGGCCGAGGACGACATCTATCGGTTCGGCGGCGAGGAGTTCATCGTCGTGATGCGCGTCGCCGAGCTGGACGGGGCGCGGATCGCTGCCGAGCGCGTCCGTCGGGCCGTCGAGGATCTGGCACTCCCCCATCCTGCCAACCTCCCGTTCGGGGTTGTCACGGTCAGCCTGGGAGCCACCCGCATCTCGCGAGCGGACCTGGACCAGACCGACGATGCCTGGTTCGCCCGGGCCGACGCGGCCCTCTATCGGGCGAAGGCGGCGGGGCGGAACCAGGTCGTCGCGACGGATTGAGAACGGCGCGCTGGGCAGGCCCGCTCAGGCGTCCACGGGCCGCGGCCCGGCGAGACCCTCGATGACCTCCACGCCGGGGAGCGTCTGCAGGATCGACGGCGGGGCGATGACCTTCCAGCTCCGGCTGCCGCCGCCGAGCACGATGCGCGCCCGGGCCATGACCGCCGCGTCGACCCAGAGCGGGAGATCGGGCGGGAGCCCGAAGGCCGTCACGCCGCCGATCTCCATCCCGGTCAGGTCGCGCGTCTCGTCCGGCGAGGCGAACGACGCCTTCCGCGTCCCCAGCCGGTCGCGCACCGTCCGGTTCACGTCGAGCCGGTGGGTGGCCAGGACCACGCACGCGGCGTAGACCGGCGGGTTCGACTTGCCGACGACGACGATCGTGTTGGCCGAGTCCTCCGGGGCGAACCCGTACGCGGCGCAGAACGCGGCCGTGTCGGCCAGGGCGGGATCGCACGGGAAGAGCTCGTAGGGGCCGTGGCCGGCGAGGCTCGCCTCGAGGGCCTCGAGAGCGGGATCCGATCCGGTGGTCATCGCGCAACCGTACTGGATCGGCGGCCGTCGACTCCGACGCGCTGCATCGCCGCGCTGAACGATCGAGCGTGGATGGTCGCCCGGCCGTCGGAGGTCGACTAGGGGGAGTCGACAGGCTCGACGACGGCCGGACGATCGTGGCGCGATCCGGCGGGTGGCCGGTCGCTCCGGGTCAACGTGATCAATGGGAACCGCCGGTCGAGACGTGGCTGCCTCCGCTCCGGCCGGTCCGGGGCGTCGTCACGGCGGGCGGCTGGGCGAAGCCGCCGTTCGGCGTGACCGGCTGCACCTGCGTGCGAGGGCGCACGGTGGTCCCGTTCGTGCCGCTGGTCCCGGGATCGGCCTCGGCGTTCGCTGCGGGCAGCGGCGTGGCGTTCGGATCGCCCGACCAGGTCAGCGCGGCCACGGCCCCGAAGCCCGCCGTGCCGGCGAGCCCGGCGACCGCGGCGGTGGTCGAGAGAGAGCGGAGACGGCCGATCGCGTGGCGACGGCGGCGGATGTGCGGACGAGGATCGGTCTGCATGCCGTGAGTCTCGACGCCCGACCCTTTCGGATCGATTACGCCGTGCCCGGACATCAGGCAAGCGCTCGCGCCCAGGAGATGCCCATCCGCGCGCCGCCGCTCGGACCGCTCGCGACCTTCCAGCGGCCGCCCGTCGCGCGGACGATCGCATCGGCGATCGCCAGCCCGAGGCCCGCCCCGCCCTGGCGGTCCGTCGCCCGGTGGAAGCGATCGAAGATCCGGGTCCGCTCCGCTTCGGGGATTCCCGGGCCGCTGTCGTCGACGCTGAGCGCCACCCGCGACCCGTCCACGACGACCGACACGCCCACCGTGCCGCCGTCCGGGGCGTATTTGCACGCGTTGTCGAGCAGGACGCCGAGCAACCGATCGAGCCACTCCGGCGGGGCGGCGATGACGGCCCCGTCCTGCGGCGCGTCGAGCGAGATCGACAGGTGGCGAGTTTCGGCGATCGCCCCGAACCGGTCGACGGCCTGCGCGGCCATGACCCCGAGATCCACCGGCTCGACGTTCGGCGGCCGCTTCGTCGCGTCGAACCGGGCGAGCCACAGGAGGTCCTCGAGCATCCGCCGCATCCGCTTCGATTCGCGGTCGATCCGGCCGAACGCCGACCGGTACCACCCGGCGTCGCGGTCCTGGGCGAGGGCCAGGCTCGTGTGCGCCTCGATCACCGCGAGCGGTGTCCGCAGCTCGTGCGAGGCGTCGGCGGTGAAGTCGAGCTGGCGCTGGCGCGAGGCCTCGATCGGCGCGGCGACCCGGCGCCCGATCGCCACGGCGCCGAGGAACACGACGCCGAGCAGGAGGGGTGCGATCACGAGCTCGGCGAGGATGACCGTCCCGCGTGTCTCGCTGACCGGCTCGAGCGACTGGCCGATCACGACCCAGTCGTCACCGCGCTGCTGGCCCGCCAGGCGCAGCTCGATGCCGCCGATCGTGGCCGTGATCGGGGCACTGACCGTCCGGTACTCGGCGGGCAGATCCGGGTTCGACGAAAGCGTGTAGACGGAGCCGTCGTCGTCGATCTGCCAGAGGACCACGGGCTGGCCGCCGAAACGATCCGGCGGCGGCGCCTCGTACTGTCCGCCCGGCGGCAGCGCGTCGTGGCCGAGCCGCCCGAAGGACGACGTGATCCGTCCGTCGATCTGGTCGGTCAGGGTGCGCTGGACGATCAGGACGACCGCGACCGCCACCGCGAAGTAGACGATCGCGACAACGCCCGCCGCGGCGAGCGCAACGCGGATCGAGGTCCGCCGGACGGACGGCAGCGCGACGGCCATCGATCAGGCCTCGTCGAGCCGGTAGCCCGCGCCGCGGACCGTCACGATCCGGATCCCGGCGGCCGGCAGCTTCGCCCGGATCCGGCTGAGCTGGACGTCGATCGCGTTCGAGCCCAGTGGCTCGGTCTCGTCGGCCCAGGCGTGCTCGGCGATCGCCTTGCGGTCGACGACCGCCGGTGCCCGGCGCATCAGCAGCTCGAGGATCCGGAACTCCGTCTGGGTCAGGGCGAGCTCGCGGCCCTCGATCGTGACGATCCGGCTGAGTGGGTCCAGGACGAGCCGGCCGCGCTGGATCGTGGCCCCGTCGACGCCCCGCGGCCGGCGCTGGAGGGCGCGGACGCGGGCCAGCAGCTCACCGAAGTCGAAGGGCTTCACGAGGTAGTCGTCGGCGCCGCTGTCGAGACCGCGGATCCGATCGGCCGGGGTGTCGCGAGCGGTCAGCATCAGGATCGCGGTGGGACGCCGGTTGCGACGGGCCCACTCGACGACCTCGATCCCCTCGCGTCCCGGCATCCGCCAGTCGAGGATCGCGACGTCGTACTCGTAGAACTTCAGCTGGTCGATCGCGTCGTCGCCGCGGTCGACGGCATCGACGTGGTAGCCGCTGTCGGCGAGGCCCAGGACGATGACGTCGCGGAGACCGGGATCGTCCTCGGCGACGAGGATTCGCATCGTGTCAGCGTCGCACGCCGGGCGGGCGGTTGCCGTGCCAGCCGGCGATCCCGCGCTCCGGTGGCGGTCCGGCGGGGACCCGCGCGAGACGGAGGGCGAGCACCGGACAGACCTTCACGGCCCGCTTCGCATGGTCGAGGAGCTCGTCCGGCACGCCGCCGGCCGCGACGATCGGATAGCCCCAGTCGTCGAGCTCGATCAGCTCGGGCAGCAGCTCGGCGCACATCCCGAAGCCGTCGCAGGCGATCCGGTCGACGACGAGCTCCGTGCGGGTCGCCGCGTGGCGCGCGGAACGCGTGGGCGTGTGCGTCACGTCAGGCCGCCCGGATTCCGGCGGGGCGCAGGCCCGACTCGCGCGTGCAGGGCCGGCGCCGCTGATGGAGCTCCCACTCGGGCCCGAAGACCCGCAGCGAGCTCAGGAGCTGACCAACCGCTCCGTCGGGGTGGCGGCACGCGCCGCGACCCGCGAGCTGGCGCGACCAGCGTTCGATCCGCTCGAGGTCATCGTGTTCCGGGCGGCCCGTCGCGAGCCGCGTCGCCGCATCCGAGATCGCGCGCAGGCCGAAGACGCACGGCCCGCATTGGGCCGCCGACTGGCCCGCCATCCAGTCCATGATCCGGGCCGTCGCCCGGACGCCGCAGCGATCGTTGCCGAGGAACGCCACGACGCCGGCGCCGAATGCGCTCCCCGCCGAGCGCAGGGCGATCGGGTCGAGGGGCAGGTCCCAGCTCCGGTCGGCCGACAGCCAGCCGCCGAAGTAGCCCCCCAGCAGGATCGCCTGCCGCTCGGCGGGTCTGTCACCCGCCCCGGACTGCGCCGCGATCTCGCCGATCGGCGTGCCGATCTCCACCTCGCGGACGCCGTCGCGGGCCGAGCCGCTGATCGTCAGGAGCGCCGTTCCGGGGACCTCGGCTCGGCCACGCTCGCGGAACCACCCGTCGCCGAAGCGGGCGATCAGCGCGGCCGTGGCGAGGCTCTCGACGTTCTGGACGAGCGTCGGGCGGCCGTCGATCCCGCGCTCGTACGGACGCGGCGGCGTCACGGTCGGTCGCGCGTCGGACGCGTTGACGAAGTGGACGGCCGCCGACTCCTCGCCGGCCACGTAAGTCGAAGGCGCCGAGAGCCGCTCGACCGCGATCCCTGCCGAGGCGAGATCGAGCCGCTCGGCGAGCGCCCGTCCCAGGGCGGCCCGGGCCTCGCGGTGCTCGCCGCCGACATAGAACACGATCCGGTCGGCGCCGACGGCATCCGCCGCCAGCCGGGCTCCGTCGATCACGAGATGGGGGCGCAGCGCGAGGAGCGTCCGGTCCTTGGCGCTGAGCGGCTCGCCCTCCGCACCGTTGACCAGGACGACCGGCCGACCGCCCGTCTGGCCCGCGACCGAGCGCCACTTCCGCCCGACCGGGAACCCGGCGCCGCCGCGGCCCAGCAGGCCGCTCGCCTCGAGGGTCCCGATCGCAGCCACCGCATCGCGGGCGAGCGGGAGCCGGCCCAACCGGGCGCGGTGGTCGGCGAGCGTCTCGGGACCGGCCGCGGCGGCGGGCCCGGCGAGGATCCGCGGGTCCATCAGTCGTTCCTCCAGGCCGCCTCGATCGCGATCGGGTCGGCGGTGCCACGGGTGACCGCGTCGAGCCGGCTGCGATTCGTCCCAGCACTCGAGCGGATCAACAGCGAGATGCCGACCGCCACCACGCACACGGCGGTGATCGCCAGCATCCAGGCCGCGAACGCGTCGCTGCCGGCGGTCAGGGTGTGCTCCACCGCGAGTGGCCAGCTGGCGTAGGACGACCAGTGGATCGCCCGCCAGACTCGATGGCCGATCCGGTCGCGGAGGAGGCTCGTCACGACCACGGCCGCCACCAGGTAGACGCTCACGACGCCGAAGGCGACGGGGAGGGGCCGATAGGCCGAAGCGAGCGGGACGAGCGCCGCCGCGATCCCCAAATGGGTGAACGGGTCGAGGACCGCGGTGAGGATGTGGATCGCGAGGAACGCGACCGACATCAGGGCAAGCGTCCGATGCAACTCGACGGTCAGGAAGCGCGGCCACCTGGCGGACTGGGCGCGGGCCACGGACAGTAGACCCAGGCAGGCGACGGCGCTGAACATCACGAGCGAGACGACGCCGGCGCCACGGGTGGCGAACCACAGGATCTGCGTGGACACGGGTTGGGACTCCGGTGGGCGGCTCGCCATCCGATCGGCCGCGATGACCCGATGGTCGGATCGCTGACCTTTCGACTCGGTTACGCGGTCGCCGCGTCGGCCTCCGAGACCGGTGAGGGCCAGCCCCCGATCCGGACGATCGAGCCGTCCTGGGCGACGAGCCGGGCCGGCATCGCCATCCGTTCGAGCCAGTCCACGGCCCGCTGACCGAGGACGATCGCCGCGGTCGCCGCGGTGTTCGCCTCGACGCACGTCGCCGCCGCGACGGTCGCCGTCCGCCAGGGCGAGTCGACCGGCCCGCCGGTCCGCGGATCGATCAGGTGATGGACGGCGAGGTCGCCGCGGGCCCAGCGGCGGACGGTCGTCGAGGACGTCGCGATCGCCCCGATCCGGATCGCCACCACGTCGCCGGAACCATCGGGCGGCGCGTCGCTGTCCTCGGCGAGGAGCACGCGCCAGCCGCCGCGCGGCGCCGTCCCGCGCACGGCGATGTCGCCCCCGAGCGAGACGAGGACCCCACCGGTGGGATCGACCGTGCCGAGGGCGGCGTCGGCGGCGAGGTCCGCAGCGAGACCCTTGCCCACCGAGCCGAGATCGATCTCGACGCCGGGCCGGATCCGCACGGATCGCCGGTCGGGCGCCAGCTCCACGGTCTGCCAGCCGGGGATCGGCTCCAGTCGCAGCTCGATCGGGCCGCCTCGAGTCCGGATCGATTCGAAGTCCGCGTCGTAGCCGATCGCCCGCATCGCCCGGCCGACCGTCAGGTCGACGGCCCCATCACTCAGCTGCGCCGCGCGGAGGCCAGCCGCGATCGCGTCGCCGAGGAGCGGACTGACCGGTCTCCAAGCGCCCGTCGCCGGCGCGAGCGCCATGAGCTCGCTATCGGGACGGAAGCGGCTGTAGGCGCGGTCGACGCGGTCGAGGACGCCCTCGACGGCGGCACGAGCCGACGCTGCGTCGCCCCGCTCGACGACGAGGCGGACGCCCGTCCCGAGCGCACGCCAGTCGAGCGTCGTGATCACGAGCCGCCGGTCGTCGCGTGCGCGCTGCCGGACGTCGTCGTCGGCGCGGTCGTCGTCGACAGACCGCTCGAGCCGGACGTCGCCGTGCTGTCGGTGGCGGTCGATGTCGAGCTCGAGCCCGACGTCGTCGTGGACGTCGAACCGGTGCTGGTCGTGGTGGTGGCATCCGTCGTCAGCGTGGCGGTGAGCGTGCCCTCGCTCGAGGTGCTGCCGTCGTACGTGGCCGCCGCGATCGCTCCGAAGGCGCCGACCGCGACGACGCCGGCCATGCCGGTTCCGATGGTGATCCTTCGCAGCCGGGCGACCGCGCGGTCGCGGTCGGTCGAACTGCGGCGTGCTGCGCTGTTCATGGCCGAAGGATCGCCGCTCGTTCCTTTCCGCGGGGTGACGACGCCTCACCGTCATCCAATCGTCAAGGGCCGGTCACGCCGGCGACATGGGACCTCGCCACCCTCGCCACGAGCGCGGCCGACGCCCCGATCGGCCCGAACGCAGGAGGACCCCGTGCGACGAACCCATCCCCTCAACCGAATGCTCGGCCTGGCGGCAGCCACCGCCGCGATCCTGGCAAGCGTCACCGCCGGTGCGGTCGCGGCCGCCGGCCCCGCCTCGGTCGGCCACGTCTATGTCAACAACAACACGGCCGGTCGGAACACTGTCGCCGGCTTCGACCGCCATGCCGACGGCTCGCTCACGCCGATCGCCGGCTCTCCGTTCGATGCCGGCGGAGCTGGCACGGGTGCCGCGTTCGGCTCGGCCGGCGGCCTCCAGGAGACCGCCGACGGGCGCTACCTGCTCGCCACGGATCCCGGCAGCAACGAGATCTCCGTGCTCCGGATCAAGCCCAATGGCTCGCTCCAGCTGGTCGAGGTCGCCGACTCGAACGGCTCGACGCCGACGAGCATCGCGACCCACGACAGCCTCGTCTACGTCGCCAACGGCGGCGCGGGCGGCAGCAACTACACCGGGTTCCGGATCAACGCCGGGGGACGGCTGAGCCCAATCGCCGGGTCGACCTTCGCCCTGCCCGATGACGCGCTGCCCGGCCACGTCCTGATCAGCCCGGACGGCCATCGCCTCGTGGGGACGCGCGTGGGGCCGAGCGCCGGACCGTCGTTCCTCGATGCGTTCCGGATCGGCGCTGACGGCCGCCTGACCGCGGCCCCGGGCTCGCCGTATCCCGCCCAGCGGATCGGCCCGTTCGGCAGCACGTTCTCGCCGACGAACGGCGACCAGCTGTTCGTGTCCAACGCCCATGACGGCGCCGGTGCGGGCTCGGTCTCGGTCTACGACGTCGCGGCCGACGGCTCGCTCAACCCGATCGCCGGGTCGCCCTTCGCCGACAACCAGACCGCTCCGTGCTGGGTCGCCATCAGCCCCGACGGGTCGGCCCTGTTCGCCGTGAACACCGCGTCCGGGTCCATCTCCGCCTACACGGTCGACGGCGACGGCACGCTGGGCCTCGTCGGCTCGACGCCCCTGGCCGGCCCGGCTCCGCGCCGCGCGTTCGACGCCGCGATCTCGCCCGATGGCGCGTTCCTGTACGTCGTCAACGCGGTCGGCGCGATCAGCGCCTTCGCCGTCGACGGGACGACGATCACCGAGCTCGACGGCTCGCCGTTCGCCACCCCCGCCGGCGGCGCTCCGTTCGGGATGGTCGTCGACTGACCGTCGGGCCTCGTCGAGGCCCAGCCATCCACGCCCGGCGGGGCCGCACTCGCCGGGCATCCACCGGCCCGCTCGCCACCCGGCGAGCGGGCCGTCTTCGCGTCCCGGCCAGAAGCCACGCGGCGAGGTCCGGCGCCCGCTTCGAGACGCCTTGTGCAGCGAACGCCACGCCGTCGGTCGCGTCCGCGACAGCCGGCCGTCCCGGCCCGTGCGATCGTTCCGCCGCAGCCCGACACGAGGTCCGCGATGCTCACCGCCACACCGAGGCCGCTCGTCGCCGCCATCGCCGCCAGCCGCGCCCTCCTGCCGGGGGACGTCACGCTCCGGCCGTGGCGCGACCCCTCCGACTTCGGCCCGATGGTCGACGTCTTCCACGCCGCCCGGCAACGCGATCGAACGGGCTGGGAGATCACGGCCGACTCGCTCGAGGCCGACATCCGCGGTGTCGGCCTGCGGCCCGAGGAGACGATCCTGCTGGTCGAGGCCGCAGGGCACCTGGTCGGCTGGGGACGGGTGAGCGACTTCGGCACCGCGCCGGAGGATGGCCGGATGCTCATCCACTCGGGACACGTGCTGCCGTCCTGGCGCGATCGCGGGATCGGCCGGGCGTTGCTGGCGGGCCTCCAGGTGGAGCTCCTCCGGATTCGGGCGGCACGGCCCGATCCGCCCGGCACCGCGGCCGGTCTCCACTCGTGGGTCTTCGCCGGCAACGGTGACTCGATCGAGCTCCTCAGCGCCGACGGCTACCGACCGTTCCGCTACATGATCGAGATGACCCGGCGGCTGGACGTCGTCGCCGACGTGCCGCTGCCGGCGGGTCTCGTCAGCCGGCCGGTGACGCCCGACGACACGCTGGCCGTCTGCCGGGCGATGGACGACGCGATGCGCGACAGTCACGGCTGGCCGGGGATGGGCGACGCCCAGCTGCTCGAGATGATCGACCACCCGACCCGCGGCCAGATCGACGTCTGGCAGGTCGCCTGGGCCGGCGACCGGGTCGTGGGCGGCGTGCTGGGCTTCATCGATGCGGCGGAGAACGACGCGCTCGGCCGGCAGCGCGGCTACACCGAATGCATCTTCACGGTGCGCGACTGGCGAGGCCGGGGGGTGGCGAGCGCGCTGATCGCGCGGAACCTCCAGCTCCTCCGCAACCGCGGCATGACCGAGGCGGCGCTCTCGGTCGACACCGAGAACCCGTCCGGAGCCCTGGCGCTGTATGAGCGGCACGGCTTCCGCGAGAACGACCGGATCGTGATCTTCCGCAAGGAGCTCGAGCCCGTCTGACCGGAGCTCAGAGGTCCGCGAACGCGCGGCGCACGACGAGCGAGGCGGCGAGGAGCACGGCGAGGACGGCCACGATCGGCAGCAGGGGCAGATCGCTCCAGAACGGCGCCGCCGATGTGGTGGCCGGACCCTCCGCGGCGACGCTGGGCGCCGGCTGCTCGGACGATCCGGCGCCGGCCACCTGGAAGCGGACCGTCGATCGGTCGATCGGGTCGATCTGGTTCGAGGCATCCTGGAAGGCGACGCTGAGCGTCGTGTCGCCCGGGTGCGGGAGCGTGATCGCGCCGGCGTAGTGCCCGTCGTTGACGGCCCGCAGGTCCACCTGCGTCGTCTCCTGGCCGCCGAGCTGGACGCCGATCAGGACGACCTTCTCCGGAAGCGCAAGCGACGTCGGGTCCCAGCTGGCCCGCGGCGCGATCGTCACCTGGACCGAGAAGGGCTGGTCGACGGAGGCCGGATCGGCGGCGGGTTGGATCGTCGCGTCGACGAGGAGCGATCGCGGCGCCTGCGGCGGCGGGCCGACCCCGGCCATCGTGAACGAGACGAAACTCGGCGTGCAGGTTCCGTCGCCGGTGCACGTCTGGCTCGGATAGCCGATCTCGATCGGGCCGAGCCCGCCGGCCGGAACCGTGATCGTCGTCACGAGGTGGCCCGGCCAGTCCGAGTGGGTCTGGGCCTTCGTCGGTCGAGCCTTGCCGGCGGCCGGATGGACCCGGACGTCGGCCGTGTTCAGCTCGCTGAGCGTCTGGCGGCGCGTGTCCCAGGTCGTGAACGCGACGTCGACCGAGCGGCCGGCGGGCACGTCCGGCGGGAGGGCCTCGTCCTGCCAGATCTCGATGGAGTCATCGTGCGTCGCGTCCGCGGGGGTCGGCGGGGCGGACTGGGCGACGGCGCCGGCGGGCACCGCGCTGAGCACGATGAAGCCGGCAGCGAGGACGAGGACGGCGGCGCGGATCGACGGATGCATCCGGAGGGTCTTACACCGCGGCGGCCTCGAACGTTCGACGCCGGACGCGTGACGCCCCGGGCGCGGCCGCGGTCTCAGGTGCCGGAGCCAACCGCCTCCCGGGCGGGCGCACCCGCGTGGCTCGCCCTGGCGCGGCCGCGATCCTTGAGGATCTGGCTCGCGGCGAGCTTGCCCGGCGCGCCCATCACGCAGCCGCCGGGGTGCGTTCCGGAGCCGCACTGGTAGTAGCCGTCGATCGGGGTCCGGTACTGGGAGTAGCCGGGGGCCGGCCGGAACAGCCACATCTGGGGAGCGAGGAACTCCCCGGCGAAGATGTTGCCCTCGGACAGGCCGACCGTCCGCTCGATGTCCAGTGGCGTCCGGATCTCGCGCTGGAGGACCAGGTCCCCGAAGCCCGGGAAGAAGCTCTCGAGCGTCGCCTGGACCGTGTCGCCGAAGCGTTCCTTCTCCGTGTCCCAGTCGCTGCCCTTCAGGTGGTACGGCGCGTACTGGACGAAGCAGCTCATCACGTGCTTGCCGGGCGGCGCCATGTCCGGGTCGATCGTCGACTGGATCGCCGTGTCGATGTACGGCCGCTTGGAGTACCAGCCGTACTTCGCGTCGTCGTAGGCCCGCTCCAGGTACTCCATGGACGGGCCGATGTTCGTGAAGCCGCGGTACTGATCGGTCCGATCCCCGAGCGCCGGGAAGCGCGGGGCGCCGTCGAGGGCGAAATTGACCTTCGCGCTCGTGCCCTGGAAGCGGAAGCGGCGGATCGCGTCGACGAGATCGGTCGGCAGCTCGAGGGGGTCCACCAGCTCGAGGAACGTCCGGCGCGGGTCGAGGGCCGAGACGACGATCGGGGCGTGGAACTCGGTCCCGTCGGTCAGCGCGACACCGGTCGCGCGGCCGTCCTTCGTGATCACCCGCTCGACCGGCGACTCGAG
This sequence comes from Candidatus Limnocylindrales bacterium, assembly GCA_035693125.1. Taxonomy (GTDB): domain Bacteria; phylum Chloroflexota; class Limnocylindria; order Limnocylindrales; family CSP1-4; genus CF-46. The sequence continues at coordinate 7,648 of DASSHB010000005.1, read as the reverse complement.
GGCGATCTCCGCGCCGAGCGCCTCGGCGGCCCGGGCGAGGACCTGCGTGAAGCCGCCGTTGCCCTTCTTGTGGAACGCCCACGCCCCGAACTCGCCGTCGTGCTCGCCGATGATGTGGTACAGCAGGACGAGGCCGGACCCCTGCGAGTACGGACCGACCTTCGTCCCGATGATCGCGGACGACGCGAGATAGCCCTTGAGGATGTCCGACTCGAAGTAGTCGTCCAGGAAGTCCGCGGCGCTGCCCGTCAGGAGCCGGACCGCGTCGTGGAGGACCTTCCGGTCCAGGTGGCGGAAGCGCGAGCCCATCGCGGCCGCCCGGACCATCTCCTCGGGGTCGTCGCTGAAGATGTCGGGCGGGACCTGGTCCAGGAGCGGCTTGATCGCCCGGCAGACCCGCAGCACGTCGTGGTTGAAGGCCTCGTAGGCGTCGGCATCGTGCTGGCTGTGCCGGGCGATCTCGCGCAGGTTCTCGCCGTGGTCCTGGCCGAGGTAGAGGTAGTCGCCGTTCTCCATCGGGGCGAAGGTCGACGGCATCAGCAGCGGCATGAAGCCGTACTTCGTCAGCTCCAGGTCGTGGATGATGTCCGGCCGGAGCAGGCTCAGGGCGTACGAGAACGTCGTGAACCAGAAGCCCGGCCGGAGCTCTTCGGTGATCGCCGCGCCGCCCACCAGATGGCGGCGCTCCAGGATCAGGGTCTTCAGCCCCGCCTTCGCGAGGTACGCCCCGTTGACGAGGCCGTTGTGGCCGCCGCCGATCACGATCGCGTCGTAGGTCCGCTCGCCGGCCCGGCGGTCGGGCAGGTTCGTGATCGGGTCCGTCCCGCCGGCCCTGCCGTTCGAGCCCGCGCCCCGGGCGCGCGTCTTCGTCGCCATCAGGCGGTCCTCCGATCGGGGTTGTAGAGCGGGAGCCGGCTGACGACGGCGTCGAAGTACTCATAGCGATGGTTGACCGGAAGCTCGAGCTTCACCCGCGACCCGGGCTTCGACCGATCGAGGGGCACGCGGCCCAGCGCGATGTGGCGCTGGAGCATCGGCGAGTACATGAGGCTCGACGCCCAGCCGACCTGGTTCAGCCCGTCGTCGTAGAGGTAGTACTCGTCCTGGATCGGCGTGTGGTCCTTCGGAGGGATCAGGCCGGCCTCGTCGTAGTGGCGGTCGTAGTCCTGCCAGTCGAGGACCAAGCCGGTCAGCTTCCAGCGGGAGGTCCGGTCGCGGAGCTCGCGCTCGAGCGCGCCGCGGCCCACGAACGTCCGGCCGTCGTCGTCGGAAAGGCCCTTGACCATCCAGCCCAGGCCGAGCTCGACCAGGGTCGACTTCGAGGCGTCGGTCCAGGCATAGCGACTCGAGTCGAAGTCGACCTCGAGGAGGAGCAGGCCCGCTTCGATCCGGGCCATGTACAGGGCGAGCATCCCGAACGGGATGACGCCCTGGCCCGCGGACGCGCCCTCGATCGCATCCCAGACGGCGAGCGCGCGCTCCGCCGGGATCCAGACTTCGTAGCCCAGGTCGCCCGTGTAGCCGGTCCGCGAGACCATCACGTCCGTGCCACCGATGGTCGCCCGGGTCAGCCCGAAATAGGGCAGCTCGCAGACATGCGGCGCCAGCGAGCCCAGGATGTCGCGCGAGCGCGGGCCCTGGATCGCCAGGACGGCCTTGCCCTCGCTCTCGTCCTCGAACGCTACTCGGTGTCGACCGCGGAACGACTCGAAATAGGCGAGGTTCGGCTCCGCGCAGGTGAGCAGGTAGTCGTTCGTGCCGGTCCGGAAGACGACGCCGTCCTCCACGACGAAGCCGTGGTCGTCGAGCCAGGCGGTGTACTGGCCGTGACCCACCTCACACGTCCGGATGTCGCGCGCGAGGACGCCACCGAGGAAGGTCTCGGCGTCGGGGCCGTGGACGCGGTACTTGAACAGCGGCGACGAGTCGAACAGGCCGGCGCTGTTCCGGATGGCGAAGTACTCGAACTTCTCCGACAGCTGGTATTTCTGGGCGACGAGGTAGCCGGACCAGTGCTCCCAGAGGCCGGAGACGTTGGCCGCGCTCGTCCTCTCGTGGAACGGCGTCGTGCGGATCATCGAGCCCTCGCTCTACGTGTCGGCGTCTCGCGACGGTCGCGCATCGGCCGCGCGGCGCGGCTTTGCGTCCCGCGTGATGAACCGCCCGTCTCGCACGATGGGCCGGCGCGAGCCGCGGTCGAGGCGAGGCGGGACTCCGCGGAGCGCCGCGTATCCTGTCGCCGTGGCGTTGTATGAGCTCGTCGATCCGGGACCGCTCCGCCGGCCGACCCTGATCGTGGGCCTGGACGGCTGGGTCGACGCCGGCTCCGCCGCCACGACCGCAGCCGGGCTGATCGCCGAGGGTGGCGAGGTCGTAGCGACCTTCGACGCGGACCGGATCTTCGACTACCGGGCGCGCCGGCCCACCCTGGACATCGAGGACGGCCGACTCCACGAGCTCACCTGGCCCGAGTTCCGGATCCGCCTGAACCGGGGCGAAGAGCGTGACCTCCTGATCCTCACCGGCCCCGAGCCGGACTATCGCTGGCCCCGCCTGGCCGACGGGGTGGTCGAGGCGGCGAAGACGCTCGGCGTGGCGGACTGGATCAGCATCGGCGCGATCCCGGCCGCGGTTCCGCACACCCGCGCCGTCCCGATCCTCGGCACGGCCACGCGGCCCGATCTCCTCCGCGGCGACATCCGGCCCGGGCCCCAAGGCCTGCTCCGTGTCCCGGCCGCGCTCGTCAGCGTCCTCGAGATGGCGGCGGCCGAGGCCGGGCTCGAGGCCGTCGGCTATTTCGCTCAGGTCCCCCACTACGTCTCCGGACCGTACCCACCGGCGGCCCTGGCGCTCCACCGGGCCATCACGAACCATCTGGGCGTGACCCTCGACACGGGCGATCTCGTCGACGAGTCGGCGCAGCTCCGGACCCGTCTCGACGCGGCGACGGCCGCCGACGAGAACACCCGGAGCTACGTCGCGCGCCTGGAGTCGATGGTCGACGAGGAGCGCCTGCCCGCGGGCGACGACCTGATCTCCGAGATCGAGCAGTTCCTCCGGGACCAGGGACCGCAGCGATCGTGATCGGGGCGGGGGTGCCGAGCACTCCGCCCGAGGCTCGCCCCTCGTTGCGCCTGCCGGCCGTTGCCCTGAGAGCCGTCATCGTCCTGGTCTGGGCGCTCGGTCTCGGATTTGTCCGATACGGCGACCCTGGTGCCCTGCTGCAGTCCCATCCCGTGCCGCGGAAGCTCCAGTCCCCGGAGGTAGATCGCGTCATCCTGGTCGTGTTCCCAGATGTCCCAGCCTCGATCGGCGACTCCATCTGGAACGACCTGGCTGCCCGCTACGACATCTCGGGATCCGTCGTCGTCCGAGCCGCGCCGCTCGATCCCTCGAGTTGGAACCCCGTTCGACATCAATTCGGCGCCGAGCGCGCCACTGACTCGATGCTGAGAACCTCACCGGTATTCGAGGCGGGCCGGACCGTCGTCGTGGGACTCACGACAGGCGATCTTTACATCGAGTCGATGAGCTGGAACTGGGCCTTCGCCGTTCGCCGCAACGGCGCGGCGCTGGTGTCGATGGCCCGGATGCATCGCCGGTTCGAGCTCGATGGAGCCCGAAGCTTGATGCGCAAGATGGTCCTGCGCGAGCTCGGCTTCCTCGCCTGGGGCCTGCCGGCTACCGACGATCCCGGTGACCTGATGTACCGCGACGTCCTGGACCTCCACGATCTGGTAGCGATGTCTGACGACCTTTGATGGGCGAATACGCGACAGAACCTGTCAGCAATCTGGTACGCTGCGCGCGATGCGTGCCTCCCGGCTGGTCTCGCTCCTCCTGTTGCTCCAGTCACGCGGTGGCCAGACGGCCGCCGAGCTGGCCCGCGAGCTCGAGGTCTCGGTCCGGACGATCCACCGCGACGTCGACGCCCTGAGCGCGTCCGGCGTCCCGATCTACGCGGATCGCGGGCCGCATGGCGGCATCCGTCTCGTCGACGGCTATCGGACCCGGCTCACGGGGATGACCGCCGACGAGGCCGAGGCCCTGTTCCTGGCTGGTGTTCCGGGGCCCGCCGCGGAGCTGGGGCTGGGAACGGTCGTCGCGGCCGCCCGCCTGAAGGTCCTCGCCGCGCTGCCGACCGAGCTCCGCGCGCGTGCGTCACGACTCGTGGAGCGGTTCCACCTCGACGCGGCCGCCTGGTATCACGCGGACGAGCCGGTGCCGCTGCTGGGGTCGCTGTCCGAGGCGGTCTGGGAGGCGCAGCGGATCCAGATCGGCTACGACCGGGGCGACAAGACCGTCGATCGGCTCCTCGATCCGCTCGGGCTCGTCCTGAAGGCCGGCGTCTGGTACCTCGTCGCCGCGGCGGACGGCCAGCCGCGGACGTACCGCGTCTCGCGCGTCGTTCGGGTGACCCCGCTCGAGGAACCCTTCGAACGGCCGGACGGGTTCGACCTCGCGGCGTTCTGGACGGAATCGAGCGCGGCGTACGAGCGCGACACGCCGCGGATCGACATCACGTTGCGGCTGCCCGGGGAGCGCCTGCCGCGGCTCCATGGCGTGATCGGCGACCGTCCCTACGAGACCCTCGTGCGCCTCGACGCGAACGACCCGGACGGCTGGCAGCACGTCCGGGTCACGCTCGACTGGCCGAGCGAGGTGGTTCCGCAGATCCTGGCAATCGGCCCCGATTGCGAGCTCCTCGCCCCCCTGGAGCTGCGCGAGAAGGTGGCGGCGCAAGCTGCCCGGCTCGCATCGCGCTACGGCGAGAGCGAGCCCGCCGCCGCGGTCGCGGTCCCGGCCTAGACCGGCAGCCCGCTGGGCCTCGTCGCGGGCGGCATGCGCCGGCCGGTGGCCGGCCGGCCGACCGGGCCGGTCACGACCGGTTCCGAGGCGGCTTCCACGAGCCGTCGCTCGCGCGTTGCGCGCTCGATCTCGCGCACCCGATCGGCATGGATCGCCCGGACGATCGACTCTGACAGGAACATGGCGCACCTCGCTCTCCGGCGATCGGACGACCGCGCTGCTTGATGCCTGAATCCTGCCAGATGAACATGCCAGAACTTGTCATGAGTCGCCGATCGCGAGGGAAACGACGGCTCGCTTGACGGTCGGATTCGACGCGAGGCAGGCGAGCGCTCCGGCGATCGCAACGCGCTTGCGACGGCTGGGCGGGCTGCGCAGCGCACGTCCGGCGCGCGACAATCGCTACAACTCGGGCGGTCAGCGCCCACCGGAGGTCAGCCCAGGATGACATTCGACCCGAACGCCCAGCTTGACCCGTCCCAGGTCACCGACGCCCGCGGCGGAGGCGGTGGCCGTCTCGGCGGCCGCGGCGGCATGGTCGTGGGTGGAGGCGGCATCGGATCCCTCGTGATCCTGGTCGTCTACCTCCTCCTCGGCGGCAACGTGGGCGACCTCCTCAACGGCGGCAGCGGGACCGGCACCGGGCCGGACACGAACGCTCCCGACTCCTCGGCCCTCGCCCAGTGCAAGACCGGGACCGATGCGAACAACCGCGAGGACTGCCAGATCGTCGGCTACGTCAACAGCATCCAGGCGTTCTGGGCGACCCAGATCCAGAACTACGAGAAGGCCGACACCGTCCTCTTCACCGACGCGACCGACACCGGCTGCGGCAGCGCCACGTCGTCGACCGGCCCGTTCTACTGCCCCGTCGACAAGAACGTCTACCTCGACCTCGGCTTCTTCCAGGAGTTGCAGGACCGGTTCGGGGCGAAGGACGCTCCGTTCGCCCGCGCCTACGTCCTGGCCCACGAATACGGCCACCACGTCCAGGACCTCCTGAACGATCTCCAGCCGGGCAGCGACACGGGCGCGGAGAGCCGCTCGGTCCGGACCGAGCTCCAGGCCGACTGCTACGCCGGCGTATGGGCCCACAACGCCGCTTCGACGGGCTTCCTCCAGCCGCTGACCGCCGACCAGATCGCGGCAGCGGACGCGGCCGCCAAGGCCGTGGGCGACGACCACATCCAGCAGCAGAGCCAGGGCGGCGTCGACCCCGACAGCTTCACCCACGGCACGTCCGAGCAGCGCGTCCGCTGGTTCACGACCGGCTACGACAGCGGCGACCCGCGCGACTGCGACACGTTCAACGCGACGAACCTCTGACCCATGCTCCGCCTCAGGCCGCGGCCGCGTCCTCGATCGTGACCTCGATCAGCGGGCTCTCGAGGACCATCCGGTCCAGGTCCGTTCGCCGCCAGGCCTGCGCGACGCGATCGAGGATCCGGCGCCGTTCGGCCTCGTCGTCGACGATCCGAGCACGCGCCGCCAGGTCCGCGACCGCGACGGGTCCCTTGAGATGGACCGTCAGGCGCGGATCCTCGGCGAGGTTCGCGATCCACGAGCGACGGCTCGGTGAGGGCAGCCCGGAGATCCACATCCGGCCGTCGATCCGGTGGAAGGCAATTTCGATCCGGCGAGGCTGACCGGTCCGACGGCCGGTCGTGGTGATGTCGATGGTCCCGCCGCGCGCGAGCGCGGCGCGGATGGCGTTGTCCATGAGCGCGGGGTCCTTCGGGTTCGATGATCGTTGCACACGCAACGATACGCCCACCCGCCGGATCGCGCCAGCCCGGAGCTACTGGCCGGCTGCGTCCCGCGCCGCCGCCTTCATCTGCTTCTTCCAGCCCTGGTATTCCCGCAGGCGCTCGGGACCATCGACGTCACCGAGGGTCATGTGGTCGGGGACCTGGGCCTGCCAGCCGGGCGGCGTGACGCCGAGCTGCTTGCCGAGGATCGCGACGAGGGTGCCGGCCTTCATCGGCCCGAACCCGGGCACCTCGAGGAGCCGGCGGTGCAGGTCCTGCCCATCGCTGGCGTCACGCCAGAGCCGGGCGGCGTCGCCGCCGTAGCGCTCGACGAGGAACGCCGCTACGGCCTGGGTGCGCTTGGCCATGTTCGATGGGAACCGGTGCAGGGCGGGGACGCGACGGAACACCTCGTCGAGCTCGTCGGGCGGCATCGTCGCGATTCGTCGAGCGTCATAGGGTCCGATTCGGCGGCGCAGCTCCAGCGGCCCGGAGAAGGCCTTCTGGAGGGGCACCTGCTGATCGAGAGTGAAGCCGATCAGGAGGGCGAATGGATCCTCGACGAGGAGGCGGTTCGCCTCGTCGTCGTCGGTGAACGGCAGGCGATCGACGGTCGGGGTGGTCATGGCACGATGGTAGGCCGCCCGACGGTGACGAGCCAGTCGCGGGTCGGGATCACGCGAATGACGGATGCACCGAGCCGTTCGGGCGTGGATGATTCGCGGGCTGGACCATCTTCGGCGCGTGGAGCTGCCTTGGCCGTCGTGCACGAGATCGCGATCCCGGACGCAGCGGGCGACAGCCTGCCCGCCGCCTTCGTTCTGCCCGACGGCGCCGCAGCGGACGGCGCCACCCGACGGCCCGGCGTGATCGTGATCCATGAGGCCGTGGGGCTCAACGACGACATCCGCCGGATCGCGCGCCGGTTCGCCGACGCGGGCTTCGCGGCCCTGGCCCCGGACTTCCTGGCCCGGCTCGGTCCGCGGCCGATCTGCATCGCGCGCTTCGCCCGCGGCATCGGCCAGATCCGGACGGGCCGCCCGTACCGCCGGCTGGCGGCGGCCCAGGCGTGGCTCGCGGCTCATCCCTCG
>DASSHB010000004.1:0-2731 GCA_035693125.1 Candidatus Limnocylindrales bacterium | reverse complement strand
GGAGGATCCGCTCGGCGATCCGATCCTCGTCCGCGGTCGCGTCGACGACGACGAAGCGGCCCGGCTCCGCCACGGCCAGCGCCAGGAAGCCGTTCCGGACGCGGCGGTGGAAGGCCAGGTCGTAGGCGGTCTCGAATCGCGTCTGCTCGTCGGCGCCCTTTCGCCCGAGGCCCAGCTCGACCGGCAGATCGAGCAGGATCGTCAGATCCGGCGTCAGCCCGCCGGTCGCGACCTCCTCGAGCCGCGCCAGGTCGGCCAGTGCCAAACCGCCGCCGTAGCCCTGGTAGGCCTTCGTCGAGTCGGCGAACCGAGCGCAGATGACAGCCGTCCCGGCAGCCAGCGCGGGCTCGATGACCTCCTCGACGAGCTGACGGCGCGCGGCGTTGAAGAGCAGCGCGTCCGCCAGGGGGTCGTGGGGCGTCGCCGATGCCGCCAGGAGGACCGCTCGGATCCGCTCGCCGAGCTCCGTCCCGCCCGGCTCGCGCGTGGCGCGGACGGCGATCCCGCGCGCGCGGAGGGCCCCCTCGAGGCGCTCGGCCTGGGTCGTCTTGCCGGCGCCCTCGGGCCCTTCGATCGTGATGAACGGACCGCGGCGGGCGGAGCGGGCCGGGCTTGTCACCGGGCGAGTGTAGCCCGCTCGGCCCGGCCGAAGGCGGTCACGAGATCGTCATCGACGCGGCTGATCCGGGACGGGTCCTGAGCCGTACCCTCGACGTCATGGGATGCCGTCGGATTACCCGCCTGTTCGCCGCGCTGGCCGTCGCGTTCGCGACCCTCGCGCTGCCGGCCGTCGCGAGCGCCCACCCCCTCGGCAACTTCACGATCAACCACTACGCCGGGCTGACGATCGGGCCGGACCGCGTCGACCTCGACGTCGTCATCGACATGGCCGAGATCCCGACGTTCCAGGAACGCCAGACGATGGACACCGACAGCGACGGCAGCGTCTCCGACGAGGAGGTCGCGTCGTGGGCGCCGGTCGCCTGCACGACCCTGCGTTCGTCGCTCCACCTGGAGCGCGATGGCGCGGTGCTGGCGCTGGCCGGCGGGTCGTCGAGCGCGACGTTCCTGCCCGGGGCCGGCGGCCTCTCGACGCTCCGGCTGGAGTGCGCGTCCTCGGCGTCGTTGTCGTCGCCGATCACCTCGGCGACGTCGTTCGCCTTCCGCGACGAGTCCTACGCCGAGCGGATCGGCTGGCGCGAGATCGTGGCGACCGCGCGTGGGACGATCCTGGACACCCACGGCCTGCCGGCCACCTCGCCGAGCAGCCGTCTCACCGCCTACCCCGCGGACCTGATCGCGTCGCCACTCGACATCCGGTCGGCGACGATCGAGGCCCGGTTGGATCCCGCAGCGGCATCCGCGGCGCCGGGTCCGTCCGCGGCCACGGCCACCGCCGCGGCACCTGGTCCCGCGACCGCGCCCGGCGCCGTTCCCGGCGGCGTTGCCGCGGAGCTGCCGGCAATCTTCCGCGAGGCCGACCTCACGCCCTTCGTGATCCTGGCCTCGATCCTCACCGCGATCGGAATCGGGGCGTGGCACGCCATCACGCCGGGCCACGGGAAGACGCTGATGGCGGCCTATCTGATCGGGCGGCGCGGCACGGCGACGCACGCGCTCGGGCTGGGGCTGTCCGTGGCGGTCTCCCATACGCTCGGGATCCTCATCCTCGCGATGATCACCCTCTGGGCCGGGAGCGCACTCCCGCCCGACGTCGTGGTCCGGTTCCTGCCGGTCGTCGCCGCAGTCTCGATCGCCGTGATCGGTGGTTGGATGCTGCTGACCGAGCTTCGCCGCCGAGCGGCTCGCACTCATGAGCACGCCAGAACTCGTGGCCACGAGCACGACCATGGCCACCACCACGACCACGACCACGACCATGGCCACGACCACGAGCACGACCACGGGCACGACCACGTCCGGCCGGGCGACCGCCGAGCCGAAGAGGACCGCCACGTCGACGAACCGCTCGCGCACCGCTCTTCCGAGAGCGTGCCTGGCGTGCACCGTCACGGCGGCCGTTCTCACTCACACCTTCCGGCGGACGGCTCCGACCTTTCGTGGCGCGGTCTCTTCGTCCTGGGACTGACCGGCGGCCTGGTTCCGTCGGCGTCGGCTCTGTTCCTGCTTCTCGGCTCGATCGTCGCGGGTCGACCGGCCTACGGGATCGTGCTCGTCATGGCGTTCGGACTCGGGATGGCAACCGTGATGTCCGGTGTGGGTCTCGGAATGGTGTTCGCGCGCTCGCGTCTCGATCGGATGCCACGTGCGACCAGCCTGGGGCGGCTCGCGGCACAGGTGCCCTTGGTCGCCGGCGTGGTGGTCCTTGCGCTGGGGTCGTATCTCACGTGGCAGGCCGTCGCGGGAGCGCCGGTGCTCTGAGCGGCGCGCTCGCCCGCTCGTGTTTCACCTCGCCCCACAAGCAGCAACCGAAGCCCAGCAGGAGTCCGGAAACGCGCCGTCGGACGACCGATGTGGGTCGGGCTGAAACAATCGTCGGCTGAGGTGGGCGCCAGCCGCCCGTTGTGGGTCCTGGTGAAACACGACGGCCAGGCGACGGGCGGCAAATAGGGCATCCACCCGAGCGTCGTTTCGGGGCGCTCCCTGCTACGCTCCGCCTCCCCATGCGAGACCTCTCCGACCGAGCCCTCGATACGGCCGTCCACCTTGGCGCGTCCTACGCCGACGTCCGGGTCGTCCATCGGCGCGAGGAATCGATCGCGGTGAAGAG
>DASSHB010000003.1:0-30758 GCA_035693125.1 Candidatus Limnocylindrales bacterium | reverse complement strand
GTATGCACATGCACCGCCACTTCCTGACCGACGAGGCCAAGAAGAAGCTCTGGCGGCCCTGCCGGGAGGCACGGGCCCTGGGGCTCTGACGGCGCGCGAGCGACGACGGACGGAGCCTCCGGGCACGGAGGCTCCAGGGGCCGCGGCACCACGACGGTGACCGCGGCTTCTTGATTCCGGCCTCCATCGGTGGCTCCTCCGACCACGAGGAGGAGCACATGACCAGCACGATCACGATCCTCGGCGACGGCGCCCTGGGCCGGGCGATCGCCGCCGCGGCCGGCGAGCGGGGCGACGTCGTCTCGATCCTGGGCCGGCCGGCGAGCGGCCGCCATGACCTCGCATCGATCGCCGGGAGCGACACCGTCATCGATGCGTCGCGGCCGGAGGCGGTCGCGTCCAACGTCACGATCGCCCTGGCGGCCGGGGTGCGCCGCTTCGTCATCGCCACCACCGGCTGGGCGGACGACCGCGAGCGGATCGACGCGGCGCTCCGCCGTCTCGACGCGACGGCGGTCGCCGCCTCCAACCTCGCGCTGGGGGCGGCGATCTTCCTCCGCCTCGTCGACGACGCGGCGAGGCTCGCGGCCGCCCTTGGCGGGTTCGAGCCGTCGGTCGTCGAGTGGCACCGGCGCGCGAAGGCGGACCGGCCGTCCGGCACGGCCCGCGAGCTCGTCCACCGCCTCGACGCCCATCTGCCGATCGATCTGGAGGAGGTGGCGGTCGTCCGCTCGGGCTCGATGCCCGGGATGCATTCGGTCGCGCTCGATGGCCCGAGCGAGACGATCGAGCTCCGCCTGACCGCCCGGGACCGGTCCGGCTATGCCGCGGGCGCGCTCGCGGCCATCGACTGGCTGATCGCCGCTCCGCGACCCGCTGGGTTCGTCCCGTTCGACCGGGTCGTCGACGACCTGGTCGCCGTCCGTCCAACGGCCCGCCCCGCCGCGACCGCGAACGCGGCCGCCTGATCTCGACCCACGACTGGAGGACTCCCATGCTGCCCCTCGATCGCACGACGACCCGGACCCGGCCGGCCCTGCGCGGAGCCCTGACCGCGCTCGTCACCCCCTTCACGGCCGAAGGCGCCCTCGACGAGGCCGCCCTCCGCCGCCTCGTCCGCTGGCAGGTCCTGGCCGGGATCGACGGCCTCGTCCCCGTCGGGACGACCGGCGAGGCACCGACCCTCAGCCCGGCCGAACGCGACCGCGTGATCGCGCTGACGGTCGAGACGGTCGCGGAAGGCTCGTCGCGGCCGCGCGTCCCGGTCGTCGCCGGCACCGGCACGAACGACACCGCCGCCACGATCGCCGCGACGCGCCGGGCGGCCGAGCTCGGCGCCGATGCCGCCCTGGTCGTCGCGCCCTACTACAACCGGCCCGACGGCCGGATGCTCGAGGCCCATTTCCGGGCGATCGCCGACGCCGGGGACCTTCCGATCGTCGTGTACAACGTCCCGTCGCGGACCGGCACGAACGTGCCGCCGGAGGTGTTCCTCCGGCTCGCGGAGCACCCCCGCGTGGTCGCGATCAAGGAGGCGAGCGGCAACCTCGAGCAGATCGCCCGGATCTGTCGCGACCGGCCGCGTGACGTCGCGGTCCTGGCGGGCGACGACGCATGGACGCTGCCGATTCTCGCCCTGGGCGGCGATGGCGTGGTATCGGTCGCGAGCAACGAGGTCCCCGGCGAGCTGGTGGCGCTGTGCGACGCGGCGCGAGCCGGCGACTGGGACGGCGCCCGGCGGATCCACGAGCGCTGGCTGCCGTTGTTCCTCGCGAACTTCGTCGGAGCACCCAATCCGGTGCCGGCGAAGGCGGCGCTCCAGCTCATGGGCCTGCTCGACACGGATGCGGTCCGGGCTCCGCTCCTGACGTTGGACGAGGGGCCGCGCGAGGCGCTCGCCCGGACGCTCCGCCGGCTGGGGTTGGTGGAGCCGGCGGGCGGCCGGATGGACGAGACGCTGGAGGTCCCGGCATGAGCGGCGTCGCGATCGAGACGCCCGTCCCCGAACCGCGGATTGGGGGATCCGCCCTGCTCGACGCGCTCGCCGCCGGCGACCTTCGGGCGGCCGAGCCGGACCCGACCGCCCGCGACGGTTGGCGCGTCCGTCCCGAGCTGAAGGCGGCGATCCTCGCGCTCTTCGGCGACCCGGCCGTCGCGACGTGGCAGGCGGGACCGCTGACGTTCCGCGACCGGGCCGCTTTCCGGCCGATCGACCCGGGCCCGGACCGGCGGGTCGTCCCCGGTGGCAGCGCGATCCGGGCCGGCGCGCACCTCGAGCCCGGCGTGATCGTCATGCCGCCGAGCTACGTGAACGTCGGCGCATGGGTCGGGGAGGGGACGATGGTCGACTCGCACGTCCTGGTGGGGTCGTGCGCCCAGATCGGCGCGCGCGTCCATCTCGCGGCGGGCGTCACGATCGGCGGCGTCCTGGAACCGGCGGGAGCGCGTCCGGTGATCGTCGAGGACGGCGCCTTCGTCGGCGCCGGCAGCCGGCTCCTCGAGGGCGTCCTGATCGGCGCAGGGGCGGTGATCGGGGCGGGTGTCGTGCTGACGGGCACGTCGCGCGTCTTCGACGTCGTCGGCGAACGCGAGCTGCGCGGCACGCCGGACGCGCCGCTCGTCATCCCGCCGGGTGCCGTCGTCGTTCCCGGGAGCCGGCCGGTGGCGGGGGCCTGGGCCGCCACCCACGGGCTGTCGATCGCCACCGCGCTGATCGTCAAGCAGCGGGACGCTGGCACCGACGCGCGGACCGCCCTCGAGTCTGCCCTGCGCTGACGTCCGGGGTGACCTCGCGAGTGAAGGGCGCGACCGGGATCGCGGGCACCGCCTGGGCACGGTCGGGCAGGTCCGGTCCGGTGCGGTCGCGGCCGCTTCGTGCCGGTCTGATCCGTTACGTCACGTTGGTGGTGGGCTGCTGGTACCCGTACCCGGTGCCGCCCGGACCATCGCTCAGGGGCGCGCACCGCCCCGCGCCCTCTACGGTCGGGCCAGCCCGGTTCCCCAGCCGGCGCCCACGAGAGACCGCCGTCGATGATCGCCCCCAGCGTCCGCCCCATCCCGCGCCTCCGGCCCCGGCGAGCCGACCACGCCGCCCGCCGGTTCGCCGTCCTCGTCCTCGCCGCGTTTGCGCTGACCTCGATCGGACTCCTCGCGGCGCCGCGCACCGCCCTCGGTTGGGACGTCAACTCGTTCAGCTCCACCTCGGAGTCGAAGCTCGTGAGCCTGACGAACCAGGCCCGAGCCGCCGCCGGGCTCCGGGCCCTGAAGGTCGACTCGAAGCTCACCTCGATCGCGCGCTGGCGGAGCCAGGACATGATCGAGCGGGACTACTTCAGCCACACGATCCTGGGGACGAGCTACAACGTCTTCCACACGCTCGACCAGAAAGGCTACTGCTACAACATCGCCGGCGAGAACATCGGCTGGAACAACTACCCCGACGACGTCGCGACCACGACGATCCAGCGCCAGTTCATGGACTCGCCCGGGCACCGCGCGAACATCCTCGGCAAGTCGTGGGACGTGATCGGCATCGGGGCGTACAAGGGCCCCACCGGCAAGAAGATGTGGACCGTGATCTTTGCGGACCGCTGCGGCTCCACGACGACCCCCAAGCCGACGCCCAAGCCGACGCCGAAGCCCACGCCGCGGCCGACGACGAAGCCGAAGCCCACCGCCACGCCGAAGCCGAAGCCCGTCGCGACCCCGAAGCCGGCCGCCACGGCGACGCCCACCACGACGCCCACCCCGACCCCGACGCCGGCCGCGAGCGAGACGCCCGGTCTCGCCGAGGACATCGGCCTGGGGCTCGGCCCGGGTGGCGCCGGCAACGGAGCCGGCAACGGCTCCGACAACGGCGACGGCGGACAGAGCGGCGACGGCCCGCCGCCCGGCCAGGTCCGTGATGCCGATCCGGCCCGCGGCGAGGGCGGCCTGCGCGTCGTCGATCCGTCGACCCCGCCCGGCCTGTTCGAGACGGTCGTCGGCGGCGTGACGGGGTTCTTCCTGGGGCTCTGAGCCCACGATCCGCGCCCGGGCGAGGCTGACCCGACGCCGAGTCCCCATGCCCGGCTACACTCCGCCCCGATGGCCGCCATCCTCGAGGCGCACGGGCTAGCCAAACGCTACCGGCTCGGCGGCTCCGCCGTCGATGCGCTCCGCGGCGTCTCCCTGACCGTCGACGAGGGCGAGTTCGTCGCGCTGATGGGCCCGTCGGGCTCGGGCAAGTCGACGCTCCTCCAGCTCCTCGGCGGACTCGACAAGCCGACCGCGGGCGAGGTCGTCCTCCAGGGCGAGCCGATCAGCCAGCTGAGCGACGACGCCGCCACGAAGCTGCGCCGCGACCGGACCGGTTTCGTCTTCCAGTCGTTCAACCTGATCCCGCTCCTCGACGTCACCGAGAACGTCGCGTTGCCGTTCACGATCGCCGGGGCGGACACGGGCCGCGGCGAGATCGCCGAGCGGATCCGCGATGCGATCGCCCTCGTGGACCTGGACGGCAAGGAGCACCACAAGCCCGACCAGCTGTCGGCCGGCGAGCAGCAGCGCGTGGCGATCGCGCGCGCGCTCGTCACCCGGCCCGCCCTCCTCTTCGCCGACGAGCCGACCGGCAACCTCGACTACACGACCGGGACCGAGATCCTCGAGGCGCTCTGGCGGTCCTGTGTCGAGCGCCACCAGACGATCGTCCTCGTCACCCACGACTCGAAGGCCGCCGCCTACGCCGACCGCGTCCTCGTCATCGGGGACGGCACGATCCGTGAGGAGATCGTCCTCGGCCGGCGAGCCGAGCACGACACGGGACCGCTCGTGCGCCGCCTGGCG
Organism: Candidatus Limnocylindrales bacterium; assembly: GCA_035693125.1. Lineage (GTDB taxonomy): Bacteria > Chloroflexota > Limnocylindria > Limnocylindrales > CSP1-4 > CF-46. The sequence goes on along the minus strand of DASSHB010000003.1, from coordinate 25,934 downwards.
GAGCTCGGGCTCTGACCGGCCGAGCGGTCTAGCCGGCGATGCGAGCGCTCGCGATCCGATCGCTCCTCGCCCGGCGCGGCCGGTCGGTGCTTTCGATCGTCGGGATCGCCCTCGGGATCGGCGTGCTGTACGCGTCGCTCGCGACCGACGCGGGGATCGCGGCCTCGATCGATCGGACGGTGCGAGACCTGGTGGGCCGGGCCGACCTGCGGGTGGAGGCGTTCGGGCCGAGCGGCCTCTCGGCCGACAGCCTGGCGGCGGTTCGAGAAGCGCCGGGGGCGACCGTCGTGGCAGCCGCCCTGGAACGGCGGACATACCTCGTTCCCGCCGCCGGCACGCCCGACGCGGACGCGACCGCCCCGCCGGTCTCGGTGCTGGGAATCGACCCGGTCGCCGAGGAGCGCGTCCGCGACCTCGTCCTCGTCGGCGGCACGGAGCTCGCGAGCGCGGATGCGCCCCAGGCGCTGATCCCCCAGGCCCTTGCGACGGAGCTCGGCGTCGCGGTCGCGGGCACGGTCACGCTCCAGGGGGCGGACGGCGCGCCGGTCGACGTCAAGGTCGTCGGGATCCTCGCCGGCGAGGGACCGCTGGTCGGGACCGGGGGCCGGACCGTCGTCCTGCCGCTCCACGCGATGCAGCGCCTGTTCGCCGACCCGACCGTGAGCCGGATCGACGTGATCGCGGGCCAGGGCGCCAGCCCGCGTGAGGTCGCGGATGCGATCGCGGTCGCGTTGACGAGCCAGCCGTACGTCCTCTCGGCGCCGGCCGACGTCGCCGCGTCGCTGCGGGGCTCCACGGCCGACTTCCGGTCCACGACCGCCCTGATCGCCGCCGTCGCGCTGTTCGTGGGCGCGTTCCTGATCTTCAACACCCTGTCGATGACGGTGACCGAGCGCGTCCGGGAGCTGGCCCTCCTGCGGGCCGCCGGCGCCCAGCGCCGTCAGCTCGTGCGATTCGTCCTCGTCCAGGCCATCGTCCTGGGCGTGCTCGGTGCCGCGATCGGGCTCGCGGTCGGGCTCGTCCTGGCCGAGCTGATGGCGGTCGAGCTCCGCTCGATCGCGGCGATCCCCTTCGAGCGGGTCGACCCCAGCCCGAGCGCGATCGCGGCGGTCGTCGTCATCGGCCTCGGCGTGACGATCGCCGCGGCCCTCGAACCGGCCCGCCGTGCGGGCTCGATCCCACCGATCGAGGCGCTCCGCGACCGGATCGACCCGGCCGCGGCACGACGGGCTCGGCTGCGCTGGCTGATCGCGGTCTTCGCGGTCGTCGGGGTCGCGGGGCTGGTCGCCTGGCCGCGCGACGCGGGGAGTGCCGGGCTCATCCGCTCGGGCCTGGTCTATACGGTCCTGTTCGGGGCGGTCCTCACGGCGCCGTTCGTGCTCGGCGCGCTCGGGGCGATCGCCGGCCTCCCGTTCCGGAGCGGCCTCCGAGTGGAGGAGCGTCTGGCCCGCGCCTCGATCGCCCGCGACCGGGCCCGGACGACCCTGACGGTCGGCGCGCTGGCGGTCGGGCTCGCGATGGTCGTGGCGGTGGGCGGCGTGGCCCACCAATCGCGGCTTGCGGCCGCGGCCTGGCTCGCCGAGGTCATCCCGGGGGACGAGCTCCTGACCTCGATCCGGCCGATCGAGCTCGACGACCAGGGGATCGCCGATCTGGCCGCGATCGACGGGGTCCAGCGGGTGAGTCCGCTGACGCTGTTCGAGGTCGCGCGGAACGGCGTCCGGCTCGACGCGGCCGCGGTGCGCGGGGCGGACCTCGCGGCAGACGGCCGGCTCCAGTTCGTCGTCGGCGACCGCGCCGCCGCGCTCAAGGACCTCGATGCGGGCGGGGTGGCGATCCTGCCGCGCAGCCTCGCGGATCGGTTGAACCTGACGGCCGGCTCGACGCTGACGCTCGCGGTCGGCGAAGGCAAGGTCGCCGACCTGCGGGTCGCGGGGATCGCGGAGCGGACGCTGCCCGGGCAGGTGGGCGAATCGGTCCTGATCGGCTGGAAGGACGCGACGGCGATCTTCGGCGTCCCGGGCGCCGAGGTCCTCGCGGTCCGTTACGCCCCCGGGCGGATGGCCGAGGCTCGTCCCACGGTCGACGAATCGGCGCGCCAGACGGCGCTCGTCCCGAACCCGGTGTCGGCGGTCGCCGGTGCGGTCGACAGCGCCCTCAGCCAGGTGTTCGGGCTGTTCGACGCCCTCGCCCTCGTCGCGGTCGTCGTCGCCGCGCTCGGGATCGTCAACACCCTGACCGTCAGCGTCCTGGAGCGGATCCGCGAGCTGGGCGTGCTGCGCGCCGCCGGGATGACCCGTGGCCAGGTCCGGCGCTCGGTCGTCGTCGAAGCGGGCATCCTCGGGATCGTCGGATCGATCCTGGGGATCGTCACCGGCCTGATCGCGGGCGCGGTGCTCGTCGTCCTGTCCGGCGGGACCCCGCTGATCATCGAGGTCCCGTGGTCGTCGATCGTCGTCGCCGCGCTGCTCGGGATCGGCGTGTCGATGGCCGCGGCCTGGTATCCCGCTCGATTGGCGAGCCGGCTGGCGATCGTCGCGGCGGTCCAGCACGAATAGGGCGGGTGGTATCCTCGGCCCGCCGAGCGGCCCCGATCGGAGGGGAGGCGGGTCGCGGCCAATCGGAGGGAGTCGTCGCCCGATGATCACCGTCAACCCGCGTCCGTACCGGCTGCCGGTCGAGGAGCGCGGGATCACGCTCGCGGACTTCCTCGTCCCGATCCGGGTCGGCGAGCGGATGGGCAGCCGGCTGCGGCACGTGGCGCTGATCGTGATCGGCGCCCTGTTCATCGCCCTGACCGCGCAGGTCACGATCGTCCAGAACGGGCAGACGATCCCGCTGATCGCCGACTACCAGATCCGCCTGGCCACGACGCCGGTGCCGATCACCGGCCAGACGTTCGGCGTGCTCCTCGTGGGCGGCGCCCTCGGACTGCGGCGGGGGTTCCTGGCGGTGGCGCTCTATCTGGCGCTCGGGCTGTTCCTGCCGGTCTATGCCGAGGGCAAATCCGGGCTCGACGAGTTCGTCATGCGGAACGCGGACGGGTCGCTCCTGTTCGGGGCGAGCGCCGGCTACCTGCTCGGGTTCATGCTCGCCGCCGCGGTCACGGGCCGGCTGGCGGAGATCGGCTGGGATCGCAACATCGTCGGCGCGGTCGCGGCGATGCTGATCGGGAACGTCGCGATCTACCTCGTGGGCGTGCCGTGGATCGCGTTCCTCGTCGTCCCGCCGGAGCTCGCGGCGCAGCGCTGGGAGACGGCCGCGCTATGGGGCCTCACACCGTTCATCCTCATCGACGCGATGAAGCTGGTCCTCGCGGCGATCGCGTTCCCGGCGGCGTGGTGGATCGTGGGCCGGCGGGCCGGCGAGGGCTGATCGGCCCGCACCACCGAGGCCTGGCCGCGGCGACACGGAGCCGCAATTGGCCCCGGCGCCATGCACCAAGCTGCATGGGCCGCGACCGTGCCTCTCGTTCGAGGCAGCGGCGACGCGAGGACGCCTTCCACGCCGCGGTCGCCGGACCGGCCAGCCGCTCGGGGTCGAACGCAGCGCCCCGGCGTTCGATGCCCGATCCTTCCTGGATGCCACGCCAGCGGATCACCACGAGCGCCGCGGATGACGTCCGCGGACTGTACGGCCCGGGCTCGGAGGCGTGGGCCCTCAACCGCGAGGCGATGCTCCTGCTGGGCGCCGGACCTCGCGCCCTGCTCCTCCAGCTCGCGCATCCGGCGGTCGCCGCCGGCGTGGCGGATCACTCCGACTTCCGGGCGGACCCCTGGCGCCGGCTCCAGGGCACGCTCCGGAGCTATCTCACGATCGTCTACGGGACCGGGACGGCGGCACGGGCGGAGATCCGCCGCCTGAACGGGCTCCACCGGACGATCACCGGGCCGACTTACCAGGCCCGGGATCCCGAGCTCAGCCTGTGGGTCCACGCGACCCTGGTCGACTCGACGATCGTCGTCGCGGACCGCTGGCTCGAGCCGCTGTCGCGGGAGCGCCGCCGCCGCTACTACGCCGAGACGCTGCCGATCGGCCGGGCCTTCGGCATCCCGGACGCGATCCTCCCGCCGGACCTCGCGGCGTTCGAGGCATACGTCGAGGAGGCGATCGGGCCCCGCGGTCCGGTCCATCCCGGCGAGCTGGCCCGGGAGCTCGCCGACGCCGTCCTGCACCCGCCGCTGGGCCCGGTGCTGCCGGCGCTGGAGGGCATCCCCGCCCGCCTGTACGCGTGGACCCTGTGGCCCAGCCTCGGGCTCCTCCCGGCCACGATCCGGGAGGCCTACGGATTCGCGTGGGCCCCCCTCCAGCGCGCGATCAGCGCCTGGCTCGTTGCGACCTGGCGCTGGTGGCGGCCGCGCCTGCCGGTCGAGCTCCGCCAGATGCCGGCCGCGCTCGCCGCGGACCGACGCTTGGCGGGAATGGGCGACGGACCGCCGGTTGGCGGTCCGTCGGAACCCGGGCGGTAGGTGCCGGTCAGCTCGGGAGGCCGATCCAGGAGTCGATCCCGTCAGTGGTGTAGGCCAGGATGCCGGTCGGCCCGATCGCGAACTCCACCTGCCCGCCCGACTCGGTCACGATCGGAACGTCCCCGTCCTGGCTGATCGGGCTGGAGGCCCCCGCCATGTCGATCGCCGTCATCGTCACCGGTCCCGTGCCGGAGTCCGGGCCGATGATCGAGACGTTGTGGGAGCCCAGGCTCGAGTAGCTCCACACCGCGTCGGTCGAGACCTTCCCGAGCGAGGTGAACGTCCGCCCGTCGGTGGAGGACCAGGCCGGTCCCGTCGGCTCGTCGCCGGGCAGGGTCTGAAGCACGAGCAGGCGATCCCCGCTCGACCGCATCGACAGGCTCGCGTTCGGGTCGGTCGACGCGCCCGGCAGGCTTGCCCGGGTCCACGAGGCGCCGGTCGCGGAGAACCACGCCGCGGGCTTGATGTGCTGGCCGCCCCCACAGCCACCCTCCCCGAGGACGCCGCCGAGGACGATGAAGCCGGCGTCGAAGCTGGCCACCTGGTCGATGACGAGGGTGCCGCTGGACACGGTCGGCAGGGGGCGAACGGTCCACGCCTTCGCGTCCGGCGACGTCCAGATCATCCGCGTCTCGGTATCGCCCTTGCCGCCGAAGGCAATGTAGCCGGCCTTCCCACCCGAGATCGTCTCGACGTGATTGGCCGTGAATGTCTTCGGCATCGCGATCCGCGTCCACGCCTGGCCGTCGGGGGAGGCCCACATCGCGAACACGCTCTCGGGCCCGCCGCACGTGTCGCCGTACGGGTAGGCCAGGGCGAGCAGCCCGGTCGGGCCTTCGACGATGTCGCGGATCTGGAACATGCCCTGGAAGCCCGTCTCCAGGCTCGTGGGATCGGCCCAATGGACGCCATCCGACGACGCGGAGGCCTGGATCGTGACGGGCAGCGGGTTGCCCTGGTCATCGCTGCCGGGGGATTGCTTGAGCGCGATGAATCCGCCGCTCCAGCCGTGGACGCCGACCTCGTTGCCGGTGAGGCCGAGGTCCCGGACCTGCTGCCAGTGGACCGCGGTCCAGGTGCCGGCCGGTGCGACCCCGACGTCGGGCAGCGAGGGCACGGGCATGGCCGACGGAGTCGGGGCCGGCGTCGCCGGCGGCGCGAGCGTCGGCGTGAGGCTGGACGAAGACGTCGGGGCCGGGCTCGTGCTGGGTGCCGGCGGTGTGCTCGGCGCCGGGGATGATGCCGCGGGCGTCGCGGAGCACGCGGCGACGATGACGAAGCCGCCGAGGACCACGCCAAGGGAGCGGAGCGGTCGGCGGCGGGCGGTGGGAGCGTCCATCTGGGTCGATGCCTCTGGGCTGTGCGCGCTCGGGAACTCCGGGCTGAACTGGCCGCTCTGACGAGGTGGCCGGCCGCGGCGTGACCCAGTCGTCCTGTCGCCCTGCGGACAGGTCGCGGCCGTCACGTCAGCGCCGTCAGGATCGTCAGCGCGCGATCGCCGCGAAAGAGGCGTTTGCCCCGATCTGTCGTGGAACCTGGGCCCGCGTCGCCTCAGACCTGGATGGATCGACCGGTCCGCGCCGACTCCGCGGCGGCGTCGGCCAGGGCGAGCGCCTGGCGACCGTCGTGCGGGCTCGTCGGCATCGGCCCGGCGCTCTCCAGCGCGGCGAGGAACGCATCCATCTCGTTCCGGTAGGCGTCGGCGTAGCGCTCGAGGAAGAAGGCGAGGAGCGGCTCACGAGCGTCCGTGGCCGTCGCATCCGAGCGACGGATCGTGGATGGGCGGAGATTGTCGTTCTGGATCATCCCTGCCGATCCGAACACCTCCACCCGCTGGTCGTAGCCGTAGACGGCCTCCCGGCAGCAGGTGATCAGGGCCTGCCGGCCAGCCGCCGTCCGCAGGACGACCGTGACGGTGTCGCTGTCGTCGACGGCGGCCATCAGCTCGGGATCGACGAGGCGGCTGGCGGTGGCGAACAGCTCGGCCGGCTCCTCGCCGAGGAAGAACCGGGCGGTGTCGAAGTCGTGGATCACCATGTCGCGGAAGATGCCGCCCGAATGGAGCAGGTAATCGCGCGGGGGCAGCCCCGGGTCGCGGCTCGTGATCAGGACCTGCCGGACGTCGCCGACCTGGCCGCCATCGATCGCCGCCCGGATCGCGATGTTCGCGGGGTCGAAGCGACGGTTGAACGCGAGCATCACCCGAGCGCCCATGCGCTCCAGCTCGGCGATCGCCACGTCGGCGGCGGCCAGGTCGTCGGCGATCGGCTTCTCGCAGAGCATGGCCTTCCCGTGCTCGGCCGCGAGCAGCATCAGCGCGAGGTGGGTGTCGGACGGGGTGCCGATGACGACCGCGTCGACGTCGTCGCGGGCGATCAGGGCCGCGGACGAGGTGGAGCTCTCGCAGCCGAGCCGGGAGGCGAGCGACGTCGCGGCCTCGGCGATCGGGTCCGCGACGGCCACGAGGGTCGCCCGCGGGTTCGCGGCGACGTTCGCGGCATGGATCCGCCCGATCCGCCCCGCGCCCAGGACCGCGACCCGGATCATCGGGCCGCCTCCATGGCCGCGACGGCGGCCTGGGCCGCGCGGAGCGTCGCCACGAACGACGTCCGGGCCATCACCTCGAGCGGCTGCCGGCGGTATGCCTCGCCGATGATCTCCACTCCGAAGTACGGCGTTGCCAGCCCGGCCGACCCAGCCGCCCGCAGGAAGCCCGCGAGGTCGAAGGTGCCCTGGCCCGGCAGAACGCGTCGGAACCGCGTGTCGTCGAAGGGATCGCCCATCGGCGCGCCGGCGTCGTCGAGCTCGACGCCGAGCAGACGCCCCGGCGGGATCGCGGCGACGTCGGCGAGCGGGATTCCACCGCGCGCCACATGCCAGATGTCGAGGAGGAGGCCGCCGTTCGGCGCGTCGCCGACGATCGCGAGCCCGTCCTCGATCGTGCGAACGTCCGTGAACGGCATGATCTCGATGATGACATTCGCGCCGGCCGGCCGCACGTCCTCGCACAGCCTGCTGAAGGCGTCGCGCATCCGCGCGACGTCCGGCGGAGGCGGGGCGAACAGATGCGGGGAGGCCTTGAGGTTGCGGGCTCCCAGCTCGCCGGCTGCCTCGATCAGCTCACGCCGCATCCGATCGGACGCGGCGCGGGCCGGCGAGCCGGGATCTGCGTCCCAGTCGCTCAGGAATTCGACCTCGACATGGCGGATCCCGCTCTCGGCGATGGCGCGCCGGATCCCGCCGTAGCCGATCCGCTCGACGGTTGCGATCAGGTCTGCGTGGACGAAGCCCATCCCGGTCCAGCCGGCCTCGGCTGCGGCCGCGGCGCGCCGCTCGAGCGGGAACGGGCTGACCTCGGTCGGCCCGCCGGGATACACATCGCCGGCGAGCGTCCAGTAGGCGGCGAGCAGCTCGATCGCGCGGCCGGTCACAGCTCGACCTCGGCGCCGGGGGCGGCCCGCGACGCGGCCGCGTCCAGCAGCGCCTCGGTGATCGTCTGCCCGTCGACCGTCCGCACGCCGCAACGATACCGATCGGAACCGGCTGCGACTCCCGCCGCGGCGCCCGGTCCGATCAGAAGATCGACGGGAACCGGGCGTGGTAGCGCGACCGGAAGTCGAGCGGGGTGCCGGCGTCGATCGCAGTCAGGAGCCGCTGCGTCGTCGACAGCTTGAACCGGTTCGCCGTCAGGTAGGCGCGGATCGCGTTCCAGTAGCGGGTCGTGCCCATCGACTTGCGGAGGTCGTCCAGGAAGTTGCCGCCCTGGATGTAGATGTCCTCGTAGTAGCACGTGCTCGAGTAGCGGTAGATCGACAGGTCGAGGCGCGCGGTTGCGCAGCGCGAGGCCCGCCGGAGCCCGAGCACGTTGCGGGCGACCATGTCCGCGGCGGCCTCGTCCGCGTACGGGTTCCGGGCCTGGTCGTTGCCGACGATCCCGTAGAACCACTGGTGCGCCGTCTCGTGCGCGACGAGGTAGCCCAGCGAGCCCGCGCCGGTCGGGATCCAGGTCAGCTGGGGCGACTCCATCCCGTAGCCGCCGGCGGTCTGGGCCAGGTCATAGGTTCGATACGGATAGGCGCCGAGGCGGTTCGCCTCGCGGCTCAGCGCGGTCCGGGCCGCCGCGAGGATCGTGCTCCGCGGGAAGCCGGGCCGGCCCCAGACCCGGATCGTGACGCCGCCGACGGACGCGGTCGAGGTTCCGAAGTCCGGCGCGCCGACGATCGCGAAGTCGCGGACGTTCGTCGCGTCGTAGGTGCGCGACGTGCCCGTGCCGGACACCTTGTCGCCGGTCGTCGCCCAGGCGATGACGCGGTCGCTCACGATCGTCACCCGGACGTGCGGGCTGACCGGCGTGACGAAGGGGTCGCCGTGGTTCGGCCGATCGAACGGGGTCGCGCGGCTGATCCAGGGGATCCACCGGTGCATCTCGAGGACGCCGTTCGCCCGGGTGAACAGCCAGGTGGAGCCCGAGGTCGTGCTGCGGAGCGTGGCGTGGTACGTCAGTCGCACCGTCGCCGCCGCGCCCGGGTCGAGGATCCCGCCGAGCGGGACGCGGATCGTCTGGTCCGAGACCGTTGGCGTGACCGCGCTGCCGTCGACGGTCGCGGAGCGAATCGCGATCCCGCCGAGCCTGGCCGCGATCGTATTCAGCTCGAGCCGGTCGATCGCCACGCCGGAGGTGTTCGTGACGGCGATCGTCGTGGCGGCGGTCACGCCGCGCGTCGCCCAGCTGACGTTCAGGCGAACGGCGTATGTCGCGGTCAGGTTGAGGCTCGAGCGGTTGACGGAGCCGGGGCGAATCGCCGAGAGCGCCGCCGCTGGCGTGGGCGCGGCCGGCGGTGTCGGCGAGACCGACGGCTTAGTCGCGCGTGGGACCTCGACCGATGGCGTGACCGCGGTCGATGCGGCGACCTCGTCGCCGAGCGCAACCTCGCTCGGGCTCGGATGCGGCTGCGGGGCGCTTGCGTTCACGAGCGCGATCCCGACGAACGCCAGCCACGCGACGATGGCGACGAGGCCGATCCGGGCGGCGAGGCGTCGGCTCACCACCGAAGCCTACGACCGGGGGCGGCAGCCGGTCGACCGGCCGATAGACTGGCTCCCATGGCGACGACCTCCGCGCCCGGGCCCGGTGTCCCGGCCGCCGCCGGTGCCGCGCTCCTCGAGGCGATCCGCCTGGAGCTCCCGGGACTGCGGCTCCTGACCGATGCGGGCGACCGCGAGTCGTATCGGAACGATGAGACGGCATACCTTTCGGCGGGATTGCCGCTCGCGGTCGCTTTGCCCGAGACGACGGCCGAGGTGTCGGCGTTGCTCCGTCTCGCCTCCGCGCATCGTGTGCCGGTCGTGCCCCGGGGAGCGGGCTCGGGGCTCAGCGGCGGGGCCGCCGGGATCGAGGGCGGCCTGACGATCGCGATGACGCGGATGACCCGGGTCCTCGAGATCGACCGGGCGAACCTGGTCGTCGTGACCCAGCCCGGGATCCTCAACGCGGACCTCAAGGCGCGGGTTGCCGCCGAGGGCTTGTTCTACGCGCCCGATCCGGCGAGCTACGAGATCTGCTCGATCGGCGGCAACCTGGGAACGAACGCCGGCGGCCTGTGCTGCGTGAAGTACGGCCAGACGCGCGACAGCGTCCTGGGGCTGGAGGTGGTCCTTGCCGACGGCCGCGTGATCCGGACCGGCGGCCGGAACGTGAAGGACGTGGCCGGCTACCCGCTGACGCACCTCTTCGTCGGGTCGCAGGGGACGCTCGGGATCGTCACCGAGGCGACGCTCCGGCTCCACGTCGCGCCGCCGCCGCGGTCGACGTTCCTCGCCTTCTTCCCGACCGTGCCCGCGGCGGGCCGGGCGGTCGCCGCGATCGTCGGGGCCGGCCTGCATCCCGTGACGCTCGAGCTGCTGGACCACGAGACGATCCTGGCCGTCGACGACGCGTTCCAGCTGGGGCTGGAGCGCGATGCGGCCGCGCTGCTCCTCGTGGAGAGCGACCTCCCGGCGGCCGCGGCCGCGGCCGAGCTGGATGCCGCGATCGCGGCCTGCGAGGCGGACGGCGCGACGGGCATCGTGCGCGCCCAGGACGCGCAGGAGGCCGATTGGCTCCGCCAGGCGCGGCGGCTCGCGCTGCGCGCGCTCGAGCGCCAGGGGATCGTGCGGATGGAGGACGTGGGCGTGCCGCGTGGCCGCGTGCCCGAGCTGCTCGTCGCCATCCAGGAGGCGGCCGATCGGCACGGCGTGCGCGTCGCGACCTTCGGCCACGCGGGCGACGGCAACCTCCACCCGAACTTCGTGTTCGCCCGCGACGACCCGCGCGCCGCCGAATTGACCGAGACCGTCCGCGACGAGATCTTCGCCGCGGCGCTGGCCCTTGGTGGCACGGTCACGGCCGAGCATGGGATCGGGTTGTCGCGGCGCGCTGCGCTCGTCGACCAGGTCGGCCCCGAAGCGATCGAGGTGATGCGCTCGATCAAAGCGGCGCTCGATCCGCTGGGGATCCTGAACCCGGGCCGCGTGATCTAAGCCGCCGCTCCACCAGCGCTCGGGCGCGCCCGCCGGCCGGACGGCGTCGTCGTCACGCGATCGTCACGGAGCGATTCATCCGTCGCCCGCGTTGCCGCGCATCTTCCCCCGAACGATCGAGGGGAGGAGTCGCGACACCCCGAGGATCGATCGCCACGGACGTCCGGCGCTGGAGGCGCCGACGCCCACCGCCATCGACGTCCCGCGCGGAGGCAACGGACGCGTGCCCACCTCGGGATCCACGGAAAGGGATCGATTCGACATGTCCACCACCTCCAGGCTCACGGCGCTCGGTGCAGCGGCCGTGGTCCTGACCATCGGCGCGGCGCCATTCCTGGCACACGCCGCCGACCACCTCGACGCACCGAGCCTCGGCTCGCTGTCCGCCGGCTCGCTCCAGGGCGACCGCGACCTCAACGACCTCTACGTCTTCGAGGGCTCGAACGCCGGCAAGACCGTCCTCGCGATGACCGTCAGCCCCGCGGCGGGCCTCCTCGGACCGCTCGCCTTCGGCGCGAACGTCCGCTACACCGTCCATGTCGACAACACGGGCGACAACGTCGCCGACGTCGACTACGTCGCGCGCTTCGGCGCCGGGGGCTCCGGGCCCGGCCCGAAGCAGTCCGTGACCCTGTCCCGGAACGGCGTCCAGGTCGCCGCCGGGGCGACCGGAAACACCATCCAGGTCGCAGGCGGCGGGAAGCTGTTCGCCGGCCTGCGCTCGGACCCCTTCTTCTTCGACCTGCTCGGCTTCCGTGGCTCGCTGGGCCTCGGTCCGAACTCCAACACGCTGTGCGACAGCGACCCGACCGATTTCTTCAAGACGCTGAACACCCTGGCGATCATCGTCGAGGTCCCGGATGCCGCCCTCGGGCGGCACATCGGGGTCTGGGCGACGACCGAGCAGTGGATCGGCGGCGAGTGGGTCGCCCGCGACCAGATGGGCCGCCCGGCGATCAACACCGTCTTCAACCACACCGCCCAGGACAAGGAAGACTTCAACGTCACGCCGCCCAGCCGGCAGGCCACGGCGTTCGGCGGGAAGTTCGTCCAGAACACGAAGGACACGCTCCTCGCGCTGTCCGCCCTGGACGGCGAAGGTGCCTATGCCGACGGTGAGGCCGCGGCGCTCGCCTCGGTCCTCATCCCGGACGTCATGACGTACGACACGTCAACCCATGCGGTCGGCCCCCTCAACGGCCGCCGCCTGCGCGACGACGTGATCGACGTCGAGCTGAACATCACGACGGGCGGCGACCCACTGGGCCTGTTCCCCGAGCGCGATGCGACCGGTGGGGTGCCGTCCGACTGCGTCGGGCCGCACAGCGACTACCAGTCGACCTGGCCGTACCTCGGGATCCCTCACTGATCCCCCGTTGAGCTTCGCGCCGGACGGCCCTCGGGCCGCCCGGCGCATCCGAACTGATCCAGGGACGTGCATCCGATGACTGCCTTGACCTCCCGCTCCCCACGCCGGACCCGCATCCGTCCGCTCGGCCTCCTCGCCGCCGCGGGGCTGGTCGTCGCCGGGAGCTACGCGCTGACCGCGCTGCGGCCGATCGCGCCGTTCACGAGCCCGGTCCATTCCGGTCGCGACGACGCCTTCGCTCCGGCCGCGGTCGCCGATCCGGCGGGGCCGTCCGATCTCGCGGCGATCGACGCCCAGATCGCCGTGTGGGGGCCCAAGGCCGCGGCCGATCCGCGCGACGACATCAGCGCCGGCAACCTCGGCGTGCTGTACCTGGGCCGCGGCCGGCTGACCGGCGACGCGGACGATTACGAGAAGGCCCTGACCGCTGCGGAACGCGCGGTCGCGGCGAACCCCGTCTCCACCGGGACGCGGGCTCTCAAGGCCACCATCCTCCAGGCGACGCACGACTTCACCGGGGCTTTGGCCCTCGCCGAGTCGATCGTCCGGGAGGAGCCGCGGAACGTCGACGCGTTGGCCGTCGTCGGCGATGCTCAGCTCGAGCTGGGCCGGCTCGACGACGCCGCCGCGACGTACGGGGCGATCGCGACGATCCAGACCGGACCGGCGCTCGACGCCCGCGAGGCGCGGCTGGCGTGGCTCCGGGGCGATTCGCGCGGCGCGATCCGGCTGGCGACGGCCGCGCGTGACGGCGCGGCCCGCGATGGTTCGAGCGACCCGTCGTTCTACGAGGCCCAGCTGGGCGAGATGGCCCGTCTGACCGGTGACGCCACGGCGGCTCGGACCGCCTTCGATGCCGCACTCGCGATCCGACCGTCCAACCAGCTCGCCCTCCTCGGCTCGGCCCGTCTGGCAGCGGCAGCCGGCGACGATGCGAGCGCGATCGCCACGTTGAACCGGGCCGCCGCGATCGCGCCGCGACCGGAGACGCTCGCGCTCCTCAGCGACCTCCTGGCCCGTGACGGTGACCCGAAGGGAGCGGCCGCCCAGACCGCCACGATCCGTGCGATCGAGCAGCTGGGAGGCGCCTCGGCCAAGCTCTTCGATCGGCAGCTCCTCGCCTTCGAGCTCGATCACGGTGGCGCGACGCCGGCGATCCTCGTGAAGGCGGAGGCGGCCGCCGCCATCCGCCCCGACGCCGCCGGCCTGGACGTCGTCGCCTGGGCCGCCTATCGATTGGGCGACATCCGGGATGCCGCCGCCGAGAGCGCCGATGCACTCGAGAGCGGCACCGTCGACGCCCGGATCCTCTACCACGCCGGCGCGATCGCGATCGCGGACGGCCGGGAGACGGACGGCCGAGCCCTCGTCCGGCGGTCGTTGGACCTTGGCCCCGCTCTCGACCCGCTCGATCGGACGTCCGCGGAGTCGCTGCTCGACCGTTAGGCGCTCCTTGCCGCGCCCGAGCGGCGTCGCGGGTCCGCGCCGCGCGGCCCGGAGTGGCCGAGGGCCGGAGCGGTCGCGCGCCCGCTCCTTCGAGAGGTGGAGCGGCCTCGCGCGAGCCGTCGGGGGCGCTGTTTCACCCGGCCCCACATCGCGTGGCTGGCGTGCGGACGGACCGGTCAGCCAACCGGATGGCCGTCGTTTGGTTCACCCGGCCCACCATGCGGCGGCTGACTTCCCGGATTCGGTCCGGGCGGCGGGAGCTTTCTGCCGCCGGACGCCGGATGTGGGTCGTGGTGAAACACGGCCCCAAGCCCACGGTTGACGCGACTCGACCAGCACCGCCACACTTGCACATCTGTACCGCACAGATGTGCAGGAGCGGGCAACGAGCGCGTCGGACGTCCAGCAGCTGATCCAGGCGAGCCGCCTCTACTACGAGCTCGGCGAGACGCAGTCACGCGTCGCCGAGATCCTGGGCGTCACCCGGCCGCAGGTCTCGCGCCTCCTGAAGCGGGCCCGCGCCGAGGGGATCGTCGAGATCCGGATCGTCGATCAGGCCGCCGTCGCGTCGACCGCCCGCGACCAGCTGCGCGATCGGTTCGGCCTGGCGGCCGTCCATCTCGCGCCGACCGTCGCCGGACCCGAGGAGATCGGCCGGCGGATGGTCGGCCGGCTCGGCGCCGAGGTGCTCCGGGCCGTGATCCGGGACGGCGCGGTCGTGGGAATCGGAGACGGCGCCTCGATCTCCGCGGTCGCCGACGCGGTCGCCGCGGACGAGCCGCTCCACGAGACCGGCGCCACGGTCGTCCCGCTGTGTGGCGGCTACTGGTTCACGGGCCCCGCCCGGGAGCCGTTCCGGCGTGTCGCCGACGGGATCGGTGGCCAGGCGCTGGGGCTGTTGGCGCCGGGCCTCGTGGACGACCCGGCCACGAAGCGGGCGCTCGTGGCCCACGACGGCGTCCGCCGGATCGCCGACCTGTGGGACCGCCTCGACGTGGCCGCGTTCGGGATCGGTGGACCGGCCTGGAACGTCGCCACGCTCGGCCGAGACATTGCCCGCGAGCTGGAGCACGACGGCGCCGTCGGCGAGGTCCTCGTGAGCCCGTTCGACGATCACGGCCGGTTCGTGTGCGACGCGCTCCGGGCACGGACGATCGCGTTCGATGCGCGCGAGCTGGCGGCCGGTCGGGTGCCCGTCCGGATCGGCGTCGCGAGCGGCACGACGAAGGTCCGGCCGATCCTTGGAGCGCTCCGCGGCGGGACACTGACCGCCCTCGTCACCGACCAGGCCACGGCCGAGGCCGTCGTCGCCCTGGCCGACGCGGAGCCCGTCGCGTGAGCGCCGCAGGCGCGGGCCGGGAGGCCGCCGTCCTGGCGATCGATCTTGGCACGACCGAGGTCAAGGCGGGCCTCGTGGCCCTCGACGGGCGCCTGCTCGGGCTCGCCCGGGCCGGCTACGGAACGACGACCGACGCCACGGCCGGCCGGGCCGAGCAGGACCCCGAGGCGTGGTGGGGCGCGGTGGGCCTGGCCGTCCGAGAGCTCGTCCGGCTCGACGTGGGCGAGGTCAGCGCGATCGGCGTGGACGGCCACGGGCCGACGCTCGTCCCCGTGGACGGCGCGGGACGAGCGACACGCCCCGCGATCATCTGGCAGGACACGCGGTCCACGGCGGAGGCGGCCGAGCTCGCCATCGCGACGGGGCTCCAGGGCTGGAGCCTGGCCGGCCTGCCCGCGGCTCTCTGGCTGGATCGCCACGAACCGGAGGCCGCCGCGGTCACGCGCTGGTGGCTGGCGACCTGGGACTGGCTCGCCTTCCGGCTCACCGGAGAGGCGCGAACGAGCCTCGTCGACGGGCAGCCGTTCCCGGCGAGTGACGCGCTCACGCCGCTGGGTCTCGACGCGGCCCGCATCGCGCCGCCGATCCGCGCAGGCGACGTGGTCGGGAGCCTGAGCCGCGAGGCTGCCGCGGCGCTCCGGCTGCGCGCAGGCGTCCCGGTCGTGGCCGGCATCGTCGACGCGTGGGCGAGCTATCACGGCGCCGGGATGACCCGGCCGGGCGACGCGATGGACCCGGGCGGCTCGGCGGGCGGCTTCGGGGTCTACGCGGAGCGGCCGCTGGTGGTTCCGGGCTCGTTCTCGACGATCGCGCCGCTGCCCGGCCTGTACTCCGTGGGCGGTGCGATGGCCGCGACCGGCCGCGCCCTCGACTGGTTCCGCCTGGACCTCGGGGCCGGCGCGGCCACGACCGAGACGCTCCTCGAAGAGGCCGGAACAGTCCCCGCCGGCGCCGGTGGCGTCGTCTTCCTCCCGTACCTCGCCGGCGAGCGCTCGCCGCTCTGGGACCCGTCCGCGCGGGGCGCGTTCGTGGGCCTGTCGCTCGGGCATGGGCGGGCCCACCTCACCCGGGCGATCCTCGAGGCGTCGGCGTTCTCGATCCGGCACGTCGCGGAGTCGATCCTGGCCGCTGGCGCCGAGGTCCGGACGATGCGCGTCTGCGGCGGGCCCGCGCGCAGCGAGCTGTGGAACCGGATCAAGGCGGACGTGACCGGCTTCCCGATCGAGGTGCCGGCCGTCCTCGAGACCGCGGTCGCAGGATCCGCGATGGTCGCCGCGACCGCCGTCGGCGCGTGGCGCGACCTGCCGGCGGCGATCCACGGGATGACCCGCATCGTCCGGCGGCTCGAGCCGGATCCGGCGACACGTCCGGCCTACGACGCGACGTATGCGGCCTATCGCGCGCTCCACCCGGCCATCGCGCCGATCGTCCGCGAGCTCCAGGCGGCGGCCGGGTGACCGGGTCGGCGCTGATCGCAGCCCAGGACGTGGGGGTCGCCTTCGGCTCGACCGTCGCCCTCGATGGCCTGACGCTCGAAGCCGCCCCCGGTGAGATCGTCAGCCTGATCGGGCCGAACGGCTGCGGGAAGTCGACGTTCCTGCGGGTCGCGGCCGGCTTGCTCCGGCCCGACCGCGGCCGCGTGACCCTCGCCGGCGCTCCGGTCGCCGCCCCGGATCCGCGGATCGGCCTCGTGTTCCAGGAGCCCCGCCTGCTGCCCTGGCGATCGGTCGCCGAGAACGTCGCCTGGCCGCTGGAGCTCGCCGGTTGGGATCGCGCTCGTCGGTCGGCGCGGTCGGCGGAGCTGATCGAGCTCGTCGGGCTGACCGGGAGTGAACGGCTCCGGCCGGCGCAGCTGTCGGGCGGCCTTCGCCAGCGAGCGGCGCTCGCCCGGACCCTCGCCCTGTCACCGGAGGTCCTCCTCCTCGACGAGCCGTTCAGCGCGCTCGACGCCCTCACGCGGGAGCGGCTCAACCTCGAGCTGCTGGCGCTCCACGCCCGGACGCCGCTGACGGTCGTCCTCGTCACCCACAGCATTCCCGAGGCGATCCTCCTGTCCGACCGGGTGATCGTCCTGTCCCCGCGGCCCGGCCGCGTCGTCGCCGAGGTCCGGATCGACGCGCCGCGGCCGCGGTCCCTCGAGGCCCTCGACGCGGCGGTCGTGTCGCCCGCCGCCGCCGCGATCCGCGGCCACCTGGAGACCGGGGAGGCCGCGGCGTGATCGCAGCGCCGCGCGCCGGCGACCGCCTGGTGCCCGCGATCTGGCCGCTGGGTGTCGCGTTCGTCGCGTTCGTCGCGCTGTGGCAGGCCGTCGTGATGGTCGGCGACCTGCCCGCGTTCATCCTGCCGGGGCCCGGCGTCGTGGCGTCGCGCTTCGTCCGGGCCTGGGCCGACGGCACGATGTGGCCCCACTTCCTCACGACCCTGTCCGAGGTCGTCCTCGGGTTCGTCGCGGGCTCGACGGTCGGCGTCGTCGTCGGCTACGGGCTGGCCCGGTTCGGGCTGCTGGCGCGTCTCGCCTCGCCGTACCTGGTCGCGGCGCAGGCCGTGCCGATCCTGGCGATCGCCCCGCTCCTCAGCCTGTGGTTCGGGACCGGCCTCCTCGCCAAGGTCGTCGTCTGCGGCCTGATCGTCTTCTTCCCCGTTGCGATCGCGACGATGGTCGGGATCCGCGGGGTCGACCGAGGCCTTCTCGAGCTGGCCCGCTCGCTCCGGGCGACTCGCCGCCGCGTCGTCATCGACATCGAGCTGCCGGCCGCGCTGCCGGTGATCCTCGGCGGCCTGCGGGTGGGGATCACGCTCTCGGTCGTCGGCGCGATCGTCGGGGAGTGGGCCGGGCCGGACAAGGGCCTCGGCGTCCTGATCAACCTCGCCCGCGGGTCGCTCTTCGACACGCCACTGCTGTTCGCCACCCTCGCGACGATCGCCCTGCTGGGAATCGTCGCCTATGGCCTCGTCGTCCTTGCGGAGCGCCGGCTCGTCGGCCTTCGCTGAACCCAGGAGGAATCCGTGCCCAGATCACCGTTCCGCAGCGCCGGCGTCGGCGTGGCCCTCGCGCTGGTCCTCGCCGCGTGTGGCGGGACCACGTCCACGGCGATCCCGTCGACCTGCGCCGCCTCGTGCGGACCTGCCACGGGGTCACCCTCGGCGCCGACGGCCGCCGTCAAGCTCACGGTCGGGCTCGGCTACATCCCGAGCGTCCAGTTCGCCCCGTTCTATCTCGCCCAGCAACAGGGGTTCTACGCCGCCGAAGGGCTCGCGGTCACGTTCCAGAACGCGATCGATGCCGATCTCGTCCCGAAGGTCGGCAGCGGTCAGGTCGACATCGGTCTGTCAGACGGCACGAGCGTCATCCCCGCGGTCAGCCAGGGCGTGCCGATCCGATACGTCGCCACCGTCTACGGCAAGTTCCCCTCGATCGTGTTCGCGAAGGCCAGCTCCGGCATCACCTCCGCGGCCGACCTGAAGGGCAAGCGGATCGGGATCCCGGGCCAGTACGGCTCGTCGTGGGTGATGCTCCAGGCGCTGCTGGCGTCGGCGAGCCTGCGCCCGGCGGACGTGACGATCGTCGAGTATCCGGACTTCGGCCAGGGCGCCGCCCTGAGCCAGGGCGCGATCGATGCGGCGACCGGGTTCGTGAACAACGAGCCGGTCCAGCTCGAGCGCTCGGGGACGAAGGCATCGATCCTCGCGATCGATGCGATCACGCCGCTGCCCGGGCCGGGCCTGATCGTCGGAACCACGACCGCCCAGGCGAAGGGCGGCGCGATCGCGGGGTTCGTCCGGGCGACGCTCAAAGCGATGAACCAGATCCGGGCGACCCCCTCGGCCGGAGTCGATGCGGCCGTCGCGGCGGAGTCCACGCTGGGCCAGGACCGCGACCTCCAGGCGGCGATCCTCGCGGCGACGATTGCCGCCTGGGCGCCGCCCGGCGCCGCCGCCGATGCGCCCCTCACCGGTCAGATCGACACGGCCGGCTGGCAGAAGAGCATCGACTACCTGGCGACGCTCGGGCTCGTCGCGAACCCGGTCAAGATCGACGACGTCGTCAGCAGCGCGTTCACGGCGGGGTCGTAGGCCCGCCTATCATCGGCCGATGCCCACGCCCGTCGCGACCGGTTCGATCCCGGCGGCTCCGCCGTTCATCGTCCGGGCGCGGCTCGTGACCCCCCTGGCGGGCGGGGAAGTGCGGGACCTCCCGGATGCGCTGATCTCGGTCGGCGCGGACGGCCGGATCGGATTCGCCGGGGACGCGGCCGCCGCCAGCGCGGCCGAACGGGCGGCGTCGATCGACCTCCGGCCATGGGTCGTCCTGCCGGGCCTCGTCGATCTCCACGCGCACCTCCCGCAGGTGCCCAACGCGGGGCTCGGCTACGCGCTGCCCCTGCTCGACTGGCTCGAGCGGCTGACGTTCCCGACGGAACGGGCGTGGGCCGATCCGGCCGTCGCGGAGCGCCTGGCGCCCGCGATCTTCCGGGCGTTCGCGGCGGCCGGGACGACGACCGTGCTCGCCTACGGCGTCGTCTACGAGGCGGCGATGGACGTGACCTTCCGGGCCGCGGAGGCCCACGGGATCCGGGCGATCCTGGGCAAGGTGATGATGGACCGGCTCACGTACGACCCCACGATCGAGCCGTCGACGATCCTGGCGCGAACGGTGGCGGAGTCACGGCGGCTCGCGCAGCGCTGGCACGGCGCGGGCGATGGGCGGCTGGGGTACGCCGTCACGCCACGGTTCGCGGTCTCTTGCTCGGCGGAGCTGCTCGCCGCCTCCGCGTCGCTCGCGCGCGAGCTCGATTGCTGGTGGCAGACCCACGTCAGCGAGGACCGCGCGGAGATCGTCGAGGTGGAGCGGCTGTACCCCGAGGCGCGGGACTACGTCGACGTCTACGACCGGGCGGGTGGGCTCGGACCGCGGACCGTGCTCGCCCATGCGATCCATCTCTCCCCCCGGGAGCAGGCGCGGATCGCCGAGACCGACACCCGGATTGCTCACTGCCCCAGCTCGAACCTGTTCATCGGGGCGGGCGTCATGCCGCTGGCCGACCGGCTTGCCGCCGGGATCAAGGTGGGCCTCGGCTCCGACGTGTCGGGTGGGCCCGAGCTGTCGCTGTTCGGGGTGATGCGAACCGGGGCCTACGCCCAGCAGGCCCGGCGCGCGCTCGCCGATGAGGGCGACGCCACGGAGGAGGGGGCCGCGGCGCTGGGGTCGCTCGACTGGCTCCGGCTCGCGACCCTCGACGGGGCCCGGGCGCTCGGGCTCGACGACCGGATCGGCTCGATCGAGCCCGGCAAGGAGGCCGACCTGATCGCGATCGATCCCGCCCGAACGGCGCCGCTCGGCGAGGAGCTGGACCCCGCCCGGCTTGCCGACCCGGCCGATCTCGTCAGCCGCCTGATCTTCCGCGCCGATCCTGGGATGGTCCGTGCGGCGTGGGTCCGCGGCCGTCGGGTGGAGGGTCCGACGTGAGCCCATCGATCGAGGGCGCCCGGTTCGGCCACGTGAACGTGATCGCTCGCGACTGGCGGATGCTGGCGCGCTGGTACGAGGCGGTCCTGGGCTGCCTGCCGGTGCCGCCCGAGCGCGACTACGCGGGCCCGGATCTCGAGCGCGGAACCGGCGTGCCCGGCGCGACGCTCCGGGGCGTCCACCTGCGGCTGCCCGGGCTCGGACCGGACGGCCCGACGCTCGAGGTCTACGAGTACGGCTCGATGCCCGACGCGCTGCCGGCGGTCGCGAACCGGCCGGGCTTCGCCCACCTCGCATTCGCGGTTCCGTCCGTGACGGCCGCGCGGGCGACGATCCTGGCCGCGGGCGGCGCGTCGGTCGGGGAGGTCGTCACACTCCGGACCGCCGACGGCCGCTTCGTCACGTGGGCCTACGTCACCGATCCGGAGGGCAACATCCTCGAGCTCCAGTCGTGGTCGGACGAGGCGCCATGACGACCCGCGCCCGGGCCTCCGCGCTCTCGCCGATCAGCTCGGGGGTCAGATGATGAGGATGGCACTCGATCGGGGGTCCCGACCTTCGCGCAGCGCGCGGAGCGCCGCGCGGGCGTCGCGGCTGAAGGCGCCGAACGCGGCCGGAGCGGCCGCCAGCGCCCCTCGGTTGCGGCGCGTGTCGGCGACGAGGAGCAGGACGTGATCGGCTCCGTCGTCGCGCTGCTTGCGGGCCAGCCGGCGCTCGAGCGCCTGGAGATCGTCGAGGACGGTCTCGGCGTCGATCGGAAGTCGCCACGCGGCCGCCCCCGTCTCGGCGTCCCAGGCGCGGAGGTCGCCGTCGTTGGGAAGCGCGACCTCGGTCCGCCACCGGAGCGACGGATGGAGGATCGCGCGGAGCCGCGCCAGGAGGCGCTGCTGGCCGGCGTCCCGGATCGGATCGCCGGCGGGGTACAAGGCGAGGCGGAGGTCGAACCCCTCGACCGCCGCGATCGCCGCGAGGAGCCGAAGGTCGACGGAGCCACCTCGGTGCGATTCCATGCGGTCGATCGCCGACTTGGAGACGCCGCAAGCGGCTCCGACAGCACGAAGCGGCAAACCCGAGGTTCGCCGAGCGTCCACGAGATCCCGGACAACGTGATCCAGGTCCGCTTCGATCCTTCGGCGCGCCCGATCCACCCGGACGGAGGGTCGTCCCATCCAATGACTCTGCCAGGGCCCGCATGGCCGGCAATCAACGCGCCGTTCACCCGCAATCTTCTCGCTGACCGTGCCAATTGGCGGCTGGTCTCGTCGAGACTCGGGTCCCCGTGGCGCGCGAGCCGGCGCCAGACGTCGGGTGTCACGCTCGGCGGGACATCTGCCGGTCGACTGGCGGTCCAGTCGACAGTTGGCACGCTAAGCGGGAACACGAGCCCCGACGGACGTCGCCGACCGTGACCCTTGACCATGCGGACGTCCTGATCCGCGGGGCCCGGATCGTCGACGGGACGGGGGCGCCGGCCCGGAACGGCGATCTGGCGATCGTCGACGGGCGGATCCGCGAGATCCGGCCGGGTGACGAGGCCCCTGCCGGCGTCGGACGAACGATCGACGCCACGAACCGGGTCGTCGCCCCGGGGTTCATCGACCTCCACAGCCACTCGGCCCTGATGATCCTCGCCGACCCGGATCACGGGGCGAAGGTCCGCCAGGGCGTCACCACGGAGCTCGTCGGCGTCGACGGCCTGAGCTACGCCCCGTTCCCGAACCCGCGCGACCTCGAGTGGATGGTTCACATGAACGCCGGCCTCGACGGCGACCCTCGGGACGCGGACGGCGCGGCGGGCACCGCCGGCCGCGGTCAGCCCGTGCAGATCGATTGGCAGACCGTGCAGGACGTCCTCCTGCGCTACGACACGGGCACGGCCGTGAACGTCGCTCAGCTCGTCGGCAACACGCCACTCCGGATCGCGGCCCTCGGCTGGGAGCCCCGCGAGGCGACGCCGGTGGCGATGCGCGACCAGCGAGCCCGCCTGCGCGAGGCGCTCGAGGAAGGCGCCTTCGGGGTCAGCTCCGGCCTCGACTATCCGCCCGGGGCCTATGCCACCACGGCCGAGCTGGCCGAGCTCGCCAACGAGGCCGCAAAGCTCGACGGGATCTACCACACCCACGTCCGATACGCGCTCGGCGATCGGTTCCTCGACCCGTTCCGCGAGGCGATCGAGATCGGGCGACGGGGCGAGGCGCCTGCCCACATCACCCACTTCTATCACCGGGCGACCTTCCCGGGCACGCCCGACGAGATGCTCGAGCTGGTCGACGACGCGACGGCCGAAGGGCTCGACGTCAGCTTCGACCTCTACCCCTCCGAATGGGCGAGCACCCGCCTCCTGATCCTCATCCCGATCGACATCCTTGCCGGCGGCCCCCTGGCGGCGAAGGAGCGCCTGGCCGACCCGGCGGTCCGCGCCCGGATCCGCGACGACCTGCGCGCCCGGGGCCAGCTGTTCGCCGGCCAGGGCGGTCTGCGCGACATCATCATCGGCTACCTCCGCCGCCCCGCGAACCGCCGCTGGGAGGGCCGGACCCTCGGCGAGCTGATCGACGACAGCGGCAAGGAGCCCGTCGACGCGTTGTGCGACCTGCTCCTCGAGGAGGACCTCCGCCCCAACGAGGTCACGCCCGGTCCCAACCTCCCCGGCACCCGCCGCTTCCTTCGGCATCCGGGCGCGATGATCGGCACGGACAGCGTGTTCGTCGGGGCCAGGCCGAGCCCGCGGACGTTCGGCAGCTACCCGCGGATCCTCGGCCAGTTCGTCCGCGACGAGGCCCTGCTGGGACTCGAGGATGCGATCGCCCGGATGACCTCGATGCCGGCCCGGCGGCTCGGCCTGCGCGATCGCGGCGTGATCCGCGACGGGGCGGTGGCGGACCTCGTGATCTTCGATCCGGCGACCGTTCGCAGCGACGCGACGATCGACGACCCGGCCCGCGACCCGGTCGGGATCGACACGGTCGTCGTGGCCGGCCGGATCGTCGTCGACCAGGGCCGCCCGACCGGGGAACGCCCGGGCCGCGGACTCCGCCGCGGCCGCGACTGACCCGCCCGGCGCCGAAGGTACCGATCCCGCTCGCCATTCGATCCAAGGACGGCTCGATCGGCGATCCGTACGGTCGAGGCGCATCCCTGATCCAGGGGACCGCTGCGAGGTCGACTGCTCCGTGCATCCGAGGGGGATTGCCGTTCGAGCGATCGCCACCCGGCTGCTCGCCGCCGGGCTGGCCTGCCTCGTGCTGGCCCCGATCGTGCTCTTCAGCGCGGCGGGGTCCGTCTATGCGGGTCGCTGCAACTCGACGATCCACCAGCCGTCGCTCGACGGCCTGACCGCGACCCCGATGACCGGCCTGACGTCGACGACGATCCGGTTCGAGGTGGTCTACCGCGACACGCGCGGTTGCGAGCCGTCGGTCGTCGCGATCGTGATCCCCGGCGCCGGCACCTTCGCGATGACCCAGGTCGGCGGCTCGTTCAAGGACGGGATGACCTACCAGGCCGGGACGACGTTGCCGGTGGGCAGCTGGCCGTTCGGAGCCATGGCGACGTCGGGGTTCGGGGCCGGTCAGAAGACGGTGTTCCGTTCCGGCAGCGGATCGATCGTCATCGCCAAGCCCGCGCCCACCCCGACACCGACGCCCAGGCCGACCCCGACACCGACGCCGACGCCCGTCCCCACCGCAACGCCCAGGTCGACTCCGGCGCCGACGCCGAAGCCGACGAAGGCGCCGAAGCCCACGCCCAGGCCGGGCTCGTCCGGGCCGAAGGCCACGCCGAAGCCGACCCGCTCGCCGGCCTCGCCGCAAGGCGCCGGCGGGCGGTCGCCCAGCCCGTCGTCATCGGCGAGTGACGACGGCATCGCGGGCGGCGGGATCGCCGGCGGTCCCGGGGCGGGCGGCGATGGCGCGGGTCAGGATGGCGATTCCGCCAACCGCGGCCCGAGCGGCATCGTGCCGGTCCTCGTGGCGATCGTCGTCGTGACGTTCGGCGGCGGTCTGCTGGCGGTCGCCCGCCGGCGCCGGCGGCCGCCCGCGGGGCCGCCGGAACCCGACGATGGTGCCTCCCAGGATGCCCCGCCCGAGGATCCCACCCCGCTCGAGCTGGGTCCCCTGAGCCCGATCGACGAGGCGCTCCAGGGCCACCTGCCGCAGCGGCCCGCACGGCGCTTCGACAAACCGGCCCGCCCCGGGATCGTCCGGGGCACGATCGCCTACCGCCACGTCCGCGTCTCGGCCGGCCCGGACGACCTGCGCTCGGCCGAGCTGGCCCGGCTCGAGCAGCGCGACGAGGTGGAGGTGATCGGCGAATCGGCCGGCTATCTCCAGGTCCGGATGCCCGACGGGATCACGGGCTGGGTTCCGCGGATGGTCTTCGTGACCGCGCCCGGGCCGGGCGGCGCCGGCTGACCCGCCGTCGGCGCCGGGGATGGGCGGAGCCGGCTGACCCGCCGCCGGCCCCCGATGCCGGAGGGCAGGCTAAGCGGCGTCGACCGCCAGCTCGAGCTCCAGGCGGTGCAGGGCCGTCCGGGCCGCATCGACGAGGTCGCCCCGGTCCTTCGGGCTCGCCCAGCCGAACCCGACCCGGACCCGATCGCCGTAGGCCGCGAGCTCGCGTTCGCACGACTGGCGCGCGCGCTCGACGAAATTGATCGCGGCGATCTCGGTCGTCTCGGTCAACAGGACCCCGAATCGGGCGGGTTCGATCCGGGCGATGTGATCGCTCGAGCGGATCTCGCGCGCGAGGCGGCGGGCGCAGGCGGCCAGGGCCCGCTCGGCGACGTCCCGGCCCCATTCGGCGGCCAGGTCGCCCAGCCCGACGACCTCGACGAGGGCGACGGTGACGGGCCGCTGGTAGCGCCGGCAGCGGGCGTCCTCGCTCAGGATGACGCGATCCCACAGCCGCGGGCCGTCGGTCCCGGTCAGGATGTCGGCCCAGCCGTCGGGTGCGACGATCCCGGTGATCCGCGTGTCGCGGGCGGTGTCCATGGCGTCCCTCGTTGCCCGGTCGCCGGTCCCCGGTGCCCCGTCGACCCCGCAGCGGCCGTCGGCGTTCCTCGCCCGGCCGTGGCCGGATCGTGCGCGGCCGGGGTGGCGCGCGCCACTGGGCCGTTCGTACCGGGACCGGTCCGGTGGGCGGTCGCGCCGCAGGACGTGGTGCGGCCGCGCCCCGCGTTCCGGCGCCGCCGAGCCGAGTGGTACCCTCGCCGCCGAGGAGGGACCCCGCGCACCGATGACGATCCGGACCTCGCCCAGCCGGCCGGCGACGCCCGTGGCGCCGCAGCGCAGCGCGCCCGATCCGCTCGTCGTCCGCCGCGGCGTG
>DASSHB010000002.1:0-2437 GCA_035693125.1 Candidatus Limnocylindrales bacterium | reverse complement strand
CCGGCTCGCCCTCGATGACCACTTCGCCGCGCTCCAGCAGGACGGCCCGATTGCAGTACTCCTGGACCCAGTTCATGTCATGGGTCACGAGCACGACCGCCTTGGCGGCGCGGACGAGGTCGATGACCCGGCCCTTCGACTTCTCGCGGAACGTGGCGTCGCCGGTCGCGAGGACCTCGTCGAGCAGCAGGACGTCCGGATTGACCGACGTCGCGATCGAGAATCCGAGTCGCGCCCGCATCCCCGAGGAGTAGGTCTTGATCGGGGCATCGATGAACGCCCCGAGGTCGGCGAACTCGATGATCCCGGGCATCAGCTCCCGCGTGACGCGGTCGTCGAGGCCCAGGAAGGCACCGCCGAGGAGGATGTTCTCGACGCCCGACAGCTCCTCGTCGAATCCGGCGCCGAGCGTCAGCAAGCCGGAGATGGCGCCCACGACCTCGAGCCGCCCCTCCGTCGGCTGCATGATCCCGGCGAGGACCTGCAGGAAGGTCGACTTGCCGGCGCCGTTCGGACCGATGATCGCCAGCGACTCGCCCTGGGTCAGCCGGAGCGACACGTGGCGCAGTGCCCAGAAGCGCTCGGGCGGCCGGCGGAGCACGGTGTTCGCGATCGTCTCGCGGACCGGCCGCTTGCGATTGAAGCGCAGGTCGTACTGGACCCCGACGTCTTCCGCCAGGATCGCGTGCTCCGACGGCGACCCGCCGCGATCGAGCTCGGGGACCGTCACAGGGCCTTGGTGAACGAGGGCTCCACGCGCTTGAAGAAGACAGCGGCGAGCATCGTGAGGATCACCGACGCCACCAGCAGGCCGGCGAGGCTGCCGAGGTCCGGCGTCCGCGGCGGCCCGCCCGTGGCAGTCCCGTAGATGGCCGAGCGGTAGGCCTCGAACAGGACGGCAAAGGGATTCAGGTGGGCAATCGCGATCAGGCTGTGGTGCTCCTTGAAGAAAGCCACGTTGCCGAGGTTGTCGATGCTGTACAGGCCCGGCGACAGGAACCACCACAGTCGCAGCAGGTGCCCGACGATGTTGCCGAGATCGCGGAAGAACACGTTGGCCGCCGAGACGAAGATCGCCGAGGCGAGCGAGAAGACGTACTGGACCATGGCGATCAGCGGAACGAACAGGACGTACGGCGTCAGGCGGTCGATGTAGAACAGCATGATCGCGAGGAGGGGGATGAAGCCCCACACGAAGCCCACCACCTCGGCGGTCGCGGTCGAGATGGGGAGCACGATCTTGGGGAACGCGATCTGCCGGATGAGCCGTTCCTGGCGCACGACCGAGGCGGTCGAATCGGTGATCACCGACGTGTACCACTTGAACGGCAGGATCGCCGAGAAGATGAACAGCGGATAGTCGGGCTGGGGACGCTGCGCGACGATCGTGATGAACACGACGTAGACCATCATCTGGAGCAGCGGATCCAGGATCCACCACAGGTTCCCGAGGGCCGTGTCCGAGCCGCGCTTCTTCATGTCCGCGGCCACGAGATAGCGGATCAGCCGGCGCCGCGAGACGACGTCGTCGATCGCCGCGCGGAGGAGCGCGAGTGGCGCGCGGGTACCAGGTCCCGAGCGGTAGATCGCCCGGGCCGCCGAGGGGAACATTGCGCAGCAGGGTAGCATCGCCCCCTTGGACGATCGCCCGCTCCTCTCGGTCATCGTCCCGGCGTGGAACGTCGGCCCGTCGCTCGAGCGGGCGGTCCGATCGGCCCTCGCGGAGCCCGTCAATCTCGAGGTCGTGGTCGTCGATGACGGATCCACCGACGACACGCTGGCCGTGGCTCGCGCCATCGCGGCCGGTGACCCTCGCGTCGTCGTCGTCGCGCAGCCGGCGAATGCCGGCGTCTCGGAGGCGCGCAATCTCGCGCTCGAGCGGGCGCGGGGGACGTGGCTGACGTTCCTGGACGCGGATGACGTCCTCCTCCCGGGCGGCCTCGTGGCGCTCTTGACCGCCGCGGAACGCGATGACGCGCTCGTCGTCGTCGGCCAGCGCCGCTGGTCGGACGGCGAGCGGACGTGGCGCTCGGCCGCCTACGACATCCCGGACGTCCGGCGGCCGGGTCGCGGCTCGCTGGCGTCGCGCCCGGACCTCGTCGCCTACGCCTCGGCGACGGGCAAGCTCTTCGCGGCCGAGCTCGTGAGCGGCCTGCGGTTCCGCGGCCGGATCCTGGGCGATCAGCCGTGGACCGTCCGGGCGCTCATCCGGGCGGGAGACCGCCTGACCGTGATCGACGACGACGTCTATCTCTGGCTCCGGCCGCTACCGGGCACGATCTCGGCGTCGCTCACCGCCTCGAAGGTCGATGCGTCGGGCCCGGCCACCGAGGCCGTCCGGGTGGCGATCGGGGCGCTGGCCGAGGTCACCGCCGAGGCGAGCCAGATCGCGGACCCATCGACCCGCCGGCGCGTGGTCGGGGCCTACTTCGAGCGC
>DASSHB010000001.1:0-12977 GCA_035693125.1 Candidatus Limnocylindrales bacterium | reverse complement strand
TTGGCGCGGCGAGCGCCTGGACCGGCTGCTCGACGAGGATCACGCAGCCCTCGTGGAGGGCGTCGTCGCGCGGCTACGTCGCCTCGAGTGGGAGGTGGCGGTCGAGGTGTCGTTCTCGATCTGGGGAGAGCGCGGTTCGATCGATGTGCTCGGCTACCACGCGGAGGAAGGCGCGCTCCTTGTCGTCGAGGTGAAGTCGGTGGTGCCGGACTCGCAGGCGACGGTTCATGGCCTGGATCGCAAGGCGCGCCTCGGGCCGGAGATCGCGACCGAGCGCGGCTGGCGCGCGAGGTCCGTCAGCCGCCTGCTGGTGATCGGCGAATCGTCGACGTCGCGTCGCCGGATCGAGCGCCTGGCGGCGACCTACGACGTCGCGTGCCCGGATCGTGGAGCAGTCGTCCGAAGGTGGCTGCGACGACCCGCCGGGACGATGAACGGGCTGATGTTCCTGCCATTCGACAGCCACGGCGGCCCTAACCAGTCGCCGCGTGGCCGCGAGCGGGTCAGGCGCCCGCATCCACCGCGACAACGGCCGCACCGTGCCCAGAACGACGGCCAGGACGGCGCATGACGAGAGGGGCCGGGGGACCGTGCCCCCGCGGCTCGATACCGCCCGCGTGGCTGTCATTCGGCGAACGGACCGGGGCGACGGTGGTGGCGCGGGGGCGACGGTGGTGGCGCGGGGGCGACGGTGGTCGCGCGTGGGCGACCGGCGGGGCGCGCGCCAACGCCCGGGATTCCGAGCGATTTCCCCAGATGACAGCGACCGCAGCCGCATCCAACCGCGGGCCGGTCGGAGCGAGTTCGAGGGCCATGAACGGCCCCGGACGACAGCCACGGCGGCCGTTGAAGACCACCGCCCTCCTCGAGCGTGGGATGCGCGAGATTAGGCCGTGGTGGCTGTCGTCCGGCGATTGGAGCCGGCGCGGAGCACGATTGCTCGGCCCTCGAGGCTCGTGCTATCCTCCGCGCTCGACTGGCGCCTCGGCGCCCGGCGTCAGCGTGCCGGTCGAACGATGGGGAACCTGCTCGCTCGAAGGGGACCAGCCATAGCACGAGACCTGCGCGTCAACCAGATGATCCGGATCCCACAGGTGCGGGTCGTCGATGAAGAGGGTGCCCAGCTGGGTGTGATGCCCACGCCGCAGGCCCTCGCCATGGCGCAGGAGCGTGGCCTGGACCTCGTCGAGGTCGCTCCGATGGCCGCGCCGCCGGTCGTGAAGTTCCTCGACTTCGGTCAGTACAAGTACGAGCTGACCAAGCGCGAGAAGGAGAACAAGCGACGGCAGCGATCGGTCACCTTCAAGGAAGTTCGACTCTCGCCGAAGATCGGCACGGGCGACTTCGAGACGAAGGTCCATCGGGCGGTCGAGTTCCTCGAGGACGGTGACCGGATCAAGGTGACGGTCCGCTTCCGTGGTCGGGAGCTGACCCATCCCGAGCTCGGTCGGAACATGCTCCAGAGGTTCACCGAACGGATCAAGGACCACGGCGTCGCCGAGCGGGCTCCGCTCCTGGAAGGCAAGTCGATGCACCTCACGGTCGCATCGCTCCACAAGCCCAAGGAGCACGAGGTCGCGAAGCCGAAGGGTCGTGAGGCGGAGGACGGCGGCGAAGCTGCTGCCACCGAGCCGGACACGGCTCCGGGCCAGCCGGCTCCGGCAGGACCGGCCGCTTCAGCGGCTCCGGCTCCGGCTGAAGCTCCGGCCAAGGCCCCGGCTTCGGCCGAGGCTCCGGCTCCGGCAAAGGCCCCGGCCAAGGCACCCGCGTCGGCCGAGGCTCCCGCCGAAGCTCCGGCTCCGGCCAAGGCTCGAGCGGCGGCGCCCCAGCCCGTCGCAGCAACGGCCGCCCCGGGGGCGGCCACCAGAACGACCGAATCGCCGGCATCAGCGACGGCAACCGCGGCGGCTCCGGCCACCGCGACCGGCCCCGCCGCCAGCCCGGCACCAACAGGAGAGTGAGGCCGGCGTGCCGAAGATCAAGAGCCACAAGGCGGCCCAGAAGCGGATCGGCGCGACCGGCAGCGGCAAGGTCATCCGCGTCAATGCCTGGCGTGGCCACCACCTCGAGATCAAGTCGTCGCGGAGGACCCGGCGCTATGCCGGCAAGTCCGTCATGAAGGGCGTCCACGCCGAGCAGGTCCGGCGCCTGCTGCCGTACCTCTAGGAGCGTTCGAGACCCATGGCACGAGTCAAGCGCGGCGTCACCGCCCACAAGCGCCACAAGCGCCTCCTGAACGACGCCGAGGGCCGGAAGGGGACGAAGTCCCGGCTGGTCAAGGCCGCCCGTGAGGCGAACCTCCACGCCCTGGCCTACGCGACCCGCGACCGGAAGCAGCGCAAGCGCCAGATGCGCGAGCTGTGGATCGTCCGGATCAATGCCGCGGCCCGCCAGAACGGGATCACGTACGGCGCGTTCATCGCCGGCCTGAAGAAGGCGGCAATCGATCTCGATCGCAAGACCCTGGCCGACGTCGCGGTTCGTGACGCGGGGACCTTTACGAAGATCGTCGAGGCCGTGAAGGGCGCCTGAACGGGGCAACCGATCGAACCTCCGACCACGACAATGGTCGGAGGTTTTTCATTGCCGGGACCACGGATGAGGAACGAGTGGATCTTGCCGAGCTGACCCGCGACCTGGAAGCGCTCCGCGACGAGGCGCGCTTCTCGATCGAGGCTGCCCAGGACGTCGCCGCGCTCGAGGCGATCGAGCTGGACGTGCTCGGCAAGAAAGGCCGCCTCACGGCAGTGCTGCGCGGCATCGGCGGCCTGCCCGCGGAGGATCGACCGCGCGTGGGCGCGGTGGCGAACGAGGTCCGTGGCGCACTCGAGGCGGCGCTCGCCGCTCGCGGCGCGGACCTGCGGGGATCCGAGCTCGCGGCCCGGCTTGAGACCGAGACGGTCGACGTCACGACCCCGGGCCGGCCGATCCGGCGCGGCGCGCTCCATCCGATCCAGGAGACGGTTCGCGAGATCGCCGACGTCTTCGGCCAGTTCGGGTTCGTGACCTACGAAGGCCCCGAGGTCGAGGACGACGTCACGAACTTCCAGATGCTGAACATCGCCCCGGACCACCCGGCGCGCGACCTGTGGGACACCCTCTACGTCGACATCGAGGGACATCTCCTGCGGACCCACACGTCGCCGGGTCAGATCCGGGTGATGACCTCGACCGCGCCGCCGATCCGCGCCCTGCTCCCCGGCCGCTGCTACCGCTACGAGGCGATCGACGCGAGCCATGCGTCGGAGTTCTTCCAGGTCGAGGGCCTGATGGTCGACGAGGGCACGACGATGGGCGACCTGAAGGGCCTCCTCGACCAGTTCGCCAAAGCCCTCTACGGCGCCGACAAGCGGACCCGCTTCCGGCCGGGCTACTACCCGTTCACCGAGCCGTCCGTGGCGTTCGACGTGGAGTGCCTGGTGTGCGGCGGCTCGGGCTGCCCGGCCTGCTCGAAGTCGGGCTGGATGACGATCCTGGGCGCGGGCATGGTCCACCCCGTCGTGCTCCAGTACGGTGGCCTGGACCCGGAGCGCTACCAGGGCTTCGCGTTCGGGATGGGCGTCGAGCGGATCGCGAACCTGCGCCACGGCGTGCCGGACCTTCGCCTGTACATGGAGAACGACCTGCGCTTCCTCGACCAGTTCGTGGGCGCGGGCCAGCCGTGAGAGTTCCGCTTTCGTGGCTGCGCGAGTTCGTCGACGTCGACCTGACGCCCGAGGCGCTCGCCGAACGCCTGACGCTCCTCGGGATGGAGGTCAAGGCGATCGACGCGTGGGGCGCCGACTGGCAGAACGTCGTGATCGGCGAGCTGCTGACGGTCGAGAAGCACCCGAACGCCGATCGCCTGTCGCTCACCACCGTGCGCGTCGCCGACGGAGGGCCGCCGCTCGAGATCGTGTGCGGCGCGACGAACATCGCGCCGGGCCAGCGGGTGCCCGTGGCGCTGCCCGGGGCCGTCCTGCCCGGCGATCGGCGGATCGAGCGGACCGAGAAGATGGGCATCACCTCGAACGGGATGCTCTGTTCGGGCGACGAGCTGAACCTCACCGGCGACGCCGACGGGATCCTGATCCTGCCGCCCGACACGCCGATCGGCGTGGGGCTCACCGAGCTGTACGGCGACACGGTCCTGGACGTCGACGTGAAGCCCAACCGGGGCGACGCGCTGTCGCTCGTGGGCCTGGCCCGCGAGGTCGCCGCGATCACCGGCTCGCCGCTGCGCTGGCCCGAGACCGATCCCGCCGAGGACGGTCGTGACGTCGCCCAGTTCCTGTCCGTCACCGTGGACGATCCCGGCTGGTGCCCCCGGTTCGTCGGCCGCTGGGTGGACGGCGTGACCGTCGGTCCGAGCCCGGACCGGGTCCAGATGCGGCTCCGCGCGGCCGGCCAGCGGCCGATCAGCAACGTCGTCGACGTGAGCAACTACGTGATGCTCGAGCTGGGCAAGCCGATCCACACCTACGATGCCGACGGCGTGGCCCGCGACGAGGCCGGCCGCCGCGCGATCATCGTGCGGCGCGGTCGGGCGGGGGAGCGACTCGCGACGATCGATCACGTCGAGCGGGCCCTGGATGCGGAGACGCTCCTGATCGCGGACACGAACGGCCCGCTCGGGATCGCCGGGATCATGGGCGGCGCCGGGTCCGAGGTGTCGGACACGACGCAGCGGGTCATCGTCGAGTCGGCGATCTTCGACCCGATCA
Organism: Candidatus Limnocylindrales bacterium; assembly: GCA_035693125.1. Lineage (GTDB taxonomy): Bacteria > Chloroflexota > Limnocylindria > Limnocylindrales > CSP1-4 > CF-46. The sequence goes on along the minus strand of DASSHB010000001.1, from coordinate 8,274 downwards.
CGATCCGCCGGGCGGGCCAGCGCTACGCCCTCCGCTCCGAGGCGAGCCTCCGGTTCGAGAAGGGACAGGAGTTCCGCCTGGCGCGGATCGGGGCGGACCGGGCGGCCCGGCTCGTGGCCGAGTGGGCCGGCGGCTCGGTCGCCACCGGCCGGGTCGACACGAACCCGGCCGAGCCGGACCGCGCCCGGGTGGCCTTCCGTCCGGCACGGGTCAACCGGTTGCTCGGGACGGAGATCGATGCGCCGACCCAGGTCGAGCTCCTCGCTCGGGTCGGGATCGAGGCCGGGTCCATCGAGCCCGCAGACCGAGTCAGCATCGCGGGGGACCCGCGGCCCCTCGACGTTCCCGTCGACGAGGAGACGCGGATCGCCATCGTTCCGACCTGGCGCCGCGACATCGCGATCGAGGCGGACGTCACCGAGGAGGTGGCGCGGATCGTCGGCTATGACGCGATCCCGGCGGTCCTGCCTCACACTCCGATGCCGGCCTGGCGGCCGTCGCCGCTCGGCGTCCGCGATGCCGTGCGCGAGACGCTCGCGGGCGCCGGCCTGACCGAGACGGTCAGCCATGCGCTCGTGTCCCCGCAGCTGGCCGACCGGTTCGAATGGACGGCCGAGGTCGAGCCGGTGACCGGCGGCACCCCGGCGATCGGGCGGCCGATCGCGGTGACGAACCCGCTCTCCGCGGATCATTCGGTCCTCCGCCGATCGGTGACCGGGAGCCTCGTGGAGATCGTCTCGACGAACGTTCGCCGTGGCCGGGCCGACGTCGCGATCTTCGAGATCGGGCTGGGCTACGGCCGCGACGGCGCCACGACGCGCGAATGGACCCGGCTCGCGCTCGCGCTGACCGGGTCGCTCCAGCCCGGTTCGTGGAACCGCCCGCCGCGCGATGCCGACCTCGACGACGCGAAGGGCGTGATCGAGCTCGTCTCTCGCCGGCTGGGCTTCGGCGCGCCGGCGTTCGCGGCCCTGATGGACGAGCCGCTCCTCCATCCCGGCCGGGCGGCCACGGTCGACGCGGCGCGCGGCGGCGAGACGGTCCTGAGCGGCGTCGTCGGCGAGCTCCACCCGGCCGTGGCCGGCGATGCCGACCTGCGCGGCGCGCGCGTCATCGTCGCCGAGCTGGAGATCGCCGGTCTCGCCGGCGGCCGCCTCGCCGACGTCCGAGTCGGGGCGCCGTCACGTCACCAGGCGTCGGAACGAGACCTGGCGATCGTCGTGGACGAGCGCGTCCGCGCGGCCGACGTGGCCGCTGCGATCCGCGCCGCGGGCGGTCCCCACCTCCGCTCGGTGGACCTCTTCGACATCTACCGCGGGACGCCGCTTGCCGCCGACCAGAAGAGCCTCGCCTGGAGGCTGGTCTTCCAGGCCGACGACCGGACCCTGACCGAGGCCGAGCTGGAATCCGCGATCGCGCGGATCACCGAGGCCGCGGCCGCAATCGGCGGGCGGATCAGGACCTGAGTCCGGGTTGTGCGCGTCGATTCGACCTTGCTACCCTTCGGCGGGCATGTCGCGTGAGACGGCCGGGGATTCCGTGCTGAGGGAGCGTCCGTGACACTCGGGAATTTCCACATCGCGACGTTCGACCTGCTGTTCATCCTGTTCGCCTTCGGGATGTTCGTGCTGGGCTTCGCCCAGGGCACGATCCGGCGCGTCCTGGGCATCGCCTCGATGCTCTTCTCGTTCCTGTTCGCCGCGAACCTGCGCGGGCCGCTCGGCGGCTACCTCGCCCAGAACTGGAACGATTTTCCGGATCAGTACGCGATCATGCTCGGGTTCGGGATCGTGTTCGTGGCGGCGACGATCGCGTTCACCGTGATCATTCAGGGCTTCTACCACAAGCAGGACCTGTTCCAGAAGAACCGGTTCGTCGACGAGCTGATCGGTGGGATCCTCGGGGTGATCCAGGCGTTCCTGTTGGTGGGCTTCGTGATGATCGTCCTCGATTCGTTCTTCCTCGATCCCACGATCCCCAAGACCGACAACGAGTTCAAGTGGATCCGCGACCTGTTCAACCTGATCAACGAGTCGGGGACGGCCGAGCTGTTCCGGACGCGACTGATCCCGGGCTTCGTCACGGTCTTCGGGCTCCTGATCCCGCAGGACGTCCAGGCGCTCTACGTCACCGTCAACCCGAGCTGACGCAGGCGGCGCGGTGACGCCGCCCTCGGACCGAGCCCGGCGCCTCTTCGCCCGTCCCACGCTCGAGGTCGCCGACGCGATCCTGGGCTGGCGGCTGGTGCGTGACGATCCGGACGGCACGCGACGGAGCGGCCGCATCGTCGAGGTGGAGGCGTACATCGGCGAAGAGGATCGGGCGAGCCACGCCCGGTTCGGGCGAACCGCCCGGAACGAGGTGATGTACGGGCCTCCCGGACGGGCCTACGTGTACCTTGTCTACGGCATGCACGACTGCCTGAACCTCGTCACGGAGCCCGCCGGATCGCCCGCCGCGATCCTGGTCCGCGCGGTCGCGCCCCTGGACGGGATCGAGCGGATGCGGGTCGAGCGTGACGGGCGCGTCCGGGCGCGCACGTCTCGCGCGGCTGCCGGTCCGGGTGGCCCGACACCGGCCCATCGTCTCGCGGCCGGCCCGGGCCTCGTGTGCGCGGCCTTCGGACTGGACCGGACGCTGACCGGCGCCGACTTGTTGGATCCATCGGCGCGGGTCCGGCTCGAGCCGCCGCCACCCGGCGAGCCGTCGCCCCTCGTCGCAGCAGGCCCGCGGATCGGCGTCGACTATGCCGGCCAGCCCTGGACGGGCCGGCCCTGGCGGCGCTGGATCGCGGGCGATCCGTCCGTGTCCCGGCCCGATCGGAGCGCCCGCCGGGGCTGAGGATGGACACCCGCTCGATCGCGCTCCTCGAGTTCCCGCTCGTCCGCGACCGGCTCGCCGAGAAGACGTCCTTCCCGCCGTCCCGCCGGCTCGCCGAGGCGCTCGTCCCGTCGAGCGACCCGGTCATCGTCGCTCGCGGCCTCGACGAGACGGACCAGGCGCGCTCGCTCCTGTCCGAACGGCCCGGGGTCGGCGTCGGCGCGGCTCGCGACATCGGGCCGGCCGTCGAGCGCGCGGCTCGTGGCGGGCGGCTCGATCCGGCGCAGTTCCTCGAGATCGCCGACACCCTCGACGCGACGGAACGCCTCCAGACCTCGCTCGCCGACGACCGGCGGCCGCTCCTCCACGCCCTCGCCCGCGAGCTCCATCCCGTGCCGGCGATCCGTTCGACCCTCGCCCGCAGCTTCGATCCGACCGGTGAGCTGCTGGACACGGCGTCGCCGCGTCTGGGCGGCTTGCGGGCGGCGGTCCGGGTGGCGTACGACCGGCTCCGCCGCCGCCTCGACGCCCTCGTCGGATCGGAGCTGGGCGGCGCGCTCCAGGACCCGATCATCACCCTCCGCAACGGCCGCTATGTCGTCCCGGTCAAGGCCGAGGCCCGGGGCCGGGTCAAGGGCATCGTCCACGACACGTCGGGCAGCGGCTCGACCTTGTTCGTCGAGCCGCTCGTGGCCGTGGAGCTCGGCAACGCCTGGCGCGAAGCGCAGGTCGCGGCGCAGGAGGAGATCGAGCGGATCCTCGACGAGCTCTCGGCGCTCGTCGCGGCGAACGCCGACGCGCTCCGCGAGACCCTGGGCGCGCTCGCTCGGTTCGACCTGTGGGCCGCGAAGGCCGGGCTGGCCGCCGACCTCGACGGGATCCGGGCCGAGACGGCGGCCCGGCCCGAGGTGATCCTCCTGAGCGCCCGCCACCCCGGCCTGAGCGGACGGGTTGTCCCGATCGACATCCGCCTGGGCGACGGCTACACCGCGCTCGTCGTGACCGGCCCCAACACCGGTGGCAAGACGGTCACGCTCCGAACCCTCGGTCTGCTGGCGCTGATGCACCAGGCCGGCCTCCACGTCCCCGCGGCCGCGGGCTCACGGCTGCCGATCTTCGGTGACGTCTTCGCCGACATCGGCGACGAGCAGTCGATCGCCCAGAGCCTGTCGACCTTCTCGGGCCACCTCCGCTCGATCACCCGGATCGTCGAGGCGGCCGGACCCGGGACGCTCGTCCTCCTCGACGAGCTCGGCGTGGGCACCGACCCGACCGAAGGATCGGCGCTGGCCCAGGCGCTCCTCGACCATTTCATCCGGGCCGGCACGCTCGTCGCCGCGACGACCCACTACGCCGAGCTGAAGGCCTACGCCCACACGACCGAGGGCGCCCGCAACGCGTCGGTCGAGTTCAATCTCGAGACCCTCTCGCCGACCTACCGGCTGACGATCGGCCTGCCCGGCGGCAGCCAGGCCTTCGCGATCGCCGAGCGGCTCGGCCTCGCGCCGGACATCGTCGCGGACGCGCGATCGCGGCTCAGCGAGAACCAGCGGGCATTCGAGGAGACCCTCGCCCGGATCCGGGAGACCGAGGGCGAGACGAGCGAGGCCCTCGATCGGGCCCGGGCCGCCGAGCAGCGCGCGGCCGACGCCCTCCGGATCGCCGACGACGAACGGCGCCGGGCACGACGCGAGCGGGACGAGGCCGTCCGGGCGGCCCGAGCGGAGGCGGAGCTCCTCGTCGAGACGCTCCGCGACGAGGTCCAGTCGACGCGTCAGGCCCTCGAGCGGGAGACGATCACTGCGCCGACGCTCGATGCCGCGATCGCGCGGGCGGAGGCCCACCTGGGAAGGCTGCCCGCGGAGGATGGCCCGGAGCCAGACGGCGAGGCACCTCCGCCGCCGCACGAATGGCGGCTGGGCGAGCTCGCCCGGAGCCGCAGCGGCGGCTGGGAAGGCCGGATCGCGGCGCTCGAGAAGGGCGGGACGCGGGCCACCCTCGAGGCGAACGGGATGCGCGTCTCGGTCCCCACCGACGACCTCGATCTCGTCGAGTCGGCGCCGGCCATCGACCACGACCGAACGATCGGGGCGAACGCGCGGATCCAGCGGTCCGGCCGCGGTGCGGACCGGGGGACCGGGATCGCGACGCTCCAGCTCCAGCGCGCCCGCTCGGTTGCCTCGTCGCTCGACCTGCGCGGCGCCCGGGTCGAGGAGGCGCTCGAGACGCTCGATCGCTATCTCGACGACGCGGGGCTGGCCGGCCTCCAGCGGGTGACGATCATCCACGGCCTCGGCACCGGCGCGCTTCGCGACGCCGTCCGCGCACGGGCCGCCGGGCATCCCCTCGTGACCGGGACGCGACCGGGCGAACGCGGCGAAGGGGGCGACGGGGCGACCGTCGTCTCGTTGTAGCCGCTGGGATCAGGGCTTGGGCGTCTTGCCCGGTCCGTGGGAGTCGGTCGGCGTCGGCGTGGGCTCACCGGACGGCGGCGGGCAGAACAGCCCGAACGGGTTGTCGCACGGCGTCGGCGTGGGTTCCGGTGCGAGCGGACAGAGCTCGGTCGGTGCGAACTTGCCGCCCCATGACCGGCCGAACGGGTAGAAGGCCGGAAACCCGCCGTAGAAGTACGAGGTCCGCGAGCCCTTCGGCCCGCCACCGACGCCGGCGCCGCGTGCGGCGCGCCGGAGCCAGCCGTTGTCGTAGCGCTGCCAGTTCGGCTCGTTCGATTCGACGTGGCTGAAGTCCAGCACCCCGACCGTCTTCATCGGCCCGACGCAGCCTTCCTGCCACAACAGGCCGCTCGCGCTGTCGATGTCGATCGAGCGATGGAAATCGTCGGTCTCGGTCGGCTCGGTGCCGGGGATGAACAGCTCGTCGAACGTCTTGGAGGTATAGGGCCCGGGGGCGAACCCGGTGAACGCATCGACGGCCTCGGTCACGAGCCCCTTGGGCGGCTTGAACTGGGCGATCGGGGTGCCCTTGCTGACGTCGGTGATGATCCGCGACCAGAGCGGCGCCGACGAGCCGAGGGACAGGGTGTCGGTGTCGGGCGAGTTGTCGCTGTTGCCCATCCAGACGCCCACGACGAGCGCGGGCGCATCGGGGTCCTTCGGCGGCGCCAGGAAGCCGTAGGCGTGGACGTCGCGGTTGTCGTTCGTCGTCCCGGTCTTGTACGCGGCCGGCCGGCGGGTCGTCTTGTCGTAGACCGCCCACTCGCCCCAGAACGGGTTCGTCTTCGGCTCGGTGTTGCCGGCGAGGATGTCGGTCATGATGTAGGCGGTCTGGGGGCTGATCACGGTCTTTGCCTTGGACGCCGTCGACGCGTCGGGCCAGACGACGTTCCCATTGGCGTCGGTCACCTTCAGGATCATCGTCCTGGGCATCAGCTTGCCGCCGTTCGCGATCGCGCCGTACGCGCTGATCATGTCGATCGGGTGGACCTCGATCGTGCCGATGCCCATCGACGTCACGGGCACCGACTTGGGCACCCAGTGGATCCCGAAGTCCTGGGCTCGCTTGTAGAAGCGGTCCAGGCCGGTCAGCAGGCTGGCCTTGATCGAGGGGATGTTCAGGGAGAACTGGAGGGCCGACCGGAGGCGGACCGGACCGCGCTCATAGTGATCGGCCTGGGTCGGGATGAACTTCCCGCCGAAGTCGGTGGTGACGTCCATGAACAGGGTTGCCGCCGTCATCGTCCGGTCCTCGATGCCGATCGAGTAGTTGATCGGCTTGATCGACGATCCGGGCTGGCGCCAGCCGTCGGACAGGACGTCGAACTTGGGCTGGAACTTCTTCGTGCCCTTCGCGGTGTAGCTGGCGGAGCCCGCGTAGGCCAGAACCTCGCCGGTCCGGTAGTCGATGATGCCGGCTGCCCCGTTGTTCAGGTTCTTGCCGCTCAGGTTCCGGAGCCAGCCCCAGTCCTTGCTCGGGATCTTCAGGTTCTTCAGGCGGGCGGTCGTGTCGTTGAGGTTCGGGGCGCGGGCGGCGGCGTACAGCCATTTCTCGGTGGTCGTCTGCATCTTCCAGTCGAGCGTCGTCGTCACCCGGTAGCCACCGGTGTCGATCTCGCTGCACTCGTCGATCGGCTTGTTCGGACAGACAATCCCGGCAAGCTGGGTGCGGACCTGCCAGACGAAATGCGGGGCGAGCCACTGGACGCCGGGCGGGGGCGCCAGGATCAGGGGCTCGGCCTTGGCCGCCTCGTAGTCCTGAGGCGAGTGCGCCGCGCCCGACAGCGGGCTGCGCGTCTTCATCAGGTCGAGGATGTAGTTCCGGCGCTGGTAGACCTCGGCGGTCGTCGGCACCTGGAGGACCGTCTTGTTGTCGGGGCAGTCCGCGCCGGCTTTGACGGTGACCGTGCAGTTCTCCTCGGCGTTCTTCACCAGGTCGAACGCCGACGGCGACTGGGGGATCGCCGCCAGAACCGCGAACTGGGCGAGGGTCAGGTCCTTGAGGTCCTTGTTGAAGTAGGTCCGGGCCGCCGCCTTCACCCCGTACGACTGGTTGCCGTAGAAGTTCTGGTTGAGATAGGCGGTGATGATCTCGCGCTTGCCGTCCTCGCCGGGGTAGGCCTGGGTGAGCCGGAGCGACTGGATGATCTCGCGGACCTTGCGCTCTTCGCGGCTGCCCTGGAATGCGGCCTCCGGGAGGAGGCGGGCGCGGACGAGCTGCTGGGTGATCGTCGAGCCACCGCGCGGCCGGCCGTTCAGGGTGTCGAGCGTCGCCGACACGAAGCCGAAGAGGTCGAAGCCCGGGTTCGACCAGAAATCCTTGTCCTCGATCGCGGTCGTCGCATCGAGCATCTCGGGCGGGATCTCGTCGAAGGTGACGACCTCGCGCTTGAACTCGCCGAGGCTGGCGAGCTTGACCTTGCCGGTCCGGTCGGTGAGGACCGTCTGCTGATCGAAGGTGAGGCCGCTCAGCGTGTCCTTGGGATCTGGCAGGCCCTGGCTGTAGTAGTTGTAGGCCGCGGCCACGCCCATGAGGCCGGCAAGGCCGACGAGCACGAAGACGGCGAAGAGGATGATCGGGATCGCGATCGCGACCCTCCGGACGGTGGAGGATCCGCGAGGCCGTCCGCGACCGGTGGCGCGTCGATGACGCTGCCGCCGCGCGAGGCTGGTCTGCATGTCGGGCCGCACGATAGCATAGGGGCCGTGGTGGCCCCCCTTATTCGGTCGGTCGAGACGGCTCGGCCGGCGGCCCTGTGACGCCCTCCGCGGGCGCCGCCGGCGGCACCGCGGGCGAGCTCGGCGGCCTCCTCGAGGAGCTCGACTGGCGGGGCATCCTGCACGCGACGACGCCCGGCCTGCCGGCCCGCCTGGCGACCGGCCGGACGATCGCCGGCTACAACGGCTTCGACCCGTCGGGGCCGGCCCTCCACATCGGCCATCTCGTCCCGATCATGGGCCTGCTCCGGTTCCAGGAGCACGGCGGGCGGCCCGTGGCGCT